>JAYKIB010000177.1:0-5448 GCA_035285005.1 Prochlorothrix sp.
CCTTCAAGGATGCCAATCAACGTCTTGCGGTTCAGGTTACCCTCAACGCAGAAGCCTTACTCGCCCTGAAAAGACAACTCCCCTAGGGACACCTTAATGGGCACCTCGATTAATTGGGTGGGGCGGCTTCGCCGCCCCACCCAAACCCTGATTCTTGCGTGGGCTGTCTCCCAAAAAGTTGAATTAATCGAGGTGTCCTAATGACTAGGGATACCTTAATTAATAAGTGGACACCTCGATTCATTGGGTTGGGCGGCTTCGCCGCCCAACCCAAACCCTGATTCTTGCGTGGGCTGTCTCCCAAAAATTCGGATTAATCGAGGTGTCCTATTGGAGGTGTCCATTCGATGGGTGCAGTGGAAAGGTGTGGAAAGGTGTGGAAAGCGTATGTCGCCCTATCGGACTTTTATCAAGCTCTCAGCGGTCAATATTCTCTCTAACTTCCTAGTTCCCCTGGCGAGTCTAGCAGATACGGCCTTTTTGGGGCGTTGGGCGGCGGTGGAGGACTTGGCCGGGGTGGCCCTAGCGACGGTGGTGTTCAACTATTTGTACTGGACCTTCGGCTTTCTACGGATGGGGACGACGGGGCAAACAGCCCAGGCGATCGGGCGCGGCGACGATCGGGAGGTGGGGGTGATTTTGCTGCGCTATGGCTTGGTGGCGATCGGTGTGGGTAGCTTGATTGTGGTGGCCCAGGGGCCGATCGGCTGGTTGGGATTTGAGGTGTTGCGGGGCAGTGCAGGGGTGGAATTGGCAGGCCAAGCCTACTATGGTGGCAGGATTTGGGGAGCACCTGCAACCTTGACTAATTTTGTGCTGTGGGGTTGGTTATTGGGCCAGGCGGAGGCGCGGGGAGTGTTGTTGCTGTCGGCCCTGGCTAATGGTGGCAATGTGGTGCTGGATTATGGGTTTGTGGTGTTGCTGGGATGGGGTAGTGGGGGCGCGGGCTTGGCGACGGCGTTGAGCCAGTACCTGACGTTAGGGGTGGGGGGACTGTGGGTGTGGCGGAGGATGGGTCGATCGTGGGTCGATCGGTTTTGGAGCGATCGATCGATGGGGCGAGAGGTGTGGCAACAGGTGTGGGATGCGGGGGCGATCGGCCATGCCTTTGCGCTCAACCGGGATATTGTGATCCGTACCTTTGCGTTGGTGTCGGTTTTTGCGCTATTTACGAACTTTAGTGCCATGATTGGGGCAAAACAGGGGCAGGAGGTAGCATTACTGGCCGCCAATGCCCTATTGCTCCAGGGGGTAACCCTATCGGCCTATTTTGTGGATGGGCTGGCATTTGCGACGGAGAGCCTGGTGGGCCAGTTGGCGGGCCAGGGAAATCGGGCGGAAATACGGCGGTTGTTACGGTGGGGGATTCGCTGGGGTTTACTGTTTAGTGGTAGTTTTGCGCTAATTCTGACGGTTTTTCCCCAGGTTTTCGGTCTTTTGACAAACCATGGGCCGGTGCTAGCCTTGGCTCGTGCTTTGCGGGGCTGGCTGTGGCCCGTGTTAGTGGTGGGGTCGGTGGCCTATTTGCTGGATGGCTATTGGTTGGGATTGACCCAGGGGGGATTGCTGCGGCGAAGTTCCCTTTGGGCCAGTGGCTTGTTTTTTCTGCCCTTGGCGATCGGGGCGGTGGAATTGGGGTCGATCGAGTTGTTGTGGTTGGCCTTGGTGATGTTTATGGTGGGTCGGGTGGTGACCCTTGGCTGGCCGATCGGGTTCGATCGGGGCTAGGGACTAGCATCATTGAACCCTGGTATGCGCGAGGTGCCCTACCGTGAATGGGTGACATGCCCTAGGGCAGCGGTCCCTCCTAACCGCGCTTGAGTCTACGGGTAATTTGGTCGAGGAATAGCCGCACTTCTGGAATTTGCAACTGTAGCGCCAGGAGGGTGAAGACCCCCAAACCGCCTCCCCCTGCTCCTCCCAATAGCAGCATTTGACGCACTAATCCCTCACTGCCGATTACATTGTTTCCCCCCTGCCATAGACCTGCCGCCACGATCGCCCCCACCGCGCTGCTCAGGCTCAGCCCACCGATCGCCAGTCCCCAGTTCAGCAGCGGCAAGCCCCCCAAGCGCCGATGCAGGATCCCCGTCAGCAAACAGAGGGTAAAGAGATTAACGCCCACCGTTGCTAAGACCAAACCGGGCGCACCAAAGGCATTGACACAGAGGTAGTCCAGGAGTGCATTAAGCAGAATATTGAATAAACTGACATAAAATGGCGTGGTTCCGTCCCCCAGGGCATAAAATACTCGCACAACCACATCACGGCCCAAATACACAAACATACCGAGACCGTAGGCCAACAGGAGAGAGGCCACAACTTGGGACGATTCCGATTGAAATGCCCCCCGTTCGTACACGAGACGCACGATCGGCTCACTTAAGGCCATCATCAAGGCCCCGATCGGCAGAAGGGCACTCGCCGTTAGCAAAATGCCCTGGCGCATCCGTTGCTTAAGGTCGGGCCAATGTTCCGGCGCCGCAAGCCGCGAGAAGACCGGCATCAAAGGGACTAGGATCATGCTGGACAGCAGGCCCAGGGGAGTCATGGCCAACAGACCGGCATAGCCGAGGGCGGCGGCGGCCTGGGGGATATAGGAGGCGAAAAAGAGGTCCGTGTAGACGTTGATTTGCAGCGTCCCCGAGGAAAAGGTGGCGGGTGCCATGATTTTCAGCACTTCCCGCACCCCCGGACGGTGCCAGTCCAGCCGAAACCGAAAGCCCCCATACCCGGCCTTCCACTGGGGCGGCAGTTGGATCAACCACTGCAACACCGCCCCCGCCAGGGTGCTCCCCGCCAGCACCATCCCCCCCAGGGCCATGTTATCCGGTGACACCAGATCGGCCCCCAGGACCAACCACAGCCCCCCAATCCCAATCAGGACGGTCACGCTGGAGAAGAGGGGGCTAATGGAGGGGAGCCAGTAGTGATCCGCTGCGCTGAGGGTGCCGAAGCCGATGCCAATAAACCCAGCCAGGAGGGCCATGGGTGCCATAATTTGCAACTGGCGCACCGCGATCGTCTGAATGGCCAGACCTTCGGGGGTGGAGCCTAGGCCGGGAGCGACCAAGCTGATCAAGGGCTGGGCGAAGAGCACAATCAGCACCGTTAGGCCCAGCAAAATTAAGCCCACCACGGTGGTGATCGTTTCCACGAGGGGAGCCGCGTCTTCTTGCTTTTCTTTGGCGAGGACGCTGACGATCGCGCTGTGGAATGGTCCATTGATGCCGCCCAAGAGAATCAGCAAAAATCCCGGCACCACATAGGCGTAGTTAAAGGCATCGAAGGCGGCACCGGTCCCAAAGGCAGCGGCGATCGCCTGTTGGCGCACCAGGCCAAAGATTTTACTCAGGAGGGTGGCGGCGGCGACGATCGCCGCGATCGCGCCGAGGGAACGGCGGGCAGTCTCAGGACTATCGGGCTTGGGGGAGCTAGACACAGGGGGAGGTCGGGAAAGGGGAATAGGGGGATAATGGAACCGGTTAGGATAGCTGCCCAGGAACTCAGAATGAGTTGGACGCCTGCACATTTTTTTGCCAGGGGCTGTCAGTCTTTAACCCTAGACTGCCCGCAGTGTTGGGGACACAGCCCCTAGTTCACACACTGGGGCGGGCGTGTCACTCGGATATCGCCAGGTTTCTGCCGTGCAGTGACGACACGCCCTAGGGCACGGTGGGCAGGCTGCCCTCGGTCGTAACGCACCGATCCAGGGACTGGGCGGCTGGGAACCGCAGTGATGGATTCGCGATGTGGGCCGATCGGTTGCGGAGTGTGGCAGCATGGTTCCCAGCGCAGTGAGTCGGTGGGCAGGGGCCAGAGTCTGACCGTGCCCCTCACCATGGGGCAACTGCCAGAGCACCCGAGAGATAAACCCTAAAATCATACCGCTCACTATGGCGATCCCTGCGAAATCCTTTCCAATCCCCGGAACCGACTTGTATTACACGGTGCGGCGGAGTTCGCGATCGAAGCGGGCCAAAATTCAGGTTTCAATCCACGGCAAGATTGAGGTGGTGCTGCCCCAGGCGGATCCCCGCCAAGAGATGACCGAGTTTGTGATTCAGCACCTGGACTGGATTCAAAAGGTGCGGGCCAAATATGAGGGGATTCGGCGGGAAGTGGCAACGCAACCCCCCGCGACGAGCGGGGAAATGGGCCACGGGGCAGCAAACCCTGGAGAGCTTAGTGTAGAAAAACCCAGTTGGGGGCTGGGGGCGCAGGCGGCGCTGCCCCGATCGATCGAACTGCGATCCCTGATCCAAACCTGGCAGATCTCCTACGATTTTGGCCAGCCCAGCCCGAGGGTGCAGCGGTCTATGTCCATCCACAGCGCCTATCCCAATTTGTTGATTCAAGGGCCGGTGCAGGACCCGACGCTGCAATATGCGGCGACCCAGGACCTCCTACGACGGTGGTTGCGTGACCAAGCGCGAACGTTTCTACCCCAGTGGCTCCGATCGATCAGTCAAAAAACGGGCTTGGGCTATGCCAAGGTGACGATTCGCAGCCAAAAAACCATCTGGGGCAGTTGCTCCGCTAAGGGAGCCATTAATCTCAACGATCGGCTGCTTTTCCTCCCCCCGGAGTTGGTGGACTACGTGTTAGTCCATGAGCTTTGCCACACGCGCCACCTTAACCACTCCCGTCAGTTTTGGGCTCTAGTCCACACCAAGGATCCCGACTATGGGGTGCATGAAGCGGGTTTGCAGAAAGCATGGGCCTATATTCCGCCCTGGGCTGTGGTGGTTTAGGGGGACTTGGGGCCTCGTTGCATGGGCTTGAGTAGCGGGTTCGCCTGGTCGCAACCCTGGGTTTTGTGCGGCCAACTGAGTGGTGATTGAGCCAGGGATTTAGCCGTTGAGGAGATGCTTAATCGTCTTGAGCAGTTCCTTGGGCTCAAACGGCTTGTTCAAGTAGGCATCGGCTCCCTGCTTCATTCCCCAGTAATGATCGAATTCCTCACTTTTGGATGAGCACATGACCACCGGCACATCCTTGGTTTTGGGATTGCCTTTCACCTTCCGACAGAACTCGTAGCCATTCATCTCAGGCATCACAATGTCTAGCACGATCAGGGCCGGGAGTCCTTCCGGTGTTGCGCCATCCACCTTGGCCAAGGCTTCTAAACCGTTGGAAGCGGTTTCAACGGAAAAGCCGCTACTTTGCAGCAAGTCACTGATCATAGTGCGATAGGTTTCACTATCTTCGACAACTAGGATGGTGCTCATAGATATATGTCAATTAATAGTTCAGAGTCGAGTCAATGGAGAGGGAACGCTGGAAGTGTCGGGCGCAAGCAATTTTCTATCATACGGGACAACCCCCATGTCCGGACAGAAGCCCTGGCGTAATCATCTGCGCAATAGACCTATTCTGCCCAACGAACGGGAAAAATCTAAGACTGGATGGAAGGAACCCCGATTGCTCGATTTAGGGTTGGGCACC
>JAYKIB010000178.1:0-23389 GCA_035285005.1 Prochlorothrix sp.
GAATTTTTCGAGGTGCCCGGATAAAGATTCGGGTTAAAACTGATGTGAAGGGACTGAGAAACTCTCGTTAAGAATTGCTGACTTGGGCCCCTCGCTCAACAATTCAAATTTTGGGCGAGGGGCCCAAGTCAGATAATTGTGGCGTGTCATTTTGGCGTGCGGCTGCACCGCACGCCAAAACCCTAATCAACCCTAGGGCACCTCGATGAATTGGTTTGGGCGGCTTTGCCGCCCAAACCAAACGCTACTTCTTGCGTGGGCTGTCTTCCAAAAATTCGGATTAATCGAGGTGCCTCCTAGTTCTTGCGTGGATCACAGGATGCAAATCTGAATTCACCGAGGTGCCCTTGTGAGCCTTGTCTCCCCTGCAACTGCTCACTGCTGGACGGTCAGGACAAAACCGGAGGGGCCCCTCGATACATTGCAGAGGTCTCTTCGCAACCCCTGAATGCAGTGACCTACTGGGGATGGCTCACGTAGGTTAGGGGGGTGACCTCCGCCGCAATCTCTCCGGCCTGGACCTGAAGCCCTACTCCTCCGGCCTTGGTGCGGATATAGCCGAGGCCGATCGCCCCGCTCTCCAGCGGCAGTACACTGGTGACTTTGCCCACGCGCTCTCCATTTTGGGTCAGGATCGTTCCGGGCTCGGGCTGCCCCTGGAACCGCAAGCCCCAGAGCCGCTGTTTCACGCCCTTATAGGTGTTGAGGCGGGCGATCGTTTCCTGGCCGATATAGCAGCCCTTGTCAAAGGAGACTGTTTGCCAGAGTCCAGCTTCTAGGGGGTTGTAGTCCTCCGTGAGTTCCCGATCGGGTTGGGGTCGTCCGCTTTGGATCCGCAGGGTTTCCCAGTCCTGGGTTCCGAGGGGAACGGCGTGGGGGATGTCTGCCTGGGTCCCGGTGGCGGTGATTGCTGTGCCTGTGGGGTCCGGGGATCCGGTGGTGAGACAGCGCCAAACGGTGACTACATCGGCAGGGCGGACCAGCAGGGTGTAACCGGGTAAATTTAGGCCGCTCCCCTGGGCTAGGAGAACTTCGCAATTCCCCACGGTGACGATTTGATGGTGATGGAGGGGTCGATCGGGGTCGGATTGGCTGGGTAGGGTCGTTGTGTCCCCCAGGACTCCCAAGCCCCCTAAGAGGGCGTTGCTGGCCGGACCGATCAAACTCAAGCAGCTCCAGTCTCCTGTTTTGAGCTGGACCTTATCAAAGGGAAAAATATAGCGATCGAGCCAATCATAGATTTGTTGTCGCCGGTTCGGAGAGAGCAGGATCAGGACTCGATCGGGCAAAACATAGGCCGTGGCCAGATCTAAGGTGCGGGCCGTTGAGGTGACAAAGACCGTCTCGCAGCCCTGGCCCGGTTGCAGGCTTTGGAAGGCATTGGTGCTTTGGTTGTGGAGGAAGCGGAGTCGATCGTCCCCTCCAATTTCCAGCACCCCCCAATCGCTGCGATCGATGAGACCACAGCCCGCTGGCTGGGTTGCACGGCTAAGGTTCTCTGGCCCAAAGCTGAGGGGCGGCAAAGCCGGATCAGCAGGGGGCTCGGATTGGACTGCGGTGGCGCGATCGGCTTCTGGTGCAGCTTCTGGTGCGGCTTCTGGCTGTGGCACGGCAAAGCATGCGCCTTGGGTCGCTTGAAGTTGGCGAAGGGATTGGCAGGACATAGGGATGGGGTGAGAAAGGGAGACGAGGTTAGGGCAGGGAACCAGGTGTGTCGGATCTGTTAGGAGAGTTGATCCCAGGTGCAGCCAGGATTCCGGGCCTCACATTGTCCGCACGACCTGATCTGTGTCGGGATTCCATATTAGGACTAAGGGTCTGGCGTGGGTGGCTTGGCCGCCCACTCGGATGGATCGAGGTGCCCCCCGAGGGAGAACTGCAGTGGGTCTGGAAGTCCAGTACCTCGATGTATCCAACGATCGGGGAGATGGCCCACACCAGAATCGGGGTTTGGGTTGGGCGGCTGCGCTGCCCAACCCAAGGGATTGAAGTACCCCAATACATCGGGGAACCCCAGTCATTACTGAGCAGTGTATTGCAGATCCTATGGAAAATTTAAGCTCTGTAACGTGTCTGGATACCTTGACAAGATTCGGGAGACAGTAATGACAAGGGGCGATCGACCCCTGATTCCGTCTAGTCCAAGCGTTTTGGGGAAGTGCGGTTTTTGAGCCCCCGTCAGAATACTCTTACGCCGGTCGCTTCCCAGCCCGCCGTTACTCGTCTTGGAGGTTCCACCATGCAATCTCTCCTCAACACTCCCGACCTCAACACTCCTGACCGCAACACTCCCGACCGCAACACTCCCGACCTCAACACCCCTGCTCTCTACACCCGTGCGTCTTTAAGGGGTTGCCTCAGCTATCAGGATCTCCAGGATATTCAGCGGGCCCTCGCATCGCCCAGCACCCAGGGTGAAGAACGCCGTTGTATTCAGCGCCTGCTCCATTCGGTGCGATCGGGTCATATTCGTTTGGTGGGCTAGATTTAGGTGGAGATGGGCTGAGGAGATGGGCTGAGGCACGCAGCCGCCCAAGCCCATGAGTCGCGCTACCCTTGAGAGAGAATCCACTTATCCTCCCTTAAGGTCTCGTGTTATCTCGCTCTTTCCTCTCTGTTCTTAGTGCTTTGACCCTGGGGGGACTGCCCCTCGCCTGTACTACCGGGTCTACCCTAGACCTGCCCCTGTCTCCAACGCTGGGGGCGAGTCCTGATGCTGTCCGCGTCACAGCCGATGCCCCGAGCCAACAGGCCAGTGCTGCGGCGAATGATGCCGCTAACTTTGATCCGGATGCGGTCCTGGCCGACCTACAATCCGCCCAGGTGGTCTACCTGGGGGAAACCCACGATCGCCTCGAGGATCACCTGGGTCAATTGGAGATTATTCGTGGGCTTTGGGAAGAGGATCCCAAGCTAGCGATCGGGATGGAAATGTTCCAGCGCCCCTTTCAGGGAGCTGTCGATCGCTATTTAGCCGGAGACATTGACGAAGCGGAACTCCAAGCCCAATCCGAATATCCCCAACGTTGGGGCTTTGACTGGGAACTCTATGCGCCCTTTTTGCGCTTTGCCCAGGATCAGGACCTACCGGTTCTGGCCCTCAATACCCCCACCGAACTCACCCGCAAGGTTGCCCGCCAAGGTTTGGGGAGCCTGACCAGCGGCGACCAACGCTATGTGCCAGCCCCCGACGAAGTGGATACCACGAATCCTGAGTATCGGGCCTGGTTAGCCGAAGTGTTCTATAGTCACCACGGCCACGGAAATGCCCAGGGGAGTGCCCCGGAAGAGTCCTCGACTGCAGGGGGTGAAGATGGCGATGGCCCTGGGGGGAGTTCTCAAACGGAAACGGCCTTCGATCGCTTTGTGGCGGCCCAGGTGTTATGGGATGAAACCATGGCGGAGACGATCGCGGAATTTCTGCAAGCTAATCCCGACTATCGGGTGGTGGTGCTCACGGGGCAGGGGCATGTGATCTATGGGTATGGCATTCCCGATCGGGTCCAGCGGCGTTTAGGGGCGGATCTGGTCCAGCGCACGGTCTTGATGAACCCCAACCCAACCTTTGAGGCGGCTGGGCTAGGATCGATCGCGGATCAATTTTGGTACTTCCCCCGCTAGAGGGAGCGCTGTCCCCTAGGACGTGTCATCTGTCATCAATTCACGTTGGATTAACGAGATGCCCTAACCCAGCCAGCGAGCCGCATCCTTGGCGTGATAGGTGAGAATGAGGTCCGCTCCAGCCCGCTTAAAACTGGTCAGCGTTTCCAAGACCACTCGCTCCTCATCGATCCAGCCATTGAGCGCCGCCGCCTTGACCATGGAATACTCCCCGGAGACGTTATAGGCTGCCACCGGCACATTGGTCATCTCCTTAATCCGGCAGATTACATCCATGTAGGACAAGGCCGGCTTCACCATCACCATATCCGCCCCCTCGGCAATGTCCAGCTCCACCTCCTTGAGGGCTTCGCGACTGTTGCCGGGATCCATTTGGTAGGTGCGTCGATCGCCAAACTGGGGGCTAGACTCCGCCGCATCCCGAAATGGGCCGTAATAGGCCGACGCATACTTCGCCGCGTAGGACAGAATTGGCGTATCCTCAAAACCCGCCTCATCCAGCGCTTGGCGAATCGTGGTCACAAAGCCGTCCATCATTCCCGACGGCGCAATAATATCGGCTCCCGCCTTCGCCTGGGATACCGCCGTTTTCTTGAGCAATTCCAGGGTCGGATCATTGAGCACACGTCCGCTCAGATCGCCCACCTCCAAATAGCCACAGTGACCATGGCTGGTGTACTCACATAGGCAGGTATCCGCCACCACCACCAGCTCCGGCACCGCCTCCTTGACCGCCGTGGCGGCCTTCTGGACAATGCCACAGTCATGCCATGCGCCGGTTGCTTCCCCATCCTTACCGTCGGGGATGCCAAATAAAATAATCGAGGGAATCCCTAGGGCGTAGACTTCCTTCGCCTCTGCCACAATCTTGTCCACCGACAGTTGATAGACTCCCGGCATCGACTTCACCTCCTGGGCTACCCCGTCACCGGGCACCGCAAAGAGGGGATAGATAAAATCCTTGGGCGTGAGGGTGGTTTCTCGCACCATTTGGCGGAGAGAATCAGTGGACCGGAGGCGGCGGGGGCGATGGGTAGGGAACATAGTGTTGAATGGCAAACAGATGGACTAGCAAACAGATGGGCTAGGTTAGGGGCGACTGCGCTCAGGGCACCGCCCGTTCGACTGCGCTCAGGGCACTGCTTCTCCCAAGTCGGGGGAAGGGGAATCAGATTACAGTCCCTCTCCCTCTTGGAGAGAGGGATTCAGGGTGGGGGCTTCCAAAATGGGATGGACCCAAAAACGGAGACTGTTTTGCGGTGCCCGATCGATCAAAAGTTTACGGGTTTGCGGAAAGAAGATTACCGAGTGTTAAGTAACATTCTGTTAACAGCATGCCCCAGGGTTTCCTGACAAGAGGCCGCGATCCCGTTGCAGAATGCCAAGGATTTGAGACAATAGCTACACTTCAGCTCCATCTCTAGCTCCATCTCTCACACGCAAAAACCAACCATTATCAGGCAAAGACAATCATGGGGGCACTGACAGGACGCGATCTATTAACGCTGACGGATTTGACGAAAGAGGAACTGCGGGATCTTTTGCTGCTCGCGATCGATCTTAAAACGGGCAAACTGAGCGTTCAATGCCAAAAAACCCTAGGTTTGCTCTTTTCCAAGGCTTCTACCCGCACTCGCGTGAGCTTTTCCGCCGCCATGTACCAATTGGGGGGCCAAGTCCTAGACCTTAACCCCAACGTTACCCAGGTGGGCCGGGGCGAACCGATTTCCGACACTGCCCGCGTCCTGAGCCGCTACTTGGATGCCCTGGCGATTCGCACCTTTGCCCAAACGGATCTTCAAACCTACGCCGACTACGCCCAGATCCCGGTCATTAATGCCCTCACGGATCTTTTCCACCCCTGCCAAATCCTCGCGGATCTCCTCACCATGCAGGAGCATTTTGGCAGCTTGTCGGGCCTGACTTTAAGCTACTTTGGCGACGGTAACAACATGGCCCATTCCCTGATGCTGGGCTGTGCCCTCACGGGGGTCAATATTCGGATTGCGGCCCCTGCCCACTATGCCCCCCTGCCGGAAATTGTGGAACAGGCCCAGGCGATCGCCCAGGGCAAGACCGAGGTGGTGGTCACCCAGGATGCCCAGGTAGCAGCGCAGGGCGCCCAGGTGCTCTATACGGATGTGTGGGCCAGTATGGGCCAGGAAAGTGAGTCTGCCGATCGGATTCCGGTGTTCCAGCCTTACCAGGTTAATGAAGCGCTTCTGGGGCTGGCGGATTCAGGGGCGATCGTGCTCCATTGTCTCCCGGCTCACCGGGATGAGGAAATTACAGATGGTGTCATTGAAGGTGCCCAATCCAAGGTATGGGATCAGGCTGAGAACCGTCTCCATGGTCAAAAAGCACTCTTGGTGGGACTGTTGGTAGATTTGGGCTAACGAGTCCTGTGCTATCAGGGCACCCGGAACCAACCCAGTGTTCGCCCAGTGACCCTGTGAGGCTCAAGGATTTGTGGCAGGCAGCGGCAGCTAAGCGACCCACCATGGCTCATCAAGAGGGTTCATCATGCTGTCCTGGGGACTGTGCTGGGCTGCTGAAAGACCCGTGGGCTCAAAATTTCCGTGGGCGTACAGACTGGCCTACAGACTAGGGACCAACCGAATCCGACCCTCATCCATTTCTGCCATCAACAGCTCTAGTGCCTCATATTCCGCATCGGGGATGTATCCCAATCGCGTTAATTCGACATTAATTTGGTGCTCAATTTCGGGGGTGAGCTGCTTGAGGTAGAGGGCTTGTTCCACAAGTCTGCGGATAATGGCTGTGGGTTGCATGGCAGTTACGGTGAACGTGACAAGTTACGGTTGGACAACTAAAGGACAGAACGGCTAGGGCACCTCGATTAATTGGGTTGCGCGGCGAAGCCGCGCAACCCAACCCTGATTCTTCCGTGGGTACTGCGGCCAAAATTTGTATTAATCGAGGTGCCCAACGGCTAGGGCATCTGAAAGAAATCAGGTTTTCTCCAGTACCCAGGTCAGAAGCAGACTTGGGGTAGCGTGAGTTCGACAGCGGCCCTGGGAAGATCCCCATCCCACCTTTTGTCCTTGCCTCGGGAGCAGGGTGATGCTGGAGGGGGGAGCTGCCCACCGTCATGGGGCGAGGGTGAGATTGTGCCTGGGGAGATTCAAGCCCCGTAGTCTCACAGAGATAATGAAGCTTGTCTTTCCTGATTCCTGGTTGAGTCTACGGTATCAGTCTTCTCTATCTTTCCTTAATATTACGGATTCCAACGGGTTGCGACGTGATCTGCTCCCAAGACTGCGTGTGATTCCCCCCAGGGGAAGCTGGCAATTGACAACTCCTTGGGACCATGTACTAGACTAATCCAGTGGTCATGCTAGAGCGAGATCTGAAATCCGTACCAGATTCATGCCTAGACAGGGCTTGGCCCTAGCTTTTCTGTATTTTTCACCTGACAGCGCTTAAATTGCCGTGAATGGCAGGATAGGTTCGACGATCCTTGTCCTGTAGTTCTTGCCCAATTCAGTCTTGTTTTCTCAGGCGTGATTCCCACGGGGAGTCGGCAGCAACGCTGCCTATTGTCCTGGCTGGCTAGAGGGTACTACACAAAAATTTAGATTTCTCGGGGTGTTCCAGGTCTGGTATGGACGCTAGGGTGTATCAAGGCCAAAACACCAGTTCCGTTGCATGTGTTGCTGTGGGTAAGTCACCATGAGTGAAGCAGACGCTAATCGCCGGTCCCAGGGAGGAGATCCCCCCTCTTCCCCCCTGTCACCCGCTGACCGTCCAGATTGGGTCATTGACATTGACCTGGACTTGGGGCGAGAGCATTCTCCCCAGGCCCATTCGGTGATCCCCCAACCCCAGCCTCCCCGATCGGGGGCACAACCTCCCGTTGCCCCTGGACCGGCGACCCCAGACCGGAGCCGATCGACTCCGGCTTCGGTTACTCCAGACCTGCAGCCCAGTCCTTCCCCCCACCCCAGAGCTCGGGAGAAATCGAAGGCTGGAGCGAAGGCCGCTGAGGTTAGCCCCGCCGATCGCTCCGGGGAGCCAGCGCTGTCCGGACCTAATGCCGATCGGTCAGCGGTTGAAGTCTCAGTCGGTGATTCATCCGTTGGCGCATCGGGGGCTGACCCGGCGTTGGATGCGGTGATCGCATCGTCTAACGCCACCACGATCGAGGTGACGGCCACGGCCCTCCCCTTCACCGCGACTCCCCCGCCCGTGTCCGCCAGTGCCACCTCGGCCTCGATTCAGTTACAGCAGGAAAATCAGACCCTGCGGGACCAAAACCAAGAACTTCAGGATTGGATTACGGAATTGGAGCGATCGTTTCAGGACTGCCAAGCATCGCTTCAGCACCAGTTGGAATGCGCCCAGTACCAAGAGCAGCTGGTCCAGGACCGGAACCAGGAACTGCTGGACTACCACCATCGCCTAGAGGCGTTGACCCACAACCTGGAAACAGCACAGCAAGCGGCCCAGCGCCACAAAATTCTGGCGGAGACCCTCAGTACCCAACTGGAAGCCAGCCAGGATCGGATTACCCAGATGGAGCGGGAATGTGGTCTGACCCAAAAGCGTTTTGCGGAGCAAACCCAACGCTTGGTTGAGATGGAAAATGAGTGTCGGGATCTGAAAACACGCCTCAGTCGTCAACAGCGCTACACGTTACAGTTCAAAGCCGCCCTTGAAAAGTGCCTGGAAGTCTCGGTTCCCAACCCTGGCCTCGTGGATCCGACCGCATCCTCTGTGCCGTCCCTGGGCGTTGCCAACTCCCTCGAAAATCTGTCCCAGTCTCCAGACCTCTTCCCCCGATCGCAGCCGGTTCAACCGTGGTCCAGTCCAGACGGTGAGGGGACGCTGAGTGAGGGGAATGAGTGGAACAAAATTAATCATTGGATTCAGGAGGACGGGGCCGGAACGATCGACGAGACACCGGCGGATGTGCTTACCGATATGTTACCTGAGGCCGCCTTGTCGGACGTGGCAGAGGGCACAGAGGTCCCAGAGATCGCCTTACCGGACAGTCCACCACCGCAACAACTGTTATCGGATGCTGCCTTGGAGGCTGGGCTTCGGGCTGCAGCGGTGCCGGGAGCGGGAGCCTCGGGTCTGGATTCCCCCGATCTGGTTTTGGAGCACTCCCCTGAGCCGGAGGTGGATCGAGCGTTGGAGCAGAAGCTCAATGCGGTGTTTGAGTCGATCGAGCTGAGAGCAGCCGAGATTGGGAACCTGTCGTCAGAGACTGTATCAGAGCCGGTGACTGCATCCCGTCCTCTGGCTGCGATCGACCCGACGGTGACGACGGGCGGATGGGATTCGGCCCGCTTAGATCCGATCGATTTAGATCCGGTCGATCCGAATGCTGTAGACTCGGGTGCTTTAGAGTCGGCGGTGTCGGATTCTGGAGCTTTAGGTTTGACCGCGCTCGATCCAGCTTTGTCCACCTCAAATTCCTTAGAACCAGTGGATCTGGCGGATCTTGCCGATTCGAGTTCGTTCGATCCCCCTGGATCTGGTGCCCCATCCCTGGATTCGATCCCCCCACAATCGATCCCCCAAAAAACAGAGTCCCTGGACTCGCCACCCCCGCCGCTCACGGTTGCCAATAATCCCTATCAACTGTGGCAGGGCTTGGCTAAAGTGCAGGGCTCAGCCCCCGATCGATCCGGGCCTGCCCTGGATCCCACGACTACCGATCTGTCCGGTGTGGATGCGATCGAACCCCCTGATTTACCGGCGGAATCGGCGACCATTGATGCGTCTGCCACCGCTGTTCCAAATTCCCCAGAGACAGGGCCCGAGGCGATCCCTAACCCCGATCGGCTGTTGAACAAGTTGGTGATGTTCCCATTTCCCGCTGGCTTAGACTCCTCCACAGCGCCAGCTCCTGCCGAAGATGATCTTGCAGAGGCCACCGGGACAGCCGCTTCTGCCTCCATCCCTCTCTCCGCCTCCATCTCCGCCAACTCGGGGGCTGCGGATTTGGATAGTGCCGAGGCAGCCTCGGTCCCGGTGGATGACCCGACGGACTTGCCGTCTTTTCCACCGCCTAGCCCTCCTTGGACACTAAATCAACGCGCCCGTAAGCCCGTGCCGGCTGGGGGGGTGGAGCAGCCCATGGGCCTGGATGCCCCCGAGGTGGCCGCCAGCGTTCACTTAGCGGCCACGCCCGCAGGCGCGACGGGGTTTGCCCTCTCGCTCCCGTCCACCAATTGGCCCTCGCCGGTGGTCCATCCCCTCCGTCCCAGTAAAAAGCGAGATTCCTTGGCTGCGGTGGAGCTACCCAGTTTTCCCAAATCTCCCTAGGACACCTGGGCCCATCCCAATTTTTGTGGGGGCCTCGTCAGAATTGGGGTGGGTCAGATTACTGCCCGCTCCAAGGAATCGAGGTATCCTGTTGGACCTATCCCAATTCAGATCTGCGTGCCCCAGAGAGTCTTCGCCCGGTCCGCTGTCCGTTGCCCCATGACTCGCTATGGCCCCTTCCTTGACACGCCTACAGACCTGTCCATTGTCCTATGTCTCACGCTGCGCCCCCCTCAACCCAACCCGCTGCCGCCCTTGATCCGGCGCTCGTCTCTGATCCCTGCGGCAAAGTCTACTTAGTGGGTGCGGGGCCGGGGGATCCGGGGCTTTTGACGGTCAAGGCCAAGACCCTGCTGGAACATGCGGAGGTGGTGGTCTATGACGCGCTCGTGAGTGAGGCGATCTTGGCCCTAATTAATCCCGCTGCCGATCGTATCCATGGCGGGAAGCGACGGGGGCGACATTCTCGATCCCAACCAGAAATCACCCAATTGCTGATTGACCAAGCCCAGCGTCATGGGGTTGTGGTGCGTCTGAAGGGGGGGGATCCCTTCATTTTTGGGCGAGGGGGTGAAGAAATGCAGGGTTTAATCGAAGCGGGGGTGTCGGTGGAGGTGGTGCCGGGTATTACGGCGGGAATTGCGGCTCCGGCCTACGCGGGCATCCCCCTTACCCATCGGGACTATAGCTCCACCACCACCTTTGTGACGGGGCATGAGGCAGCGGGAAAGTATCGCCCGGAGGTGCGCTGGCAGGCGATCGCCCAGGGGAGCGAAACCATTGTCGTCTATATGGGTATCCACAACCTGGAATACATCACGACCCAACTGCAAACGGCGGGTCTCCCGGCAACCACGCCGATTGCCCTGATTCGTTGGGGTACCTGTCCCAACCAGACGGAATTGGTGGCCACCCTGGGCACGATCGTCCAGCGGGTGGCAGAGCAGGATTTTGGTGCGCCAGCGATCGCGGTGATTGGAGAGGTGGTGACCCTCCAGGCCCACTTCAAAGGGTGCCGCCCCACGGTCCTAGACTGGATTACGCCCCCGCTGCCAGAGGAGGAAGACCGCCATTGCCAGGGGAAGGGAGAGGACGATCGCTAAGGCAATCCCATCCCGGGGGGGGAGGGCTAGGAAGGGGCCCCCATACTTGATGAGCAGGGATAGACCTAAGGAAACGCCAAAGACTTTGAGTAAAAAGGGGCCAAGGGTCGTGGATGGAGGATTCATGGCAGCAAGGTGGGGGAATGGGGGGCCAGGTAGGTTTGGGAAGTACTCTCCTCTAGAATAGGGGAGTTGTCATGATTTAAGGGAGTTGAGCGGACGTTGATGTGGATAAAAGCAGTTGTCGGTCCCCTGGTCTGGGGGGGATTGCTGGCGATCGGCCTGGGAGCCTGTGGGGGAGACGGTACTGAACCCGAAGTTGGGGGAGATGCGATCGACAGTTCGGAGTCGCCGCTGATCTTGGGGGCGATTCCTGATCAGGATCCGGATAAGGTGCAACGCCTCTACGATCGGCTCACCGGTTACCTAGGGCAGGAATTGGGGGTGAGCGTAGATTACCAGCCTGTGACAGACTATGCGGCAGCTGTCACAGCTTTTCGGGTTGGTGACCTGGATTTAGTTTGGTTTGGGGGCCTAACGGGGGTTCAGGCCCGGTTACAGGTGCCCGGTGCCCAGGCCATTGTCCAGCGCGATATTGATGCCACCTTTACCAGTGTTTTTATTGCCAGTGCGGGGAGTGGTTTGACTCCGTTAGCCGAAGTTGCAGATCTGACTGCTTTACAAGGCCGTAGCTTTACGTTTGGCAGCGAATCCTCCACCTCTGGGCGACTGATGCCCCAATACTTTCTCCAGCAGGCAGGTGTAGAGTTAGAAGACTTTCGCGGTTCGGTGGGCTTCTCCGGAAACCATGATGCCACGATTAAGCTGGTGGAGGCGGGCACCTACGAGGCCGGAGCTTTGAATTCCCAGGTGTGGGAGGCACGGGTTGCGGAGGGGGCGATCGATCCCGATGCGGTCCAAGTGATTTTGGAAACGCCCCCCTATTACGACTACCATTGGCTGATTCGGCCCGAGGTGGAGACGCGCTACGGGGTTGGGTTTACGCAGAAGGTGCAGGCAGCCTTTGTCAGTCTTGATGCCACTGTGCCGGAGGAGGCGGAAATTCTAGATCTCTTTGGAGCTATCCAGTTTATCCCCACAGAAAACGAGAACTATAGCCAGATTGAGACGATTGGACGGCAAATTGGCAAAATTCAGGATTATGACAGCGGACAGGAACGTTAAGGAGGGGCTAGGGGAAGAACCCCCGCACAGCGAGGAGCCGACTCCTCACCTGTATGGCTCTCAATGGGGCGGTAATCTGAATCGGGCAACGATAGGAGCAGAGGGGGAGGGATTGCTGCCTATTTTCCGACTGGAGGCTGTGGGACGTGCTTTTTCAGCCCCATTTGCAGATTCATTGGCGACTTCATTGGCAGCTTCAAATCTGGCAATCCCATCGCTTGAAGCTTCGGCGACAGTGGCTTCGGCCACAGCGGTTCCGAGGGCTATAACCCCAACGACTGCAACTACTCCAACTAGGACTCCAACGCCTGCCCCTGCGCCTCCGACGACTCAAACTGCCCTCCACCCGCTTAACTTGGAGATTTGGCCCCAGGAGCGGGTTGGTTTAATTGGCTCCAGCGGTGCCGGTAAAAGTACGTTGCTGAGTCTCCTCAATGGCAGTCTTGCCCCCAGTTCTGGTACGCTCTACGTCCTGGGGCAGAATTTAGCCCAATTGCGGCCTTGCCAGCGCCGTCGCCTGCAGCGTCGCATCGGTACGGTCTACCAGCAGCATCACTTGGTGGGCCGTTTGGCTGTGGTTCACAATGTCAATGGTGGGCGCTTGGGGGAATGGTCCTGGGCCAAGGCTGCCTGGTCCCTGGTGTGGCCCCAGGAGGTGAGCCGGGTTACGGCGGCGCTCGATCGGGTGGGGTTGGCGACGAAGCTTTATGAACGCACCGATCGGCTCTCGGGGGGGGAGCAGCAACGGGTTGCCCTCGCCCGGATTTTGGTGCAGGATCCGGTGGTGATGATTGCTGATGAGCCGGTCTCTAGTCTGGATCCGGCCCGTTCCCGGGAAATCCTACAGTTTCTCGTTGATCTCGTGGAAAACCAGGGCAAAACCCTTGTGATCAGTCTCCATGATGTGGAGTTGGCCCGGACTTACTGTACCCGGTTGATCGGATTACGCCAGGGTCAACTCTGGTTCGATCGACCGGTGGAGGAGGTGACAACGGCGATGATTGAGGCCCTGTATGCCTACTGAGCGTTGTTAGTCTTGCGTGTTGCGGGTTCTAAGCGCAGCGGGTTCTGAGTGTTACGGGTCTTAAGCGCTGCGGGTCTTAAGCGCTGCCGATCGGTTTTGGCCCTGGTGATATTACTGATCGCTATCGTAAAATGTATCGCTCTCCTGGGCAGGAACAGGCCAATCATCGTTTTCTCCACCGATAATCAGACGATCGATCTGCACATACTCTCGGCTTAGTTGCCGCAGCGCATTAATCAAGACATCCAAGGCGATCGCATCGCTAGTGCCCAAATCAATCCAACAGCGTAACCAGGTCCCTTGCTGCTCCAACTCCCCTAGATTGTGCATCAAGGCCATCAGACTGTTATCAGCGATAGCCTCGTCATACTGCATATAGCTGATATCGAGCCCTTCATCCTGAACCTGTAGGTTTTCCGCATTAAAACCGCCCAGTTTCCCGAGGAAGAACCAGGAATTCAGGGTTTCGGCAATATACTCCTGTTCTGCTGTTGACGGGACCGTGGGCATCTCAAACCAGAGCCAGAGATCGAAGGGATTAAATTCGCGAAACTCAACGTTCATGGGAGCCTTTAGCAGAGGTTGGGAGGATTTAGGGAGAAAGCAAGGAGGAACCCGCCGGATTGGGCAAGTATTGATCTTGAGTTACGGTTGATTGGGGTCGGGGTTTATAACGGGTATCTCGATCAATTGTGGCAGGCGGCGAAGCCGCCTGCCACAACCCTGATTCTGCCCTGGGCACTGCGGTCGAAGTGTGAGTTTTTCGAGGTGCCCTGACGAAACAGGGTCAGGTTTCAGAGGGGGCGACTGAAGCCCATGGCATCCTTAACCCGTGCCAAGGTTTGGTTAGCCACCGCTTCGGCTTTTTCCCGGCCCTCCCGCAAGATCTGTTCCAGATAACCCCGATCGTCCATGACCTCGATGTAGCGCTGTTGGATAGGCTCTAGGGCCGCGATCGTGGCTTCGGTCAAGAGCGGCTTAAACTGACCCCAGCCCATGTCAGCACATTCGGTCGCCACGGCTTCCTGGCTTTGTCCCGACAGCAGCATATACAGGGAGAGTAGATTTTGGCATTCGGGTCGATCGGGGTTGCCAAACTCCAACCCCCGCACGGGATCGGTTTTGCAGCGCTTAATTTTCTTCTTAATTTCCTCCGGCGTGTCGAGCAGGTTAATGCGGCTTTGTTCCGATGGGTCCGACTTGGACATTTTTTTAGTGCCATCGGTGAGGCTCATCACCCGTGCTCCCTCGGTCCGGATCAGTGGATCCGGAAGTTTGAGAATGCTCTGCTCTGGCTCTGGCGCTTTTTTGCCAGATTTGGGTCCAAAGAGATGATTAACCCGTACAGCAATATCGCGGGTTAGCTCTAAGTGCTGTTTCTGGTCTTCCCCAACGGGCACCTTATCCGCGTCATAGAGCAGAATATCTGCCGCCATTAGCACTGGATAGTCCAGGAGGCCGGCGCCGACGTTTTGGCCCTGCTTGACGGCTTTCTCTTTGAACTGAATCATGTCCTCCAGCCAGTTGAGGGGGGTGATGCAGTTGAGGAGCCAGGTCAGTTCGCTGTGGGCAGGAATGTGGGACTGGATAAAAATGGTGGAGTGGGCCAGGTCGATGCCACAGGCAAGGTAAAGGGCTGCAATTTTGTAGGTGTCGCTGCCCAGAGCGGTGGGATCGTGGGGGACGGTGATGGCATGGAGATCCACCACACAGAAGAAGTTCTCGTATTGATCCTGGCCCTCTACCCAGTTGCGAATCGCCCCGAGGTAGTTCCCTAAGTGCAGGTTGCCGGTGGGTTGAACTCCAGAGAGGACTCGTGGTTTAGCCATGATGGGGGTGGGTCAGAGCGAAGGTAAGTCAAACCGTGAAACATAGGTTGAGCAACACCGATTGACTGACAAAACCGGTTAAAACTGGGGCGATCGTCGTTTGGATGTCGCCTCGTGGCATTCCAGAACAACGATCGTGTTACCCACTATCGTGTTGCCCAATCAAGTCTCGCCTGGGGTTGGGCTGTGTCGTCTCAACCAAACCTACGGGCGAAGGGTGTTGTCAGTCAGAGAGCATCACAGCTGCTGCGGTGGCGCTTCAGGGTCAGGATTTCCGTTTGGGAAACCCCTAAAGCACGGTAGCAGAAAGAAGGTAGTCCTCACTAGATCTAGGCACCTCGATTCATGGAGTGGGTCAGCTCCACACTGAGGATGGCTAGACAGCAGCTCGCGGGAACCTCGATTAATGGGTGGAGGCGGTTTCGCCGCCTCCACCCATTAATCCCGCCTAATCAATCGAGGCAGCCCGATCTTTGCCCCGTATACAAGCTGGTGATCGCCATGGCAGCGAATAGCAACGGACTAGCGCCCGGTGGTGTGTGGTTGATTGACTGACTGACAAAAGTGGATCAAATCCAGGCATAGAGGACGGGTCAGTCAACCTAACCCCTAGGATCCCAAACCTCTGATAGGGGCGCAGTTTGCACGCCCAATGCGGAATTTTTTGTCAGTCAACCAGGGGGTGTGGTCTGTGTTGCGGTGTGTCACCGCTGCCCATCGGTGGGTTGTGGGTTGCCTCTCCGGATATGTCGATCGCCACGGGGGGCCTGCCCGATCGATCGGCCCGAGGCTTGTCAAGGCTGGGAAACATGGGAGAAGATGAACAACTAGCTTTGTCAAAGCGGCTGTGTTGAAGTCGCCGATCGTGCGGCTGCGGTGCTGATGGGGCCGCAATCGGCTCATGTTTGGATGTGCAGCACCGTGAACGGCTTAGACGTTTGGAGCGTTGGCAGCGTTGGAAACGTTGGGGCCGGTGGAGCAAACGTTTTGACTAGCGATTCACCCCTGTTTTCTGCGCTTGTACTGGACGCTATGGCCCACTCTCCTGACTCCCTAGTCCAACAACTTCAAAACTGTATTGCCCTGACCCATGATCTCGATCGCCATGAGGAGGCCAATGCTCAGTTTAAAGCTCTCCAGGATACGATCGTTGCACACATAGAGACCCATAACCTAGAGACCCATAACCTAGAAACCCATAATCTAGAGCCCTATTCAGGGGTAAGTGCAGCGCCAAGACAAGCCCCAAGCCAGGATGGGGACAAGGATTGGGAGACTGGTTCGGGTCGCCTGGGGTCGGCTGTGTCTGTTTCCGATATGCCTGTCTCCGACGGGCCTGCTTCAGATATGCCGCAACCGGCAATCTTAGGCACGGTTGCCGCGCCTGCCGATGGGGAGATCGCGGAGACTCGCGATCCAACGAAGATCGATCGGCCTGAACTGACGGGAGATGAGGCGGCAGAGGCGTTAGCGCTCCTGTGGCAGGAGTTAATCCGTGCCCGCCGATCGGCGATCCTTTGGCAACAAAGCTGTGATTTAGAACGGGGACTGACCGATCGAATTGCCGAGAGCCATGTGCAGCTCCAGCAGAACTACATGCGCCTGATTCAAGAACAATAAAAATCAAGGGGGCACCTCGATCCATTGGGTTGCGCGGCGAAGCCGCGCAACCCAACCATGATTCTGCCGTGGGTATGCGGCGAGAGTCTGTATTAATCGAGGTGCCCAAGGGGGACCGGGATTCCTCTAAATTTTCGGGAGATTGCCCAGCGAGTCATAGCCCCGATCGCCGCAGTACCGTACAAGACAAGAGTTGCCCCGCCTCTGGCGGGGCAACTCTTGGGAAAATCCCGATCGATCGCCTTTCTAGGGGGGCAGCTCCCAGAACAGTCAGGGTTTCGGCTGGGCAGCTGCGTCGCCCGTGTCCAGCTACTCAAATTGACTACAGGGCACTTCGAAAAGTCAAAGTCCTTGCCCAGTGGCCCACATAAGAATCAGGGTCGGGTTGTGCGGCGGAGCCGCACGCCACAACTAATCAAGGGGCCCTACAGTTGGCCCCGAATATCTTCGACTACACCATCCCGCAGCAACACCTCAACCCGCATTTTCTCAACCAGGTTGTCTCCCTTTTTGACCTTACAGAAACTATCAATTTGGCCCTGGTTGACTTCCTGTTCCATCTCCAACGTTTGCACCTGTTGAAGCTGTTGGAGAATACGATTCTTTTGCTCTAGAAACTCGGATTTCTTCTGATTGACCTGAATTTGGACGTTATCCACCTGTTGCACCACCTGGGGGCTGCCAGGTTGGTTGCTTTGCCGCTGAATTTCACTGATCATCCGCTGGCCCTGCATTTCTAACTGTTGCAGCTGTCCATCCAGTTGGTTGATTTGTCCTTGCAACTGCTGTTGGGCTTCCTCTTTCCAGCGGGGAGTGACCACAGCCTTAATGGTAATTGCGCGCTTTAGGAGTAGTTCGTTGGTATCGGCATCCATAGCGTTGTCGTGATCTCAGATAAAGGGGAACTCTGAATCGGGAAAGCGGGGCAACCCCTACCGATCCCTGACAACGGTAGCACAGAGCGATCCCTTTCTTGGGGGGATATCTTGGGGGGATAAGGGTGCTTGGGCGGGTGGGAGAGAATTAGAGATTTCTGGGGGGAACACGCAGGGTGAGTAACTGATCCTCGGGCAAGTAGTTTTGGAACTGGCCATTGCGGGCCAACACCAACACCAACGAGAGAGACCAATCGGTCCCCACCCCCAGATCCCGCCAGGGTACGGCTAACTCAATGCATTCATCCACAGCCACCTTGGCGTAACTAATGCGCGGTTCCCACAGGGAGTATTCCACCGCTTCCAGAAAGCGCACGGACTGGTAGAGCAGATGTACCTTGAGGTGATGGCGATAGAGATAGTTAAGGGGAGCTTGGTTAGGAAGGTTCGCGAGGGAAATGGGACTGTTGTGGCCCGTGCGATCGGGATAAAAACAGAAGAGGTTGAGCTCCGGGGGACAATCGATCCCCGGCTTGACCCCAGCGAGGACATCCAGCCGCAGGTAGAGATAGGACTGATCGACCCCGTACCACAGCCGCTGGATAGCACTGGCCCGGTGCATGGTACCCCAACTGCCGCCCAGTTCCAGACGGCCGGCCTCGTCCCAGTTGTGGTCGTCCCGCCGCCCATCAATGATGGGGTGAATGAAGTTGTGGGGCTGGTGATCCCCGGTTTTATCGTAGCGATCGAGGGGAAATTGGAGCGCTTCGGGAACCGGTTCCCCCAGGGCTTGGTAAAGGGTGGTGAGGTGGGTGCGGAACAGCTGATCAAAAATGGCATCTTGGTTGGAAGAGTGGCCTTCCCCAAACCACCAGAACCAGTCGGACCCTTCGGCGGCATCCAGCGCTTCCCAGGCGATCGGATGGCTAGACTCCGTGGCCTCGGGATGGTGGGCCAACACTTGCCGTGCTGCGGTTAGCAACTCCCAGGCTTTGTTCTTAATCGGATCCCCAATCCACGTGCTGAAGCTGGCATCAACCCAGGAACCGCTGTGGAGCGTGTGGGCCGCAAGGCTGGCACTGGGGGGGAAGCGCTCCAGAAACTCCGAGACCGTCACCAGTTGAATGCGCGGTTCATGGCTCAGGGTTTGGTACAGGGTTTCCAGGAAGGGGCGACCGTCCTGGTGATAGAACTCCCAGCAGTTTTCCCCATCCAGGGCGATTGTGACCAACCAGGGATTCTCCAAACTGCTACTGCCGGAGGTCTGGTTACTTTTGAGCGTGTGGGCAATGCCCTGGAGATGCTCCACCAAGTCCGTGGCGGCTTGGGTGGCGGTCATGGCGCTGTAGGTGAAGCCAATCAGATCCGACAGGTGCCGATCGCGGAATACCATGGCCAAATCCCCAGCGGGGGTACTGAGGCGGTAGGGTCGGTAGAGAAGCTCCGGCTGTTTAACCAAGCCCTGGCTGTCACGCTGGAAGAAGTGCTGTAGGGTCTGGCCAAGGACGGCTTCATCAGAGCAGAGCCAGCGAAACCCCTGGGCCGCCACATCCTCCAGGATTGCAGGACTGACGGCCTGCTCCGAGGGCCACAGGCCCAGGGGACTGCGGTGGAAATAGTCTTGGTAAATGGCCCAACCCTTGCGGAGGTGGCGCTTTAGGTCTTCGGGCCAGCGGAAGACGTCCGGGGGCAGGGTCATCTGGGGCACGGCCACGCGGCCGGAGCTGCTGTCTGCGAGCAGCGGCAAAATTGGATGGGTGTAGGGGCTGGTGGTGATTTCCAGTTGGCCCTGTTCCTGCAGGGTCCGGTGCTGGGGAATGATGCGGTGCAGAATCTCCCGTTGCTTCATCCAAATGTGCTGACGATCGAGCCGTGTAAAGCCCTCTTCTTGCTCCAACCAGGCTGCAATCTCTGGATCGGACCAAAATAGTGGATCAATCCAGGCCAGGTTGTGCCATGCCATCAAATCCCCATAGTCGCGATTTTGCCAATGTTCCAGGCACCAGTGCAATCCCTGCTCTTGGCGCTGGCTGTAGAGTTCCTGGTAGCGGCGATGGGGTGCAATGAGAGTGCGATGGTTGGCATCGAAGAAGTGGTCCAGAATAAAGGACTTCTGGGCAAGGCTGAGGGTGCGGACCGACTGGAGGCTAAGGGCGAGGTAGGGATCCAGGGCTTGGCCCTGGGCGTAGGCTTCCAGTTGCAGGATCAGGGAGGGGACAAAGTTAACCGTTTGGTGCAATTGGGGAAACTGCTGGAGCAAAAGCACCAAGTCGAGGTAGTCCTTGGTGCCGTGGAGCCGCACCCAGGGCAGAAAATAGTTAGGTTCTGGGATGTGGAGTTCCGGGCCGCGAGATCCGGGTGCGTGGGATCCTGGCGTATTAGAGTCCGGGGCGATCGCGGCAGGAGTTCCAGGGCGGCTCCGGTCAAGGAAGGGCGACGCGGTGGCGGCGGAGCCCGAGGGTACTCGATCGGAGGTCATCTGGCTCGGATCGGCTCCTACTGCGGAATCCTCCCCAATCCTGCCCACCGAGGCCATCCTCGCGATCGGTGACCCCTCCCCCTCAGCAACGGCTCCCCCATTGCCACGAGGTGTTGCCCCTCCCCCTTGGACGTCTGGCACCAGCGTGGAGGGAGTGGTGTAGAGGGGTTGGTGTTGGTGCCAGATGAAGGCCACGTAGAGCGGATGGGACATGGGCAGGAAGAGGGCACAGTGCTCCCATTGTCCTATAGGAATGGGCAATCGGGGGGAGCCTTAAGGAATTGGGGGGCAGCTTCCCAGGGCTGTCCTAGCTTAAGCTCAGGGGATCCACGTCCACCGTGAGCGCTACCCCCGATCCACAGTGCTGCTGGAGCGCCCCAATTGGCAGGCGAGGTGAGCTTATGTCCGGGTTCCCCGACAATGCAACCTTGAGCAGCAACTGCCAGCGGTAACGACGCGCCACTCGCAAAATTGGGGCTGGGGCCGGTCCCAAGAGGTGGACTCCCTCCGGTAATTCTTTCCGTAGCCGGTCTCCTAGGAGCTCCGCCGTCGCTTGGACCCGATCGGCCTCTAATCCACTGAGGCGCAGTAAAATGAGGCGGCTGTAGGGGGGGTAAGCCAAGGGCGAACGTTGTGCCAACTCTCGGGCTAGAAACGCGTCATAGGTCAGGGTTTGGACCGCCTGAACCACCTCATGGTCAGGTTTGTAGGTTTGGATGAGCACGCGCCCCGGTTCGTGCCCCCGTCCCGATCGTCCTGCCACTTGAATTAAGGTCTGACAGGCCCGCTCCCCGGCTCGAAAATCCGGTAAATGAAATAAGCCGTCGGCAGCCAACACCCCCACGAGGGTGACCTGGGGTAGATCAATGCCCTTGGTCAGCATTTGGGTCCCCACGAGGAGATCGGCTTCCCCCCGGGCAAACCGTGTCAATAGCGCCCGATGGGCTCCCTTGGTGCGTGTGGTGTCGCTATCAAAGCGAATCCAGCGTAAATCGGGAAATAACCGACTCAGTTCCTGGGTTACCCGCTGGGTTCCGCTGCCAAAAAACTTGAGATAGGGGGATCCGCAGTGGGGGCACGTCTCAGGTTGGGGCGTGTGGTGGTTGCAGTAATGGCAGCGCAGCAGGGACGGGGCGTTTTCCTGGGGTTGGTGGTGGGACAGGGACACATCACAGTGGGGGCAGTTGAGGGCTTCGCCGCAACTGCGACAGGAGACGAACGTACTATGGCCGCGCCGGGGGACGAAGATTAGCCCCTGTTCGCCGCGCTCCTGCAACTGACCCAGGGCCAGTTGTAAACGCCGACTGAGGATCGATCGGTTGCCGTTGTGAAACTCCTGGCGCATATCCACCACCTGCATCTCTGGCATCGGTCGATCGTAAATGCGCTGCGGTAACTGCACATACTGCGCCCGAGGCCAGGGCGGAATCCGCCCTTGGGTCTCCTCTCCCCCGTCTCCGGGCCGGCTCGCTTCCCCGCGGACCGCTCGCCTTGCCCCTAAAACCCCACACCAGGTTTCCAGGGCTGGCGTTGCGGATCCCAAAATGAGGGGACAGGGGGCCAACTGCGATCGCCACTGGGCAACGGTGCGGGCGTGGTAGCAGGGTTGGGGTTGGGTTTGCTTAAAGCTGCTGTCGTGTTCCTCATCCAGAATGATGAGACCGAGCTGGGGTAAGGGGGCGAAAATGGCCGATCGGGTGCCAATGACAACCTGGGGCACCCCCTGGAGCATTTGTCGCCAGGTGTCGTAGCGTTCCCCCTGGGAGAGGGCACTGTGGTACACACAGACCTGGGAGCCGAAGCGTTGGCGAAAGCGATCGGTCAGTTGGGGGGTCAAGCCAATTTCCGGCACCAACACCAGCGCCGATCGACCTTGGGCCAAGATCGGCTCGATCGCCTGTAAGTACACCTCTGTTTTGCCAGATCCCGTCACTCCATGGAGTAAAACCGTGTGGGCGCCCTCTAGCTGCCGAATTTGAGCCAGGGCAGCGGCCTGATCCGGGGAGAGCGCCTTCGGTCGATCGCGCCCCAGGGGAATCCCGGTGTCCGAGCGTAGGTTTTCCCGCTCCTGGACCACCACAAAGCCCTTTTTTTCCAGGGCCGTCACGATCGTCGAACTGGCTCGACACTGCTGCAATAGTTCACTGAGCCACCGATCGCCCCCACTGCGCACCAGGGCGCCCAGAACTTGTTGCTGGCGATCGGTCAAGGTATCCGTTGGGTCTGGTTCCCGCACCAGGGTGACGGCTTTTTGCTGCTTCGGTCGAGCTGTCTGGGGCGGCTCCAGATAGCTCATGACCCACCCGCGTTGGAGTAAGTCCGCGAGCCCCGATCGGGCTTGGGGTAATTGTTTTGTAATGTAGCGCCATGCATAATCGCCGTTTTTACTGCGCTGGAGCAGGTGGAGGAGCTGCTGGGCGGGCGATCGGAGAAAGGCTTCGGCTCCGGGCGGAATTGCTTCGGGCAGAACGCGAATACGCCGCTGCGATCGTCCTAGCAACCCCGGAGGCAGGGCAGTCTTGACCACCGTTATCAGGGGTGTGTAGTAGTAATCCGCTACCTGGTGTAGTAACTGCCAGTAATCCGCCGGAAAAAAGCCCGACATGACCACATCTCGCACCGGCTTAACCTGGCTCGGGGCGAGATTGGGTGGACATTGGTTGAGTAGGGTCAGGGCGATTGCGCCCACCTGTTGCCCCCCAAAGGGCACGGTCAAAATATCCCCCACGGTGACGCTCAGGTCCGCTGGGATCTGATAGGTGAAAACGCCCTGGACTTGGGGACAGTCCACCAATGCTTCAACCCAGCGATCGGTGCCCGCTGCGGGGGTATCCAAGCGTTGTGATTCTTGGCTGTGTGTCTCCAAGCTGTGTGTCTCCAAGCTCTGCAATCCTCGGCACTGCACCGCTCAACCCATGACCTCAACCCCTGGCTTTAGGGCAGCAAGACAAACAGACGGACCGCGATCGCCACCACTATAGCGGTGATGAGTGCCTACTCCTCCAACGCTAGGACCGGGGTGGACTATCCCCCGCAAAAGTGGACTATACCGAGGCGTTCTCGTCATACATTAGGGCACCTCGAAAAATGCAAATTTCGACCGCGGTGCCCACGGCAGAATCAGGGTTATGGCAGGCGGCTTCGCCGCCTGCCACAATTAATCGAGGTGCCCATCAGCGTAGTTTATCTATTTGATAAGGAATTTAGGCCTAAAAATAATGTTTTAGGGCTGAGAGAGTGTTGACATAACTTTACAAAGGGGTGTAGATTAGTAACAGGTTGAGAGACGGACATCCGCCCTCCAACCGAATCATAAATCTGTACCTTGCAATCATAAATACCAATGACAACCGCAC
>JAYKIB010000179.1:0-4998 GCA_035285005.1 Prochlorothrix sp.
GGTGACGGGGTAAGCTGAAGTCATAGCTCTTGAGGAAGGTGGATGAATTTACACTATCTAGCCTAGATCCTCAAGGGCTTTCTTGTACCCCTACTCCACCTCTTGGGTTTCCAAACATCCTCTTAGAGGATGTTTGGAAACTTCGGCCAAGGGCCGTAGGCCCTGGCAGAATCCCCCTCAGTCCCCCTTTTGAAGGGGGAAGAAAAAGCTGTCCCCCCCTTGTAAAGGGGGGTTAGGGGGGATTGTCTTAGGTTTCCAAACATCCTCTTAGATTTTTTGATGTTCTCTGTATGTTAATTTTAGGATTGGATTGGATGGTTAAGTCAACTGTTATAACTTACTGGAAGACTTGACTAAGGGAGGGGCACCTCGATGAATTGGGTTAGGTGGCTTCGCCGCCCAACCCAATTCCTGATTCTTGCGTGGACCGTCTCCTAAAAAGTTAGGTTAATCGAGGTGCTCGGAGATATGATTGTTTTCTTATGACGATTTATTATTACTTAAAAAACCGTAATCTCAACATGGGAAATATACGAGAGTTTAAAGGCGATCGATGGATGGGTTTCCACGGGCGATCATGGCTATACTGGCATCGGTATCTACGGAGATGGTCGATCGGATCTCTCGATCGCGTTGCGTAATTTACTGGAAGTTTGGGCAGGATCCCTCCCCACGCCCAGCAATTGAGCACCTCGATGAATTGGGTTGGGCGGCTTCGCCGCAACCCAACCCTGATTCTGCTGTGGGTACTGCGGTGAAAGTCTGGATTAATCGAGGTGTCCCCCAGCTATTCTCTATTCCCTTGTCCTTCACGCCCTGATCCCCATGACTGATACTCCGCCGCCTTGCTCTTCCCAGCCAGCCCCAGGACAGCAGATCCAGGGGAACCGTGGGTTTTGGGCCAAGCCGTGGGTCACCCCACGGATCCAGTGGCGGGTTCCGTGGGGGTGCAAGCTGTGGGTTGGTCTGTTGAGCCTCAGCCTGTGGTTTATGGGAGGCGGGCTCCAGGGCTGTGCAGCGGTGACTGGGGATGCGGGCGATGGTCTCAACCGCTCTATGGCGGCGGTGGGGGAATATTCGGCAGTGGGGGAACAGGCCGAGACCCGAACCGTGCAACATGCCCTCGGTCAGACGGTTGTGCCGCGATCGCCCCAGCGCATCGTTACCTTGGGCAATCTCCCCTTGGAGGCGGCTTTGGTGCTGGGGGTGGTTCCCCTGGGGGCGGCACCGGACAGCTTCGCGGGTAATCCCGGCCAGTTTCCCGGCTACCTGCCCGAGGATGCGGTGGCGGCCATGACCTACCTCGGGGATGAGGAGCAACCGAGCCTGGAGCGTATCGTCAGTCTCCAGCCGGATTTGATTTTGGGTCTGTATCCCGTTCACAGCAGTCTCTACGCCCAGCTTTCCCAGATTGCGCCCACGGTGCTGTATCCCGTGTTTGATGGCAAGGCGTTTGCGCCATGGCAGGATGCTTTGGCCACCTATGGGGAGGCGATCGATCGATCGGAGGCGGTGGATCGGGTTTTAGCCGCCTATAATCGGCAAATTCAAACCCTACGCCAGCAACTGCCCCAATCTCCCAATCGCTATCAAGTCTCACTGCTGCGCTTCATGCCGGGTCAGCTTCGTTTGTATCTGGGGGGGTCCTTTGCCGGTCGGGTGCTTGCGGATGTGGGCTTTGCTCGTCCTCCGGCCCAGCGCCAGGAGACGTTTTTCGAGCGCATTTCCCTGGAGCAGTTACCTGAGGCAGATGGCGATCGATTGGTGGTGTTGCAAAGCGACCCCGAGGCGACGCTCTTCCGGGAGTTCAGCCAAACGCCGCTGTGGCAAAACCTTGGGGCTGTTCAGGCCGATCGGGTTTACTCCGTCAACTATGACTACTGGCTCAGTGAAGGCCCGATCGCGGCTCAAAAAATTCTCGAAGATTTGCTTACAATTTTTAGTGACTCTTAAGAGTGTTTACCCTTATCTCTTTGTGATGTGTTTTCTTTCCCATCCTGCTGTTTCTTACGGGGTCTCGTAGGTGTAAATACTCGAGGACACCTCGATTAATTGGGTTGTGCGGCGAAGCCGCACAACCCAGCCCTGATTCTTACGTGGGTCACGGGGCAAGCGCTTTGATTTTTCGAGGTGCCCAATACTCGATTAAATTTTATGTGCAATTCTCATGGGCTACGCAGTTATGGTGAAGAATGAAGAACGATCGGGTTATTTTGAGTGGCTCTAAACTGCTTTTGATCTTGCTGTGGCCTGAACTTTGGGCCTAGGAAAACCCTAGGGTACCTCGATTAATTGGGTTGCGCGGCGAAGTCGCGCAACCTAACCTAGATGCCTATGGGCACCTCGATTAATTGGGGTAGGCGGCTGTGCCGCCTACCCCAAACCCTGATTCTTGCGTGGGTCATTTCCTCAAAGTTTGGATTAATCGAGGTGCCCCTATGTGGGTTACAGAATGGGACTTTGGGAGGATGTTTGGAAACTTCGCCAATCCATCAAGGTACCCAAAAGTTTGGGACGGGATCCACACAGGAATGGGGAGTATGGATAGCTTTACGATTGTCCAAAAGGAGTCGATGAATTTCTTAGTAGACTCCTCAACAATTCCCAGCCTTTGTCTAGGACACCTCGATACTTTAGGGATAGGGCGTCGCCTGTGCTGCTTACCTATGCCGCTGACTTGATGTGTCGAGCGATTCTGGGACCATTTTGTACGTTTAGATACAGCAGTGAGCTGACCCAGAGATCAAAATGGCCTTATCATAAAGTTACGAAAAAGTGCATTTCCTTGATGAAAACCTAAGAATCTTGAAGTAAGAATCTTTTTTCTAGAATTCCTTTTATGGTAGAGACAGCGCGGATTCTAACTGGATTCTCGGCCCAATCTTTTTTGCTGCTCTGGGAAGCCCCCATGCTTAACCTCGACCTTCAGCCCCGAATTTGGACCTCTCTGATCTTGACGGCCTTCTTCAGTTTTTTGGCCCCGGTTCTGCTGCTCGGTGGCCTCTGGTTCTGCCTCTATGGGCTTGGTCAAATTATTCCTCCCCTTGCCCCGTTTACGGATTCAGCCCTGGAGCAGCTCCGCCAGTTTTTGGCGGTTTTTGGAACGGGGGATAGTTGGCAGGGCATTCTGGTTCTGGGGGCCGTGGGTGCAACGGTGGGGGTTCTGTTTGAGACCTATGCGCTGTCGCTGTCTCGATCGCTGCGTTAAACGATCGCGTTCCGTTGGATATACCGGAACGGGTCGGCCTGTGCCATACAGTTGCCATACACTAGAACAGATGGGCACCTCGATTAATTGAGGCCGGCGGCTTCGCCGCCGGCCTCAACCCTGATTCTGCCGTGGGCACTGCGGTCGAAATTTGAATTTTTCGAGGTGCCCAGATGTAAATTCTGGGGATCGTCCCGCGAGGAGACCTGTGGTGAAGACGTGGCGGCATTTATGGCGGAATCTAAGGCAGTCCCTAGGACGTAACCTGGGGCGGTGGCAGAGGCTTGGGTCTTCTCCCGCTCGATGGGGTGTGATTGCCCTCGGCATAATTTTGCTCCTATGGGGACAAACGGGACTAACCCGCGTTTGGGCCCTATCCCTGCCCCCGTCTCGGCCCCCGATGTCTATTCAGCCTTACCTCGATCGGGTGGCGGCGGACATTACCGAATTCACCCTGGAGAATGGCCTTAAGTTCATTGTGCTAGAACGCCATCAGGCCCCCGTGGTCTCGTTTATGACCTATGCCGATGTGGGGGCGGTGGATGAGCCGGACGGTAAAACGGGGGTGGCCCATTTTCTGGAGCACTTGGCTTTTAAGGGCACCTCTCGCATTGGGACGCGGGACTTTGCCCAGGAAGAACAGCTTCTCGACGACCTCGATCGGGCCTTTAGTCAAATGGCCGCTGCCCAGCAGGATCCCACCGTATCCCTCGCGGAGGTCGATCGCCTACGCCAGCAGTTCCAAGCCCTCCGTGGTGAAGCCGCGACCCTGGTGGAGCAGAACGAACTGGGACAAATCATTGAGCAGGCGGGGGGGGTCGGTCTTAATGCCACCACCTCCACCGACGCAACTCGCTATTTCTATAGCCTTCCGGCCAATAAATTGGAACTGTGGATGTCCCTGGAGTCGGAGCGGTTTTTGGATCCGGTGTTTCGGGAGTTTTACGAAGAAAAGGACGTGATCCTGGAGGAACGGCGGCTGCGCCTAGACAATAATCCGGTTAATCAACTGCTGGATGCGGTGCAGGACACAGCCTTCCAGGTTCATCCCTATGGTCGCCCCATCATTGGCGAGACAGCGGATATTGCGGGGCTGAGTCGCCGGGATGTGCAGGACTTTTTTACACGCCACTACCACCCGGATAAGCTGACCTTTGCGGTGGTTGGCGATGTGGAGGCATCCCAGGTGCAGGAGCTGGCCCAACGCTACTTTGGCCGCTTTCCGGCGGCGCCGACTGCGGCCACCGAATCCCCCATCCCCTCGGAACCGCCCCAGACGGAACCCCGTTCTGTGACCCTCCAGCGTCCCACCCAGCCCTGGTCGATCGTGGCCTACCCCATGCCCGCGATCGATCATCCCGACTTCATTACCTGCCAACTGCTCCAGCAGGTGCTCAGCAGTGGCCGCACGGCCCGTCTCTATCGTGCCCTGGTGGAGGAACAGCAAATTGCCCTGGCGGCCCAAGCCACGAGCGGTTATCCCAATGATAAGTACCCCAGTTTGATGCTGTTCTATATGCTGCCGGTGCCGGGACATACCCTGGATGAGGTGGAAGCGTCTCTGGATCAGGAGTTAGAGCGATTGCAGACGGAGCCGATCAGTGGGGAGGAACTACGGCGGGTCAGCACCCAGGTGCGGGCAGGATTACTGCGATCGTTGGACTCTAACCGGGGCTTAGCTTCGACCTTGGTGGAATATGAGGTTAAAACCGGGTCTTGGCAGAATTTCTTCACGGTGCTCGATCGGGTTAACCAAATCACTGCTGCTGATCTCCAGCGGGTTGCCCAGG
>JAYKIB010000180.1:0-27971 GCA_035285005.1 Prochlorothrix sp.
CCAGAGTCTCGGTACTGGCTCCCTGGACTTCATGCCACCGATAACCGCTATAGACCTGTTGAATCACGCCGTAAAACCATGGAATTCTCAGTTTCAACACTTTTGGCCACGATCGCCCTGGGGCTGATGGTTGTGCTGACAGTAGGAGTCGTCTACCTCACGGCAGCAGACTGGCGCGATCGTCGTCGTCGCCAGAACCTGGTCCGTCCCCAACCGCTCCCCACCTCCCAACGCTCCACCACGACCCAAAAAGAAAAGAAGGCCCAAAAATCCCCTAAAGCCAAGGGGACAAAAACCGGAAACAAAACCAAGGGCGACAAAACCCAGAACCCCAAACCCTGATTCTTGCGTGGGCTGTCTCCCACACATTCGGATTGAATCGAGGTGGTTAACAGGTTCTGGAAAAAAACTGTGTTAAAAAACACAAAATCGGGGCTTCCTTTTCTTCTAGGGTGAAATGCAGGTGAAGTACAACTGAGATTCTGCAACGGTCATCATTCAGCCCCTATCTCTTGCCCTGCTCCCACCATGCGCCTTGAGCAATTACAGGCTTTTTTGGCGATCGCCGAGACCCACAGCTTTCAAGCTGCGGCCAAGCGCTGCCACGTCAACCAATCCACCATTAGTCGCCAAATCCAAGCCCTAGAAACCAGCGTTGGGGCAGAACTATTCCATCGCAGCGGCCAAATTAGCCTCACCTTAGCCGGACAGTGTTTATTGCCCCGTGCCCGTCGTATTTGCCAGGAGTGGCGACTGGCAACCCAGGAATTGGGGGATTTAATCGAAGGAAACCAAACAGAGCTCTGTGTTGCGGCAATTAGCTCCATTTGCTGCTACTACTTGCCCGAAGTCTTTGAACAGTTTAGTCGGGACTATCCGGCAGTACAACTACGCGTCACCGCCCTGGGAAGCGATCGCGCCCTCAAGGTGCTCCGGGATGGATTGGTGGACATTGCCGTGGTGATGCAGAATCGCTTCCTGACCGCCACCAGTCCCATGGTGGTCACTCCCCTCTTTCAGGATGCCATCCAGGTGTTGATGTCAGCCCAACACCCCCTCAGTGCCCAGCCCGGTCCCCTCAGTTGGGAAGATTTGGCCCAGTATCCCCATGCGGTTTTTAAAGATGGCTACGGGATGCGGCGCTTAATTGAAGAGCAGTTTGATCAGCGGGGGCTAGCGCTCCATGTGGCCTTGGAACTCAATACCTTGGATGCCTTCCGGGGGGTGGTGCGACGCGGGCAGGCGGTGGCATTGTTGCCCCAGTCGGCCCTGGCGGAGGTAGGGGGCGATCCCAGTTTAACGGTACGATCGACCCTGGATCCGACCCTGACGCGGGAAGTGGTCTGTGTAACGACCCAGGATCGCCTGCTAATCCCACCGATCCAGCGCTTTTGCACGATTTTGGAAGGAGTGGTGAAGGCCAGCACAGCCCAGACCTTACGGCGGGCGGGGTAGCAGCAGAGCATTCTGACTCCACCGGACGCACCCTACACTTGAGGTTGACGGGGCGATACGAGATCGCCCCTCCAAAGAAATTACCCCAAAATTACCCCAAAATTACCCCAAAAACCGTCTCAAGACCAATTACGCAACCGCCTTAGGATTGGGACTAAGACCCAGCACCTCTGACTTAGCCGCCACCTTGGGGAACACAAGGGGTGCAATCCCCGCCTGATCCAGAATATCGGGCACCAAATCCTCACGCTTGATGGCCATAATATGGACCCCCTCACACAGCTGTTGGGCCAGCTTCACTTGCTCCGCCGCGATCGTGACCCCCTCTTCCAGCGGATTTTTAGCCCGGGCCAGTCGATCGATGATGGACTGGGGAATATGGACCCCTGGCACATAGCGGTTGATAAACTCGGCATTCTTGGCGGACTTCAGCAGGAAAATCCCCGCCAACACCGGTTTGCCGCAGGGTTTGGCCACCTGGGTCATGAACTGATCCAGACGATCGAAATCCGTCACCATTTGACTTTGGAAAAACTCAGCCCCCGCAGCCACCTTACGCTCATACCGCTTCTGCAGGGCAGACCAGTTGGGTAACTGGGGATCCACCGCTGCCCCTGCCAAGAGCGCCGTAGCGCCGTCGGGCATTTCCTTATCATTCCAGTCCAGCCCTGCATTGAGCTTCTTGATCAGGGTGAGCAGGCGTACCGACTCCAAATCAAACACAGGACGGGCCTTGGGGTTATCCCCCGCTTTGACCGGGTCACCCGTCAGGGCCAAAATATTATGCAAGCCGAGGGCATGGGCACCGAGGAGATCGGCCATGAGGCCAATCCGGTTGCGATCGCGGCAGGTGACCTGACAAATGGCCTCAACGCCCCGCTGCTGGAGCAGGACACAGGATGCCAGGGACGACATCCGCATCACGGCCCGACTGCCATCGGTGACATTGACCCCATGGACGCGCTGCTTCAGGGTTGCGGCCAGATCGAGCATATGGTTAGGATCGCCGCCCTTAGGGGGGGAAAGTTCCGCTGTGACGATGAACTCGCCGGATTGAATCGCAGTGCGAAGTCGATTAGACATGGGGCTATTGATCGATGTGGTGTATGGCGGGGGGCGATCCAAGGGAAAAGGTGTGGCTTAATCCGGGGATAGTTGAGGCAGAAAAAGGAGTAGAGGGCGATCGGCCCAAAGCCAACCTTGCCCCTCTGTACATCAACAATGCCGGGATCCAAGACATCCTAAACCCTGGGTTAGTCTGACCCCCCAGGGTCCAGTCTACGATCATCTGCTCCCCTGGGGCAGGGGCTGGGTCCACCAGGCAAGGCCGTAGGCTTGGGTCGGCTGATGGGCTTGGTCTTGGTATTGGACGCGAATTTTGTAGCGACCCGACTGGGGCACAGCGGCAAACAGATGTTCGGTGCTATCCACGGGACTGGTGGAGGCGGCAACGGCAGCACCGGTGGTCTGCGCCTCTAGGGGTAGCAGAAAAAGATCCAGGTTATTGAGGCCCAAATCCCGAAAACTCTCCCCCTCGTCATATTCACCATTGCCATTGCGATCGTCCAGGTCCACCCACCGATCCCAGACCAGGGTGATGGCCACATGGTTGCCAGCCTGGAGGGGCTGGGCCAGGACATAATCGCGATAGGGGGGGGCATCCAAGGCCCCAGGGGGCATGGAGGCGGGATCGACAGCGGCACGATCGACAGCGGCACGATCGGCAGCGGCGGAATCCCTAGCAGCACGATCGGTAGCGACCAGACCGACACTGTTACCGACACTGTTATAGTCCCAGCCCTGGGGCTGGACCGGCCCCAGGGGGGAACCCGGACCGGCACTAAACTGCTGATAGGCACGGAACACATTGAGGTGCCCTGCGCCGAGGGTTCGATCGAGGGGAAAACGGGCTTGGCGGTAGGCGGGAGAATCGAGCCAGGTATTGCTGCGGTGGTTGAGCAGGGTGCGAGTCATGGCCAGGAAATGCCCATTGCCGGGATCCTGAACTTTATCAGCACTGTTCAAGAGCACAGCTTTGGTGACCTCGTGGCGACGGGCGGCGATCGTCCAGTCCGGTGTCCCCGCTGCCAACTGGCGATCGCCATATTCCTGGATCACAGCCACTGCTGCCGTGACATGGGGAGCCGCAAAACTCGTCCCACTACTGATGACCTCCTCTCCCTCGGGACTGAGGAGCGCTAATTGGCTACCCGGTGCCACCAGATCGATCGATCGCCGCTGGTCCAAACTGCGCTCCCGTCCCACCTGGCGATCGGCCACACTGGCCAACTCGCCCCCCACATTGGCAAAGTCCAGTTTTTGAAATGCTCCTTGCCAGCGCGTGCTGAAGGCCACGTTAATCCCGTTGTAGTTGTCGGTGGGAATCGGGATGCCCCCCGCCCCCTGGTTACCCGCCACCACATAGACCACATCATGGACCCGTGCCGACCAGTCCACACAGCGTGTCAGTAGCGCATTGCCGTCCAGTTGGGCATTGGGACGCGGATCCCGCTCCAGGGACTCCCCAAAGCTGAAATTAATCGCCCGCACATCCCCCCCATTTTGGAGCGCAAGATGGTTGGCCGCACGGCATTCCTCGGGTTGGCCATTGCTTTGGAGGGGACCGATCCCCGTGGAATAGAGCCGCGCACCGGGGGCAACTCCGGGCCATTCCTTATCGCGGCTGACCATCACCCCCGCCACCTTATGGGCATGGGCATCCACTTCACGGTTCCCCAGCTCCGCGCCGAGTCCTCCCCCCTGGGCCGGTCGATCCTGGAAAAAGAGCCGCCACGGTCGTAAATTTCGGTTGCGATCGGCCACCTTATCGAAGCCAAACAAAGCCGGGCGACCCAATTCCACCTGACCAATGGCGATTTTACGTCCCGTGAGGTTGTAGGGCGGCTGATGGAGAATCGTGGCGTTGACCCCTGCGGAACCGAGGGAGTTGGGGGGGAGGGACGACTGGGCAAGGGCAGCGGATGGGATGGCCAGCAAGCCCACAGGCCCAAGCACCGTAGGCCCAAGGGCAGCAGCAATAACGCGAAGCACAGGGGAACGAGGCAGGGGCCGGAAAGACAGGGGACGAGGACGGGACCCACTCAAGGGGAAGGAAGATCGTATGCTCACGCTGCTGCTTGCTCTGCTGGTGTGGATGGGATCAGTGTATTGCAAGGGGCCTGTCTTTTCAGGGGGTATTGTTCCAGGGGTCGGCCCGATCGGCCTCAACCGAGGTGTCCTACTGGGACTGGCGCACCCGATCGAGGGTCGATCGATCCAAGGATTGTACTAAACGCAGGGGAATCGGATCGCGGCTGAGATACTGGCCATAGGCCGCCGTGAGATAGGGACGATAGGCTTCAGAGTCCGTGAGATAGGTGGTCATAAAGGCAAGCCCCAGGGCCTTCATATACCCATGGGCCACCGCCGGGTCAGGCCCCAGCAGCGCCGGGGGAACCGAAAATACCGCTTCCTCGGGGGGTAACTCCTCCAGGGCTGAAAAGTGACTCCCCTGCTCCAAGAGGGCCAAATAGCGATCGGACCCCGAGGCAGCCGGATCCCGTTGGCGATCGGCTGCGATCAGGTCCGCAAACGGGTAAAGCTGCTCCGGTCCAGGCGGCACCACCACATCATTGCCACTGGACACCAACAGGAGGGGCGTCGTCATTTGGGAAAGTCCCTCCTGACCAAAAGCCGCACTGGTAAAAGGATTCATAGCCATCACAGCCTTCACCCGGGGATCGCCAAAGTCTAAGCGCCGTTGCAGGGGTTGGAGAATATTGCCGTAGATCAGGCGAGGCCGAGGCAAAACGGTTTCAGCAGAGGCCGGGGCTGGGGGGTCCGAGGGCAAGGGCACCCGGGGGGCCAGTTCCAAAATGCGGCACTGGAGAAGGAGGGAGAGGTTGAGGGAGCGCCCGAGCCGATCGGGGGGGGCACAGGTGGCAGTGATGGCAGGGAAGCTAACCTGGGCTCCCCCCAGGGCCAGGGCCGTGTAGGCCCCAAAAGACTGACCCGCCACGCCAATGCGATCCAGGTCAAACCGTCCCCGCCAACGCAGATCCAGCCGAGACATCAGACTGAGGCGATCGAGGACCAGCCGCACATCCCCCAGGCGATCGAGGGCTTCCCGAGGTTGGGCCTGGGTCAGCCCCGCAAACACGTCCCGCACCAGGGTTTCGTTACTACCCACATGCTCCGGCACCACCACCGCGAAACCATGGGATACCCAATGCTCCGCGAGGTACTGGAGGGAGGTGCGATTATTGCCCACGCCATGGGACAGCACAATCACGGGCGCAGGCTGGGAGCGTTGGGGTAAGTAGAGATCCGTGGGCACGGGCCGATCGTCGCGGGTATGGTCACGCCAGTCAAATTCATACTTTTCCCAGGTAAAGACCCCCTTTTGACGCGGATCGGGCAAGCTGGCAAAGTCAGTCCCGTCACCGATCGCCTCCTGTTGGGCTTGGATGGCGACGGCCTGTACCAAAGCTTGGCGATCCTCGAAAAAGAGATGAATCGCTTCCTGAGCTAGGGCTAGGGCCGATCGAATATCCATGCGCAACTCCGCCGTGGGGAATTGGCGCAGGGCATTCACCAGGGTTAACCCCTCGGGGGAAACCGCCGCATTGACCACCGCTGCCCGCAGGGCGATCGCCCCATTCTGGCCGGATCCAGTCTTAAACACCTCGCCCATCTGGGCTAAAATCACGTCTCCCGTCGGGCTATAGGCCAAATAGGAGACCACTGTGGGGCTGAGGTCTACCGGTTGCCGCAGGAGGTCCCGCAGCTCTCGCTGCTGGGCCGGCGTCGCAATGCGGAGATAGGAGTCCAGTTCGTCGCTACTCTCGCCGGTGGCAGCATAGTGCTCCAGATCGGCCACATTGAGGCTGAGGTGTAGGGGGCCTAACACTGCCGTGAGGCGATCGGCCCCCCGCGCCACGTCCGGGGTCATCAGCCCCAGCCCCGCACTCAATCCCACCAGGGTGCCCCACAACCAGGGGACCGTAGCGCCCAGGGCCGGCAGGGAAACGGTTCGTTGAACCCGATCGCAGCGTCTCTCCCCCGCTGGCCTAGGGCTGGACCTCTCCAATGGGTCCCCAGCAGCTGGAGGGATGCCCGGGACAATTGAGGCCGGTTGAGGCATGAACTCACCGCCACACAGGCGATCGGCTCCCCAGACCGATCGCCGATCCTGATGGGAGGGGCATAGGCCAGCGAGGGAACTGGGGAGACGGGGCCTGCGACGGGTTGGATGAGTTGGATGAGACCCGGGACGCAGCCGGGACCAGAGGCCAAGGCGTAAACCCGCCAGCGATCCGGACAAAAATCCGGACAGCGATCCAGACAGCGATCCAGATGGTGCTCCGGCAAGTCGTCCAGACAGTGGACCAGACAGTGGACCAGACGGCGACTGGGACCGCGACCTGGACAACGCTCCGGACAGGGATCCTAGGGTCTTCTCCTGGGGGATCTTGTCACTGGGGGTCTGCTCACCGGAAGTCTGCTCACAGGACATAAAGTGGGGGAGTAAAAAGCTGCTACGCACGGGAAACGCACGAAAAAATAGGGTAAAACAGGATGAGTGGATAAAGGAAGCAGAAATTTAGGGACTATCTCGATATAATCTCAAAAAATACAAGGTCTTAGCAGGACACCTCGAAGCATCAAAGCTCTTGCCCAGTGACCCACGGCAGAATTAGGGTGGGGTTGCGCGGCGAAGCCGCGCAACCCAATGAATCGAGGTGCCCTCTAGCCTCTCACTGGGACATAGTTTTTCACTAGGATCTTCCCAGACTGAGGTATCCCCATGCTAGGAAATCCTCGGCAATCCTGCCCTACGGCAGGGGACCAAACCCCTGAAAGTCCCAAGGACTCGATCGCCAAGGATACCGGAGCAAGCCCTTGATGCGCCGAGATCCGCGCCAGCCCCTGGTCTCGAACTGACGTTGACCAATCTGCTACCATAGAGCCATTCTCACTTCCAGCCTCGGCCTAATCACCTTGCATCGTATTTTTTGCACCGTATTTTGAGTTTGTTTTCGCTCCCCCCTGTCGCATGACTATTCTGCTCACCGATGAACTCTTTTTACATCACCAGCGCTGTCATCGGCGGGCGTTTCTCGAGATTTATGGGGACGAAACCCAGCGCCAGGAACCGAGCGACTATCTCAAAAAAATTATGACCGACAGCGGCAACCACCGCCGCAACGTCCTCCAAGACTACCCCTCCCAGCGACCCGACTTTAACCCGAGGGACTGGCACAACGCCGCCGACGCCACCCGCCAGATGATGGCCCAAGGCATAGACTCCATCGATCGCGGCGTTCTCCTCAGTTCCTACACCCACCACTCCCAAACCCTCCACCTTCTCAGCACACCGGACCTGTTAATTAAGCAGCCCGGTGTTTCTTGTTTTGGGGATTGGCAGTACTGGCCGATGCAGGTGAAGTTGGGGCGACGACCGAAGCTGGAATACCAGATGGTATCCCTATTTCAAGCGTTGGTACTAGCCCAAGTCCAGGGAGAAATCCCAGCGGAGGTGTGGCTGATGCTACGCGATCGAGATCAGCCCTATGTGATTGATCAAGAGGAGCGCTGGCCCCAGATGGAGGAACTGCTCCACCACTGTTTCCAAACCCTGCACCAAAGGGAAACACCGGAGGTCTTTATTGCCCGGAACCGCTGCTCTCTGTGCCTATGGCTGGATTATTGCTACGCAGAAGCCCAGAATAATCGTCATCTCTCCCTCTTACCCGGGGTAACCCCTAAGCGCTATACCATTCTTCAAGATCTGGGGGTGACGACCCTAGAGACCCTGGCCAAAACCCCCATGCACCACCTGCGGGACCAACCGGGTTTTGGGGCGGAGGTGGCCCGTAAAATGATTGACCAGGCTAAGGCCACCTTGACCCAGACGGCATTGCCGAATCACCTGCCGGATTATCCCCTGCCCACGGGGACACCCTTTGAGCTGTATTTTGACATTGAAGCCCAGCCAGACCTGAATCTGGCCTATCTACATGGAATTTTAGTGGTCGATCGCCAGAAGCAACAGTCACACTTCCATGCACTCCTGGCAGAACAGCCCGATCAAGAGGAGCAGGCATGGTTTCAGTTGCTCGAACTCTTGCTATCCTATCCCCATGCACCCATTTACCACTTTTGCACCTATGAAGTGGATGCGGTCAAGCGCTTGGCGAAGACCTATGGGGGTGTAGAGGGAGGAATTCAGAATCTAACCGATCGATTTGTGGATATTCACGCCTGGGTGACGGAAACAGCGACGTTACCGGTGGAAAGCTATGCACTGAAGCAGATTGCCCGTTGGGTCGGCTTTAACTGGCGACACAGTGACGCGAACGGAGCCCAGGCAATTTATTGGTATGAGCAGTGGCTCGAAACGGGCGATCGGCGGTTTTTGCAAGACATTATTGACTATAACGAAGACGATTGCCGTGCCACCTATGCTGTTAAGCACTGGCTAGAGCATTTCCTTGACCAAGCACTCTCCTGCGCCTAGTTGCGACCGGTTTCTGGCACTTCGATTCATTGGAGGTTGGGGTAGCTTCGCTACCCCAATCTGACGCTTACGTGACGCACGTTCTGATAGTTGGAGGGGCTTTGATTAATTGGGTTGGGCGGCGAAGCCGCCCAACCCAATTAATCAACCCAATTAATCGAGGTGTCCTTTAGGGGTTTTCGAGAGAGCCCCTAGTTTTTGAGCAACAAATAATACAACTGCCCCGGCGTATTCACTAAACCCGCCCGCGCCCCCGCCAAAGCGCCACTACCGAGAAAAATATCCACCCGACCCGCACCCTTGATCGCGCCCCCCGTATCTTGGTCCAGGACATAGCGACTCACCGCATAGGGTTCAAGTTGGTCTGGGGTGGGACCGTAGGGAAGGTCAGTGACCAGGAGGGCAAGGGCACCGGGGGGCATGAGACTTTTGTCCGTAGCGATCGATCGATCCGCCGTCACCGGTACGCCTAAACTGCCGGTGGGCGGAGCCCCCTGGGTCTCCCGGAAAAAGATAAATCGATCGTTGCGGGGAATATATAGATCGAGTTCTGCGGGAAATTCTTCAAAGTAACCTAGAACCTTGGGTAAAGTTAGCTCTTCCAGGCTAAAGCGACCCGCTTCCACTAACGCCTTGCCTAAACTCGTATAACTGTATTCAGTGCGGCCATCGTAACCCACACTCAGACTCCCCCCCTGCACCAGCTCCAACCGGGCCGATCCCTGCACTTGGACCAAATAGGCTTCTAGCCGATCGGCCAACCACACCAACTCTAATCCCGCCAACGGCCCCTCCGCCCCCTGCAAACCATCGGCTCCCTCCAACGCCAGACGGGTGGGATGGGGCTGGGGCCAGCGATCGAGGTCTGGGGGGCGGCGGTAAAGGGGATAGCGATAGGTCGCCGACGGGGTAAGGCTGGCTTGGTACTGAGGTTCAAAGTAGCCCGTAAAGTCTACGCTCCCCTGACCGTCATGGCCCGTGGCTTGGTAAAAGTCAAATTCCTGACGGACCCAGCGTTGCAGTTGCTGGGGCGAGGTGGCCCACTGGAGTAGAACACGGAAACGACGCAGGCTGCGATAAACCCGATCGCGACTCACGCCCGCAATGGGATAGGCAGCATAGGCTTGCTCCGCCTCGGCAGTGTTGAGGTAACGCAAGCTGTGGTCAATGGCCTGGAGCAACGCCGATCGATCGGCCTTCCCGATATCCCCATCTCCCCACAGCTGGGTATCCAGACCAATACGGGGGGCGAGTTGCTGGCGAGGATCGGTAACGGGACAAAGGGCAGGTAAAGCGTGGGACTGCGAATATTGGGACTGCGAATCTTGGGATTGATTCGCTTGGAGCTGCGTGGATTGGAGCTGCATGGATTGGGATTGCTGGACTGGCGATCGATCGCCCAAAACGCCACTGGAAGCCGGAACAAACCCTGGCCCAATGTCCACCGCAATTGCGCCCGGACTCGGGGTAGCCTTGGGCCCGATACTCGCCTCACCCACCAGGGCAACCCCAAGCCCCAGAGCGATTCCCCCCGCACATCCCAACCCAATCCGTCGGATCACTGCTGGCGTTAATCTAGTCATCGCCCCAACGATCGACACTGGAAGCAAAGGTCGGCTCAACCCGAATCGCCATAATCTTCGAGGGACGGGCCACCATGTATTCCCCCTGAATATTTTTAATGGGGATATTAATAAAAGAAGAATCGTCTGCCTTTGGCATCAAAACACCGCTATACCACTTTTGGAACTCCTCAAGGGTGGGAAAACGCACTTCTTCCCGATGTCCCCCCTCAAAGAGCAAGTGGACCACATATTCGCTGGGAGTTCTAGCCATGGTTCCTTCCTGGGCGCGTAAAACGAATTGCAACGAAATTGATAACGGCTAACACGTGGGTGAAGCTGGATATACCCCACCTCCGGCAAGGTACATCTTAATCTCCGTAACTCAGGCAACTGGGCACCTCGATTAATTGGGTTGGGCGGCTTCGCCACCCAACCCAAACCCTGGTTCTTGCGTGGGCTGTCTCCCAAAAATTCGGATTAATCGAGGTGTCCAACTGATAGCCGCTAGATTCTAGTTCGGGACTGGAACAAGTCTATTATGGGGTTCCGGGGGCACTTGGCAAGGGTCTAGGGCTGAGTTTTAGCCAAAGCGCCATAAAATTTCATGGGCTACCTCACTGGGGCACCTCGATCAGTGAGAAGAGACCACTTCATGACCCAACTCAATCCCAATCCCATCTAAATCCTGCCCGCGACATTCCAGAGCACCTCAATTAATTGGATTGGGCGGCTTCGCCGCCCAATCCAACCCTGATTCTTATGTGGGTTACGGGACAAGAGTTTTGATTTTTCGAGGTGTCCTCCAGTCCAAATCTGGATTTTTCTAGGTGTCCCATGGGCAGATGGGGAAACCATAGGTTATTCTTAGCTGCATAACCATCGAGTAAAAAAACCTTCTTTGGAGGACGGTCTTATCGTTAAACAACGTCAACCCATCAACCAATGGATCAAAGCCCCCCGTGTGCTGTTGATCGATCACGAAAACACAAACCATGGGGTTATCGACACCCGCGATGCCCTCAAACTGGCCCAAACCGCTGGCCTCGATCTTGTCATTGTCTCCGACGGGAAAGATAGCCCCGTCGCCCGCATCATGGACTATGGCAAACACCAGTACCAGCAAAAGAAGCGTCAGCGCCAAAACACCAGTAAACCGACGGTCAAAGAAGTAAAATTACGTCCCAATGTGGGCGAGTCGGACTACGGACTGCGCATCAGTTGGGCCACAGAGTGGCTGAATAAAGGAAATATGGTCCGCTTCCAGGTGCGATTGCGAGGTCGGGAACATCACCACCGCGATCGGGCGACCCAATTATTAGAACGGGTCATTGAAGATTTAAGTGGCTCCGGCAAAGTGCAATCCTTCGATCGACGTGCCCTAATGGTGCAACTCTCTCCCTAGTTCCCCTCATCTAGGTTGGAACTTCTCTTTCCCTGGCTTCTTGAGCGCAAGTCATTGAGCGTGAGTCTGGAAGACCAGAGGTCAATTGCACGCAAATCAACGGCACTGAATCTCTTCGCACTGTCCTGTTGAATTTTGAACCGGTTTAAGGGGGTCTCCCCCGGTATCCAGGGATTCTCAGTCGATCCCCAAGGCGTCCCCTGTCGTTCTATGGCGGCCAATGCTTCGGTGAGGCTAGACAAACCTCGATTCATTGTGGCGTACGGTATAGCCGTACGCCACGCCCCTAACTTTTGCGTGGGTCACCGGACGAAAATCTGGATTAATCGAGGTGCCCGAGGGCGTGTCATCAATGCACGGTAGGATCCTTGGGTACCTCGATTTATTGTGGCGTGCGGCTTCGCCGCACGCCACAACCCCGCTTTTGAGGTGGGTCACAGGACGGAACTCTGGATTTTTCGAGGTGCCCCCTTGTGAGGTGCCCCCTTGTAATATCAGAACCAGCGTCAGGATCGGGTTGGGTAACGCAACCACTCAACTCCATGAAGTGATGTCTCCACTTGTGAAAAATTGTAACTATTGGGTCTAGTTGCTCGCCCTCCTTATCCAACTGTCATAAATTGTCATAGAGGGAGCCTAGACGGCTAAAAATAGCCGCAGAATAGGGTTAACGCGAATTAGTCCCCAGGTTATGTTGGAGTCTCTATCCCAATCTCCGATCGATCGGCCGGACCGTTCACCCTGAAAAAACAAATCTCCCCCGTAAAGAAAAACAACCCAAGGCGGTCTCCCGGCTCCCCAATTCGGGTGTACCGTTGGACCGATCGGGTCCCTGTTGGGCTGTCCTCACTTCCCGGTTACCCTTATGATTTCTACACTTGAGAGCAACCTAGCCAGCGTTGACGATCGTTTCCTCAACGACACAGAGTTGCGCCCCCTTGAGGAATACATTAAGTCCCACACCCTGCGGATCAAAACCTATCGCTTGATCCAGAGCCACACCGAAGAGGTTGTCCTCAAAACCCTCCGGAAAATGGTCGCTGAACATCCACCCGAAATGATGCAACAGGTGGGTCAAACCTGTAAGCGGGATTTAACAAACATCATGCATTACATGGGACTGTGCATCCTCAAGAATGATGTGCAGGGCTTCTATGAAGAGTTCACCCTCTGGATGGACACAATGATGAAAGCGTTCAAGCTCAAGAATGTGAGCCAGGTGGATTACACACACCTGCCTAACGTGGTCAAGGAAGTCTTTCCCGAAGAGAGTGCCAAGATCATGTTTATTTATATCGACCAGTTGATTGAGGCCATGGGCCAGGGCGCAGCGGTCTAGGTTGCAGCAGTTTAAGTCAGGACGGTTGGCCCCTCGCTGGTCGCCACAGTGATGGCAATCGCCACGTTACATCCCCCAAGTTTGGGTCAGGAATCCCCCGCGATGCGGGGGATTTTTTGCTTCATACTGTCCCATCGCGGCCCATGCTGCGTTAAGGCCGGGGCGACTCCACCTCCGGTGGAGTCGCTCTTGATCCCTGTCCCACCTGCAACGGATAGTAGCTCATCACATGGAGGGTTTTAGGGTAAGTTGTCAAGTTCACCACATCTCCTGCGGACTGCACGCTTCATCGAGATGTCCTATCGCAGTACCCTATCGCAGTGTCCTATCGCAGTACCCTTGGGGACACCTCGATTAATTATGGCGGGCAGCTTCGCCGCCCACCGCGCCCCTGATTCTTACCTGGGTCCCAGGACAAAACGTGGGACTAATCGAGGTGCCCTAACGTTTGTTCGCCCAAGGTTGGCTCGCCCAAGGTTGGCTCGCCTAACGTTTGTTCACTTAAGGTCTGTTCGCTGATCAAGCGACGATACTCATCCTCCAGCGTTTCCAGCCCTGACTCAAACTCCACCACATTGGGCAACGCCTCAAACACATCCAACTGTTCCCCCACAACCTGCGTGTCATAGCTAAACTGCGGTTCCCCCTCAAAACGGCTGATCCCCTGCACGGCTTCCGCCGCTTGTTGGGCAATTAAATCCTGATACATTCGATCGCAACTGGCCAGAGCAGCCCGCAGCCGATCGATCTGCTTCGCCCCCTCCAGCGTAGCCGCTAAGTCCGTGTGTTCCCACTCCAGCAACAGGGCCTCACCCCGATCGCGCACCGTATCCAAATTGCGATACAGCAACTCCGAGTCATCTCGCAGACGGCTATACCAACGATCGAGCAGGGGCTTGAGGGCGTTATGCCAGCGAATCAATTGAATTTCCCAAAGTTTAGTGCGATACCGATCGCGATGGGACAGCAGCACCGCCATCGCATGATTGAGGGTCGCCTCAATCGTCGATCGTTGGCTGGGCGATCCAATTTTTTTAGCCCGCTCCTGCACCCGCAAAATGGGCTCAGCCCGTTCCTCCAAATCCTGTAATCGCTGTTGGATTTTGGCCTCATCACTCTGTAAAAACGTGCGCGGCTTCGGGGGGGTAATCTCTAGCTGCAAGCCCTGTTTCAGCACCCGTTGTGTCCCAAAAAATACCCCCGCACCGACCCCTAAGCCACCTAGCACTGCCTGCCCCACCTGCCGACCCACCCAAATGATCTCCCCATCCTGCCCCACGGTGCCCGCCCAGCCGATCGCCAGGTGAATCCCCAGCACACTGGAGCCAAACAGCAGGGTTTTCAAAGGCAAGAACGCCCGAGCCGGTTGGGTGACGCTATTACAGTTGGGGCAGTAGACCTCCTGGGAGGTGAGCCAGTAGTCGCAGGTGGGGCAGCGATGGTAGGGGGAGGGCCGGAGTCTAGACCAAGGCCAAGGGTTCCAAACCGGCATTCGTTTTGTCTCCTGGAAAGAGGGCTAACAGAGGCATGGGGAACCTGGAGCAAAGCCCCCATCTCCGCTGAAGAATTTGCATCATAGACAGCATCATACCGATGCCTCTGGTACTCTGCTGCCTAAGGGCACCTCGAAAAATCTAGAGTTCCGTCCTGTGACTCACCTCAGAATCAGGGTTGTGGCGTGCGGCGAAGCCGCACAACCCAATTAATCGAGGTGCCCCTAAGTATAGCCACCGTTATCGATCGGAGGTCGCACCCACGTTGTGGGTGCGATCCCATACTCAAGGGGAGACAGGGCTTGGGCCGTGATCTACCAGTACCGGGAGTTTCCCCACCTTCGGCGGCGCAACTCTCCTCTTGTACGGTACTGTTCGTAACAGCACCGTGGCGACGGCCAGGTTCATGAGGACAAGGTACCGCGATTCATTAGATCTCGATGAGATCTAATGAATCGATCTCGATGAATCGATAGGGGCGGCTTCGCCGCCTCCACCAAACCTGACTTCCTGCGTAGGCTATCCCCCAAACATTTGGATGAATCGAGGGGTCCACTGAATTCTGCCACAGCAGACTCACCAGATTTGGGAGAATGGATTGGCTCAGCTCAAAATATACGGTATTCTAAAGTGCTTGACTGCATGATGATTGATTGTAGGCGTGCTCCCAGCGGACGGTGCACGGCCTCCTCTTCCAGCATTGTGCAGATGCGTTTAGGACAGGGAGTTGCCCCGCTGGAGTTGGGACAGCTCCCTTCCTGTACAGCACCATAGCAGCCATCAGTTGCATGGGGAGGATCAAGATCTACCCCGACTCCGGTAGGGTACATCCCGCCCCACCCCAGTGTTAGCCGCTATCTCTTCCCAAAAGTTAGATGCATCAAGAGATCCCCTGGGGACTTTGATTAATTGGTGTGGGCGGCGAAGCCGCCCACACCAATTAATCGAGATCCTCCCTTGTGCAACGTGCTGTCAGTCTTCAATGATCGATGCGCAACCGAAACAATGCCGCTATGTTCAACACCAGTTACGTCGAAGATCCGGATCGGGAAAATCGCATTGCCGAAGAGGTTTTGTTAGATACGGATGATATTTACGAGGAACGGGAAGCCTGGGAAGCGTATTTAGAGGACAATATTGTCTTCCCATTCCAGGCCCACTGGGGGGATCCCGACACGGGAGAAGTGGTGCAAGTGCTGGGGTTTGATCAAGAAAACGAGTGTGATACCAACATTTTTGTAAAGGTCTGCTACCAGAACGGCGACCAGATGGATGAGATCGATGTATTGCTGTCGGAAGTCCTGCCCATTGATGCGACGGAGGAAACCCAACAGGCGATCGAGGATTGGCAATATTGGGTCGCACAGGGGGGACTGTCGTCCCTGGGAGCAGACCCGGATGACGAATATTAGGCAGCGAGGCTGGCCCTAGAGCGATCAAAGCGATCACAATATTCCCCGCCGCAGACGGGATCCATTCCGCCTCACCTCAGCGTTAGTCAACATAATATCGCCGCTACTGGACCGGGGGGGGCATACAGGTGCTGGGATCAACGGGTTGGGGAGTCACGGTCACGGGGCGATCGGTGACGCTACTGAGCAGCTGCCCGACCACAAGAACCGCGCGATCGTTGGCCTGTTGCAGAATATTCTCCTGGCAAGCGGCAGCAACAATTTTTTGGAGGGCAGCTTGGCTGGCCAGGGTTTGGAGGTCGGGGGCGGAGTCTGGTCCAAAGCCGAGAAAGCCCCGATCGTAATCATAGACAGTCGATCGCTCCACATCGATTTTGCTGTCCAAAATCAGGGGCGGCGGCAGGGTAATTTGAATTTCCGCACCCCGGAGACGCACATCCTCCGGTTGCAGTTGTCCCAGATCTACCCCGGCCCGCACTTCACCATGGGCAATGAAGAGGAGAGTGGTGGTACCGAGGGTAAATTGGCCCACGGTGCGATCGCGTTTGCTGGGGACAACGGCTTCCATCACAAACACGGCCGTGGTTAGATCACTGACCGCCTGGATCTGGTTAATGGCCACCGACCGCACATCCACTTCCGCTTCCGACTGGGACACGGCAAAGAGATTGCCCAGGTTATGCCAAAATTGCTGCCCGGTGCGCCAGACCCCCACCAAAGCCACAAGACCAGCGACAGCAAGCCCTCCCACAGCGACACTACTGGCGCGTCGTAGCAAATAAATCATGGACCTCTCCCCCAGGGTGACGATGCAAGGCTAGTGCAAGGTGATGGATTCTGGCTCGGAATTCTGGTTTTGCCCTAAGTCACTGCCATTATCTCGCTGCCATTATATAGGGCACCTTGATATAGGGCACCTTGCTAGCGGCGACTACCGTAGGGGAGGGGTTGAAGAGCGAGATGGCTGACCATGGCGGCGTAGAGCCGATCGGCCAGAATGGTTTGGCCCGCATCCGTGAGGGAATTGGGGCCATAGAAAAGTGGATCCTGGGCGAGGGGAGAGTCCGGGGCGGCGTTAAGGTCGTAGAAATTCAAAACCTTGACATTGGCCGATCGGGCGGCCACATTTTGGCTGCGGGCATCAAGCTGGGCATAGGCTTGGGGCAAGAGCGTCTGGTAGGTTTCGCCCAGGTCACTGAGGATCGCCGTTTCTGCCGGGGTGATCTGATCCGGATCGCGTCCGGTGACCTCCGGAGCCAGAACCACCATCATGCGTTTTTGCGTGGCGGAAATCCAGCGGACGATCTGCAGCAGGTTATTTTCGTAGCGATCGAGACGCTGGGTTAGTTCATCCCCATCAGCCACATGGGTCGCGACGGGAGCCGTGGCGTTATCCACCATCAAATTCACCAACCGCACCGGTTCAGGGGTTTTAGCCTCGGGGAGGGGTGCGGTGTAGGTATTCCACACCTTCGCAAGGTAGAGCCGATCGATCGCCGCCGATCCCATCTGCTGTCCCCACTGGTTCCATTTCGGTTGGGGATCCAGGGGGACTAGGGGTTGGGGGCGCAGAAAGTCGTTCAAGTTGGGAATATCGGCACTGAGTGCCGTGCTGGGCAGGAGGAGATCCGCATAGCCCCCCATGACAATAACAATGTCGGGGTCGTAGTTGGAAATTTGGTAGACGAGGCGGGCGAGGACATTCCCGGAGGTATAGCCGGGGACGGCAGCATTAATGAGGCGATATTGGCCCACTCGAATTTTAGGCGGCAGTGCGAGGGCCTCATCCACCTGATCAGCACGGTAGGGCAAGATATCAGGCTGAAATTGGCCGGGATTACCCAGTTGTTCCTCAACACGCTGGTTCAGACGCTGTTGGAGCTGACTGGAAAAGAGGGTGCTGTTGTTAGAGCTCAGCTGACCGAAGGCTTCGGAGCCGCCCAGAACAAAGATCCGAATTTCACCGTCGGGCTTGGTACTAGGAATTGACTCAGAATCACGAAATCCCTGGTCATTAATCTGCCAAAACTGGTTCTGCTGACCGGGGATGAGGTCGTAGGCCATGAGGGGATGGTGTTTGGCCTGGAGTGAGCCGGAGGGACCGTAGGCTTCGCCGCCATCGGTGACGAATTGGAGTTGGTAAGCTTCGGCGATATCGAGGTCTGTGGCTTCTTCAGTGGGGGCCTGGAGTTGGAAGGTTTGGGTACTGACTAAGACCCGTGCTGCCACTTCTGCCGCCAGGGGTACGCCCAGGAGCAAGCCCACCAGAATGGGTCCCCAGGGGGTGGTGCGTCTTTTGCGACTTTTCCAGCGACGGCGGCGGCTCATAAATTCTGGGGGTAAGGGGACAGGGGCGCTCGAAGGGAGTCAGAGGGGCGATCGGCATGAGGTGAAGGTTGAAGGGCTACCGGATCGCGATCGATGAGTGGGCCGGATGATTAAGCCGGATTCTTAATATATTGTGATTTTTTGCAACCCTAGGGTAGCACAATGGGGGATCGAGCCTGACTTAATCCGGGGGTTACAGCATGGTGAAACCTGATCCCCTGCTCACATGCCGACTGACCTGTCGATCTTCTGAGCCATATCCCAAGCCCTGTAGCGGCGGCTACACTGGCCCCAGCCCCTAGGGGCCGTCATCCTTATAATCCCAGCGTGTCCTCAGAATCAGGGACACAGCCCCTAGCCCCTAGCACTGGGGCGTGTAACCCTGAAATCATAAGAGTTCCACAGAGTTCTACAGTTGGGCACCTCGATTAATTCAAATTTTCACCGGAGTGCCTACAAGGTACCTCGATGAATTGTGGCGTGCGGCTTCGCCGCGCGCCACCTCTGATTATTACGTGGGTCACTGGATCAGAACTTTGATTGTTCGAGGTGCCCTACAGCAGAATCAGGGTTGGGTTGCGCGGCGAAGCCGCGCAACCCAATTAATCGAGGTGCCCAGTGAATTGATGACACGCCCTAGGCAACACCGAGGGGAGGGGCTTCTTCGGGATCGATGTACACATCGAGCAAGGTCGGGCCGGGACGTTGGCAAAGCGCCCCATAGTCCAGCGAGATTAGATCCTCCACCGTGCGAATCGTCAGCCCCTGGGCTCCCACCGATCGAGCCATCATGGCAAAATCCACCGGCGTACGAATCAGATAATCCTGGGCATGATCACTGGTTTGGCGATGACGGTGCTTAATCATGCCATAGGCTTGATCATTGAGCAGTACAAAGATAACCGGCAGATTTTCCTCCACAGCCACCGTAATTTCCTGCCCATACATCAGATAACTTCCATCCCCCACCAAACAAACCACCGGCATCCCTGGTTCCGCCAGGGCCACCCCCACCGCAGTTCCCACCGCCCAGCCCATGGACGGCTGTCCCAAGGACCAGCGGTAATTGTGGATATGCCGGGAAAACATGAAATGGGTAGACCAGGACAAACAGTTGCCATTGTCAATAACAAAGCGAGTTTCGGCGGGAAATCGATCGCTCAACTCCCGCACCAGCCGTTGGGGCTTAATCGGCGACTGATCATTGTCGTACGCATCTAATCCCTTAATTGCCAGTTGGGCCGGCGGATAGGGGTGGGGCACCGCATGGCCATTGGGTGGGGGGCTCGTGGGGGCAAATTTTTGCTGGTACTGGGCTTTGGTGCGATCGATCAACTGCTCAAACACCAACTTCAAGGTGCCACAGACCTGGAGCGCTGCCATGGGGGTACGGGCAAAATAGGTGTCCGTGGGGTGAATATGGACCAGCCGATCGTTCATCAGGACCGGATCCCAAATTGCTGTCGCAAGCTGTCCCATGGCCGTTCCCACGGCTAAGATCAAGCCCGTCTGTGGATCACTGAGGGCATCCCGCGCCGTGCTGTGGCCCCAGCCCCCAAAGACCCCTCGACTCTGGGGATGGTAGGAATCAACCCAGGTTTTACCCCGCTGGGTCGTGATCAGCCGAGCATCAATGAGACTCGCAAAGGCAGCCAGGTCATCCTTGGCCGGTCCGGCCTCGTGGCCCACATAAATCACCACTTTTTGCCCTGCTTCCAGCACAGACTGCAAGCGCGTCCACAGTTTTTCAAAGGCGACACTATCCACAAAGGACTGGGGAGCCATCAGTAACTCAGCCAGCTTGGGATAGGCGATCGAGTCCGGGGCAGGTGCTTTGAGCACTTCCGGCGGGATGCTGAGGTGCACGGGCCCCCGTAGGGGCCGCATCGCTTCCGTGATCGCCGCCGCCAGCTTATTTTCCAGTTGGTTAGGACCAGACACCAGATCGTTATAGCGGGTGCAGGAATGCAACATGCTGAGGGAGTCGGCATTATCGGGATACCGCAGGTGGGGCGAAGACTCCTGAAGGGCACCACGACCGGCAAAGGCCAGGGGGGACTGACCGCTGATAATCAGCACGGGACAATGGTCGGCGCTGGTGGTCACCACCCCAGTCACCAGATTGCTCGCCCCCGGTCCCGTCGTTGCACAGCAGGCCCCCAGCTTACCGGTCTCCCGTGCATAGCCCGCTGCCATAAACATTGCCCCGGTTTCATGGCGGGTAATAATTGCACGGGGTCCCCCCCGTTGCTCGCTGCTATCTAGCGCTTCATAGAGAGCCGTAATATGGCCACCGGGCACCCCGAACACATGTTCAGTCCCAAACAAGTCTAAGTAGTCCACAATCAAGTCAGCCATAATCCGAGGCTGTGCAACTGGGGGGGAAGCCTGATGAGCCGATGTGGGGACAGGTTGAGGGGAAGATTGAGCCATAATCATACCTTTTGCTAAAAATCACATCCAATAGCAGCTGCTAAGCCACACACAATAACCTTACGGCGCTAAACTTGCGGCATTTAACCTCTGAACCGTTACCTGAACCGTTAATTGAGAAAGACGGCTATGCCGCTTACCCCAAATCCTGATTCTTGCGTGGGCGATCGCGGTCATCAGTGACAGAAAGGAGTCAAGAGGGCACCTCGATTAATTAGGGTGTGCGGCTTCGCCTAGGGTGTGCGGCTTCGCCCCACAACCCTAATTCTTACGGGGGTCACTGGGTAAGAACTTTGATGCTTCGAGATGCCCAAGATCTATTCCGCTTCCAGCAAGGTAAATTCAGCCTCAAATCAGCATTACCTGCCTTATCTTCCCAAAAGGTTGGATTAGTCAGATCTTTCGTAGGAAACCTTGATTAATGGGAATGGGTGGGGCACCTCGATTAATTGGGTTGGGCGGCTTCGCCCCACAACCCGGATTCTTACGGGGGTCACTGGGCAAACGCTTTGATTTTTCGAGGTACCCAGTGGATTAATGGAATGATGCGGCTGCGTCCTGTGGCTGCGTCGCCCACCCCTAACCCTAGGTCTTGCATGGCCCATCTCCCAAAAATTGGGATGCATCGAGGGGCCTTAGGGATCGAGGTGTCCTACACAAAGAATTTTTCAGGAAACTTCTCCGTGATCGCCATAATCGGATGACCACCGGAAAAGACCCGATAGGTCCGGGACAGTAAATACTCGTCCGGCTTCATTAAAAAGTGCTGGGCGATCGATCCGGCGGGTTCCCGCGAGGAATCAATGATTTCCTTGTAGGTTTCGACCCGATGCTGGAGCCATAACCGACCGATCGACTCCTGGGACTTGAGCAGACGCTCGCGATAGCGCTCATCGAGGCGATCGGGCACAATCACTGACTCCGCATAGATCCAGTTGCGGTGGCTAATTTTACCCTGGAGCAGTACCCGCCGCTCAATCACCTCATGTCCCACCTCCAGATCCAAAGCGGGCAGCTTTTTGACGATCGAGATGGTCCCCTCCGAGAGCTTCATTAACTTGATTTTCTCATAGAGAAATGCCTCTAGAATCTCTGTGAGTGTACCATCAGTCGTCAGAATAATACGCTGCAGGATTCCCAGCTTAGACGGGTCAATATGACCATGGGCAAGAGATTCCTGGAGATCAGGCCGCAGATCCTGGGCAATGGCAGCAACGGTTTGAGCGGCGCTTGAACTGGGAAGATTAGCGTCGGAGGGGAGAGGAGGGGTAGCTTGCATGGGGAAAATCCTCAGGGAGATGGACAGAATGAAGGCGATCGATCCAGGGAAAGAGGATCAAGGAGGGGCAAGGGGGAGGGCAGCCGCTCTGGGGCGCAGGCTAAAACTGAGGTATCCCCCCAGACTTGGGTGCCTGCTGTTATGACCGCTGGGAATCACAAAACAAGCAGAAATAGGATTCAGGATACGGATTCAGGATAAGGATTCGGGATCCCCCCGCGCGAACGTCAGGGGCATCCCTGGAGCCAGTGTAGGCAACCGCTATACCGAGGGTTGTTCGATCGGGTACAGGATCGAGGGGGCAACGTCGAGGAAGCGGACAGCCGGGACCCGCAACTTCCCTCCCATAACTAGGCCGTGTCGATCGGCTCAACTCCAGGGTTTCAGTCGATCGCCGCGCCTGCGGGTGTCACAGCAATGGGTCCCCCATGCCCCTCAAAGGTATAGCCAAAGCAGGCCGCATCTTCCCCAAAGTGGTCAGCCACCAATTGGCGGGTTCGATCGGTGTAGTAGGGGCGATAGTCCCGCTGTTGCCGCGATCGGTTGAGGTGGGGCAGGGTTACTGACAAGTTGAGGGTTTTACAAACCGTCTCAAAGTCTTCCTGGAGCGTTTCAAAGCGACCGATAAAGTCCACCAATAGATTACCGTGGTTATCCGCGATAATTTCCTTCTGTAACTTAGTGGCGCCCTTGGGGAACGGATTTTTCGTTGCAATCACCCACTCTAAATACTCTTCAAAGCCTCCCTTCATGTTTTTCACAAGCTCATGACGAATATGGGTTTTTTCCTTGAGGATAAAGTTGTAGTAAGACACCTGCCAGTCCCAAGGATTTCGCACAAATGCAAACTTATAAAAGCCATTAAAGACAGCTTCTGGCAACTCTTTCCGGGCATCCTTCGCCTTAGCATGCCACAACATCGCTTCCCACATCGTATAGAACTTATTGGGCTGGCCATCTACGGTTTGGGGCGGTCGTTTAATTTTAAAGTGCTCGGGTTCTTCCGCATAGGCATGGAGTGCATTTTTCATGCTGGTGCCTGCGGCCTTGGTCACATGGAAGAAAATGAATTGATGACTATAGGAAATGAGCATGGGGTACCTTGATTAATCCGAGTGGGCAGCGAGGCCACCCACCCATCACCCTACCTCTGACAGGGCACCTCGAAAAATTGAAACTTTCCTCTGGGAACCTGGACTTGGGTCAGGATCGGGCGGCCTCGCTATCCCGCCCCCACCCATACCAGGTGTCCCGGAGCCTACTTCTCGAAGTACTCGATAATGAGGTGAATTCGATCGAGATCGCTATTATTGAAGGCTGCATGAATCGCCTTATTATTGACCTCAAAGGCGTACCCTTCCGGGAAATGATAGCGCTTGCGACCCACCATAAATTCCACCTCAGGATGGGTTTGAATCGGGATATGGATCTTATGGGTATAGTAGGAAGATCCGTAGGGATCAATATGGGGCTTAATCTTAGAATGGGCTGGAAGCTTCGCCAACATAATTCGTGAGAAATCTCCCGCCGCATACTCGTAGGGGCGCGTTGCCGTTTCCAACACCGGGGTCAGCCGCTCTTTCCACTCATCCCATAGGGGTAGGAAATAGGTTTCACTGTGCTTGTCATAGTCCTTGACAAACTTAAAGACAATATGGCTCGTCCGACCTAACTCCTTAAACTTGTTGGGCTTACTGGTGTCCTCCGACTCCCATAATTCTTGGGGTAAACTGATAATATCGTCCCGAATTCCGGAAATATCCACCGGCCCCAATTCGCGGACTGTTTTAGTTTTATTCGGACTCGCCTGATCGGTTTGATCCTTAGGCATTAATAACATCGACATACAGTTTCTCCAAACGATCGATGAGGGGTTGAATCTGCGGTAGAACCGCCAAAATATCCTGCCCGTTTTTGCGCCACTTATCCGGCGACGGGGCAGACAGGGTCATCTTGGAGACCGGGAGGGTATCCGCAACTTTTGCATCTAGGTCAGCATCCCAGGACAACTGGGCAAACTTGCTAATGCGGTGAAGCGTTTGGCGCGGATGGCGCACCAGCTCAGCATAGGGCACAAAGCACCAGTGTTCTGGGTTAATTTCCTCTAAATCAGCCAGAATCTGGCCATTGGCAACCGCCCACTGACGGGCTGCGATTTCGGCCACGGTCGCTTCCGCCAAAGTCGGCCAGTCCGGGGGCAGGAAGAAACTCCAGTCCCCCGCAGCCCACCCCGGTAAGTTACGGTAGGCAATAAAACGGCGCGATCGCCAACCTTCCATCAGGCTGCTAATATTTTCCTTAGCCTCACGGTAGAGGAAGATAAAGCGAGAATCTGGAAACATAGCCCGGAGAAATGGAACTCGAAGCGCATTTTTAGGAGTTTTTTCCAAAAAGCGAATCGAAGCCGGTCGATGGGCCGGGTCCAGACCGAGGTATGCCTCACCGTGCCGATCTTGCAACTGTTGGGTAAAGCGTTGTTTCAGCAATTGGGTTAGGGCCGGGGTCGCGGCTGTCGCCGTTAGGCGATTGGACTGGTAACCCTGGGCGGCGGGGTGCAGTTCAGGAATGCCCTCAATCGCATCGTGGCTCTCTTCGCCGATCGACCACAAATCCGGAAACTGGGACAGGGTCTCGTAGAGCAGGGTGCTACCCGCACGCGGCGTAGAGATGATGAAAATGGGTCGATCGAACCGGGGCACCGCCTCGGGGGCGGGCAACTCAAACACCTGGGCTGATCGCTTCACCAGGAGGCGCTTATCTAACTTACGCAGCACCGGACGCGGCGCCGTCGTCAGTTGGGACGTGAGCACCGTCCAGGCCCAACGGCCAGGACCCTGGGGATCCAAACTCCGATTGAGCAGTCGCCCCACCGCATCCTTCAGCTCCAGTATCAGGCTCTGGTAGGTCAGTTCCCCCCGGCGATCGTGGCCAAAGTGCTCGAAGGCCCGCTGCCATGCCTGACCAAAACGATCCAGGGCAACGGCAAGCTGCTGCTGTGCCTCCGGTGTCCGGGGCTGTCCCTGGTCTAGGTCTTGCCTTAGGGTGCCCAAGAGGTGATGCACCTCATCCGCAGTCAAGACCTGGAAACAGTAGGGCACCAAGGGCAGATTGTCCCGCCTTGGGACCCCATCCCGGTCCCGTACCAGGTCTCCAGGCAACGCGATCGGCCCAGCCAGCCCGAGGGCTGTAGTATCGGTGCCGATCGGCACCTCAATGACCACATGCAACGCGGGCCGATCGCTCCCATTGACCCAGCGATAGCGACGATGGTGGTCAAACTGCCAGAGGGCACCAACCCCAAACGGTTGGGGTCGATCGTCGCAGTACCACAGCACCGCCGGATCCGTGATCAAGGGCAGATGCAGGGGTTGGTAGCGCCACCCATGGTAGCTATGATCGGCTTGGGTAGGCGTTTCCGATTGGGCCGGCAACCGCAGTAACCGACACCGCCCCAGGGGAACCCCCAGGCCCCGCAAGACCCGGTATAGGTGGGGACTGGCCAGCAGGGCTGGGGTCGCGTGGAGGGGACCGGCGATCGCAAAGTCGTCATTCACCGTCCCCCCCACCGACACCAGGGGAATCGCCTCTGTTTTGCCCAAGCCACCCGTGGCCTGGGCTGACCAAGCCCCATCCTCCCACTGCGCCACCTCCTGGAGGAGCAAGGAGAGGGGAAGGTTTAGGGCTGTCTGCTGAAAAAGAGGACGTTCAAGGCTAGAAACGGTCATAATATTGGTCAGTTTCACCCTTAAAACAGGTTTTTAACCGTATCAGCTAAAAGCTGACCCACATAATCCCCGTAGAGAATGCCCTTATTGGTCAAGGTCATTTCCTGATCGGTGACTTTGATAAAGCCCTCGGCTTCTAGGGCCGCCATCTGGGGACCGCAGAGGGACTGTAGCTTCACACCATGGCGTTCTTTGAAGCTCTTGAGGTCAAAGCTCAGCAACTTGACCCCCATCAGCACTTCCCGCACCATCTGATCCCAGGTGGTAAAACGGTAGCCCCGGGACAGGGGCAGGGTCCCGTCGTCAATCATGGACGGGTACTTATCCATATCACTGGTGTTCTGGATCAGGTGGTTGCCCATGCTGCCGAAGGCCGACACACCAAAGCCGTAGAAGTCCATGCCACGCCAAATACTGGTGATGTACTGACTTTCATCACAGCCATTCTTGGTATAGGTAAAGAAGCTCCAGGGCAGATAGTTGGCGGCTTCCAGGGTTTCCATCGCATGGGCCATAAAAGCCATTTCCTCTTCGTCGTTGGGTAGGGCAATCTCTTCCTTGCGGACCCCTTGATCGAACACCTCGGTGTTGGCAAAGGCTTCCATCTTATAGACGGTGATGCTTTCCACTCCCGTGGCGATCGCTCGCTCCACACTTTGATGCCAGGTTTCCGGCGTTTCTCCCGCCAAACCGCTGAGCAGGTCAATATTAATGTTCCATTGACCCGCCCCCACTTCCTGGGCAATTTCAATGGCACGGTAGGCTTGTTTTTCGTCGTGACCGCGACCGCTGAGGGTGATAATTTTATCCACAAAGGACTGCATCCCCATACTCAGGCGGGTTACCCCTAAGCCCTTGAGAGTTTCCATTTTCGATCGGGAAATTGTCAAGGGTTCAGCCTCAAAGGAGAACTGATCCTTTGCATCAAAATGCTTAAAATTACGGCGTAGAGCTTCCACAATTTTAGTCATTTGGCTCTCGACCAAAAGGGAGGGAGTTCCACCTCCAAAATAAACGGCCTTGATCGGTCGATCGCCCAACTGGAATTCTTCCGTAGCCCGATCGATTTCCTGACAGAGATGATCCACATAGATCTCCACCTCAGGCCGATATTCTTTGAGATCAACGGTTTTGTAGTAGCAGAAAGAACAACGCTGGGTACAGAAGGGAATGTGCACGTAAATGCACATGGGATCTTGGGTCAATTTGTCATCCAAGGCGCCCTTGGTCCACTTCCGAAAGGACGGGTAGTGGGTAATCAGGGGAGTCCGCTTTGGATCAAGCTGGAGGCGCTCAGCAGTGGCAATCATCGATCTGTTTCCTCAGCGACAAAAACATGGGGTAGAGTCTGGAAGACCTAGGCGGAGAATAGGGGTATAAGCAAAAGTATAACGAGAGACACGGCCTGGAGCACGCTCAAATTAACGAACCATTGACAGCTCAGCGTCGTGTGTCTCGTTCCGACTGAATGCCAAACTAGCCCCGATACAGGCAGCTAGCTAAGCATATCGGATTCACGATTGCTTACTAGAAATAAAACTAGCTAAAACTTTAAGATTTCCGAAATTTTCAGGATTTAACTCAGCATCTGAAAACTCAATGTCAAAATGCTTTTCTACCAAAGAGATCAATTCGACCGTTGCAATAGAATCAAACCCCAAGCCATCCTCAAACAGAGAGGTGGATTCATCAATCTCATCAGCACTGAGATTTGTGTCTAATTCATCAGCAATAATAGATTTGAGCTTGGCAATTATGGTATCGGACACTGACGGATCACCTCAATTTAATAAAACAATTTTTACAGCGTCTCATCCCAGCCTGCGACCCCTCAAGCAGCAGTTGCTCAAGTCATCATTGGGATGTTATCCCAATGATCGTCATGATCCCGAAGCGGTGGGAGCATCCCACTTTCGAGAAAACAGGCTGAGAGTGAATCTGAAGGCTTGAAGCCTATCAAGCCAGTGGTGGATCGGCGAATACCTCAGTAGACCAATGATCTGGCTATTTTCTCCCACTGG
>JAYKIB010000181.1:0-12022 GCA_035285005.1 Prochlorothrix sp.
AATTAATCGAGGTGCCCTAAATTTATTGGGGTGCCTCTCCACTTTTTGCCTAACCCCTCTATGCACCCTCTACTTCGCCGTCGTCAGTTTTTGCGCTGGGTTGTTCTGACTGCCGTGACAACCCGACTGGCCAGTTGTCAGCGGCGATCGACGGCAGGGGAGACGGGGGTAAGTCATGGGGGCGAAGGCGAAACTGTGCTGGTGATTGGGGCGGGAATGGCAGGCGTGGCGGCGGCTCGGCAGTTACAGGACGGGGGGTATGCGGTCACGGTGTTGGAGGGGCGCGATCGCCTGGGGGGGCGGATCTGGACCAGTCGGCACTGGGCCGATGCGACCCTGGATCTGGGGGCTGCGTGGATCCATGGGGAGCGCGGTAATCCCTTAACGACGATCGCCGACGCTATCCATGCACCGCGCTATGCGACGGACTCGGGGGACTGGCCCCTCCACGACAGCGATGGTCGCCGCTTGCCCGAGGCAACCTGGGCCGAGATCGATCGCCTAGAGGCTGAGATTTTGGCGCTGCTGGATGGGGAGCCGGCCCTAGGGACCGATCTCTCGGTGCAGGCGGTGATTGATCGGTATTTGGGGGAATCTCTGGGGGAGTCGCTGGGGGAATCTTCTGGGCAAGGGGGAATAGGGCAGCGATCGCCGTCCCTGTTAGCCTTTGCTGCCCATGGTTTGATTGAGCAGGAATGGGCCATGGATCTGGATCAGCTTTCAGCCCGGTTTTTGCTGGAGGGAAAGGAGTTTCCGGGGAAGGATGTGATTTTCCCCCAGGGTTACGATGCTTTGGTGACGTATTTGGCCCAGGATTTGGATATTCGCTTCAATGAGATGGTGACTGCGATCCACATTGATGCCGATCGGGATACCGATCCGGTGGCAGTCCAAGGGAGTTCGGGGGTCTGGCGGGCCGATCGGGTGATTGTGACCCTACCGATCGGGGTTTTAAAGCAGGGAACGGTGACCTTTGATCCGCCCCTGCCCCCGGAGAAAGTTTCGGCCATCCAAACCCTGGGCCTTGGAGTCTTAAATAAGGTTATTCTGCGCTTTCCCACTCGTTTTTGGCCAGACACAGCCGACTGGATTAGTTATCTCTCGGATCCCATGGGAGAGTTCACCACTTGGCTCAATCTATCTCCGGCCACGGGCCAGCCTATCCTGGCCGCCTTGAATGCGGGCCAGTTTGCCCAAACCCTGGAGCAGCAGGAAGATCGGGCCATTATCGATCGGGCTATGCAGGTGCTGCGCCGTCTCTACGGTCGTCGGATTCCCGATCCCCTAGAGGCCCAAATTACCCGTTGGGCCGGGGATCCCTTTGCCCGCTGCGCCTACTCCAGTCCAACCCTGGGGATGACAGCACGAACGCGGCTGGATTTGGCAGCACCTTTGGGCGATCGGGTCTTTTTTGCTGGAGAAGCCACCGATCGGGACTACCCGGCCACGGTGCACGGGGCCTATTTGTCGGGGCAACGGGAGGCCCAACGGATTCAGCAGTTGCGAAGTTAGGGTGTGTGGTCTAGGGTGTGTGGTCTAGGATGTGGTGTCAATTAACTGTCGGAATCTTGCGGTATCAGAGTTACACGCCCGCCCTAGTGGTATGACCTAGGGGCTGTGTCCCTGATTCTGGGGACACTCTAGGGTGAGATGACGACCGTCCCTAGGCTAAGCTGGGTCTCGCTCTAAAATGCGGTGACGCGCTGGACAATTACCCGCATTCCTGCACCAGGGCAAAGAACTCATCCACCAGCTCATATCCCAGCATTTGGGCCATGTCCTGAATCCGGGATTTCCCGGTTATGCCCTGGCTTTGGAGCCATTCCAGCAGCACAAAAGTTTTATGCATGACGAAGATTTCCAGGCCCTCGGGATTGAATTGGATGCCCTCGGTGGGGTGAAATTGGTGGGGTACGAGCATGGCTGTGTAGCGGGCCAACTCACCCCCTTTCCAGTCCAGAATCAGGGGCAACCAGGGATAGTAGGCATCTAGGCGCACAAACCAGAGACGAATTTCAGGGATTTCCGATAATTCCCGGGGGTCACCGGGTTCTTGGGGATATTCAATCCTAAAGCTGAGGTTCGGTTCGGACTCCAGTAAATGTCCCTGTTCCAGGAGGGGGGCCAGGAGGGCGATGGCAGGGCTGATGTCGAGGCGATCGAGGATTTCGGGGGTGAGGGTGAGGCTCAGGGACATGGGAGATTGGGGGTGCAATGGGCTGACTTTGTATTGTCCCATAGAGCACTGCGGAGCACCTCGCTTAATTCAAATTTTCACTGGAGTGTCTACAGCAGAATCAGGGTTGGGTTGGGCGGCGAAGCCGCCCAACCCAATTAATCGGGATGTCCTGCAATTCATTCCCTCGGTCACAGTTCCAGGGGACTAGCATCCAACTCAGCCCACCCTTGGAAAAAGGGCAACAATTGGGCCGCGATCGTCTTAACCCCCCCCGCCACATTGGACTCAATATTGAGGGGCATCACCGGATCATGGAGGGACAGCCGCAACAGGAACCACCCCGCTTCCTGGGGAGCCATACAGGCAATGCGGACCCCCTCATAGTTTTTAGGCACCACCTCCCAACTGGGCTGTTGGGCAGCGAACTCCTGAAGCGCCTCGATCGCTTGGTTGCCGCAGGCTTTAAAGTCCTCCGCCGTAATTTTAAGGCGAAATTCCTGGCTTTCAACCGGCTCTTGCAAGCTGGCAATTAAATCCGTAATCGTGCGGCCCTCCTGGTGCGCCTTCGCCAGTTCCATCAACAACTTACTGACCAGATAGGCCCCATCATCCAGGAAATAATTTTCCCGCATCGCTCCATGGCCGGAAGTCTCGATCGCCAGCCAGGATTCCTGTCCCTCCTTATTCAGCGCCACCGCTTCATTAATCACATTCTTATAGCCCCGCTTAAAGCGATGGTGAATGCCACCCAAATCCTGCTCAATAAACTGGGTCAACCCGTCCGAAGTGATGGAGTCAGTGACGATCGTCGAGCCGGGATGCTCCCGCAGCACGATCGTGGAAATCAGTGCAATCAAGCGGTTACGGTTTAGTTCCCGGCCCTGACTGTCCACGGCGGCCCCCCGGTCCACATCCGTATCAAAAATCAGGCCAAAATCAGCCTTTTCCCGCTGTACCGCTGCACAAATTGCCGCCATCGCCGTGGGATCTTCGGGATTGGGCACATGGTTGGGGAAGGTGCCATCGGGATCCAGAAACTGACTGCCCGTGGTATCCGCACCCAGGGGTTGCAACACCTTGCTCACATAAAAGCCCCCGGCCCCATTGCCCGCATCCACGATCACCTTCAGCCCCTGCAGCGGCCTGTCGTAGTGGTCCGGGTGCTTGGCCCCGGCCCGGATTTTCTCCACGAGAATTTCGCCATAAACCGACATCAAATCCCGCTCTTCTACGCCACCGGCTTCCGGGCTGATCTCAAACTCACCGGCGGCGGCCAACTCCAAAATTGCCTTAATATCCGGCTTTCCCAAGCCCCCTTGGGCCGTAAAAAACTTCAAACCGTTGCGGTTAAAGGGCAAATGGCTAGCGGTGAGCATAATCGCGCCCTGGCATTCCCAACCGGGAGCAACCGTGCTCATAAACATGGCCGGCGTTGAGGCCAGTCCCACGGTCCAGACCCGACTGCCAAGGCTCGTCATCCCTGCGACCACCGCCTCCATAAGGGCCGGACCCGAGAGGCGGCTGTCTCGGCCAATGGCGATCGTCAGGTCCTGGGGCGACTTTTCTAGGGTTTGGCCTAGCCAGGTGACGAAGGCTTGGCCCAGGGCATAGGCCACGGGGTTGGTGAGGTTGACGGTTTCCCCGGGCACCCCCTCTAGGGCAACGCCTCGGATGTCGGAGCCGTTTTGGAGTTTGGACCAGTTGAAGTCCGGGGGAACTGGAGGCAGGGTTGAAAAAGAGGTCGCAGTCATGGTGTGAGCAGATCGATCGTGGCAAGAGGCCCTGACGGGCAAGGGTTGGCTAGAGCCAGCACCCGGGTGTGAGGCTGAGTTTGGGGCGGGGGGTCTCCGCTGGGCGGGGATTGACGCTGCTTTCCGGTCTCCCCCAGCCCGCTCGCTATATATGGCAATCGCTAAGTTTCTAGGGATAGTCCTGGAGGGTGGCCCCCCGCTACGCGGGGGGGCCACTTCTCAACTCGCCTGTCCGTTGCTATATCACGCGGGTGGGCTGACTTCAGGGTGCCATGACTTGGGGGTGTCCCGGTGACTTTCCCAAATCTTTACGGAATTGCGGGGGACACCGTGATTCATCCACATTTCGAGGAAATTCCCCATCCAAAACCTAGGGGCTGGTGTGGGCAGCAAAGCTGCCCACACCAGCCTCTCCATCAACGGCGGAATTGCGGAGGACACCGCGATGAGTCCAGTCCAGATTTTCACCGCAGTACCCACGGCAGAATCAGGATTGGGTTGGGCGGCGAAGCCGCCCAACCCAATGAATTGAGATGCCCGGAGGACACCGTGATTCATCCACATTTCGGTCAGTGCCACAGCAGTTCTGGCAGACCCCACCCCAATCCCAAATCCTGCACCCCATCTCCACCAATCCGTTGCCCCATAATAGGAACAGGCTAAAGGGCACCTCGATGAATTGGGTGGACTATGCAGAGTCGAAGCTCACCCCAAACCCTGGCTCTTGTGTGGGTTATCCCTCGCCAGTTTGGACTCATTGCGGTGCTCCCCAGAAAATCTTAAATCCCTCCCCCTATGCCCTCACCCCAACGCCTGAGCCTGACCACGATCGCCATTCGCCGCCACATTGGCACCCTGATGCTCACCCTCACCGTCATCGTCGTCGGTCTCTTCATCACCCTCCAACTGCCCGTTGACCTCCTCCCCAGCATCACCTACCCCCGCATTGGCCTGCGCATGTCCGCCCCCGGACTGGCCCCCGAGGTGGCCATCGACGAAATTACCCGACCCCTGGAGGAAGGACTATCCGCCACGGAGGGCGTGGTTCAGGTTTTCTCCCAAACCCGCGAAGGCCGCATTAGCCTAGACCTCTTCTTTGAGCCGGGAGGGGACATCGACCAGGCCCTCAATGATGCCACTGCCGCCCTCAATCGCGTCCGTGACACCCTGCCCGATAGCGCGGAAGAGCCGCGCCTCTTTAAGTTCGATCCGTCCCAGTTGCCCGTGTACGAAATGGCCCTGACCTCGCCCCAATTGGGGCCCGTGGACCTGCGGGTGTTTGCGGAAGAGGAGTTGGCGCGGGAGTTACAACGGGTGCCGGGGGTTGCCAATGTGGATATTTCCGGGGGCGTGGAGGAGGAGGTGCAGGTGTATCTGGACTTGGACCGACTCCAAGCCTTGGGACTGGAGGTGAGGGATGTGGTGGATGCCCTGGCGGAGCGCAATCAGGATGTGTCGGGGGGACGGATTCGCGGGGGCGATCGGGAGAATCTGAGCCGGATTGTGGGCCGGTTCCAGTCCGCTGAGGAAATTTGGGATTTGCCGATCGAGGTGGGGGGGGCGAGTCCTGTGGGCTCTGTTGGCGATGGGTCTGGCAGCGTTCTCGGCGATCGATCCAACCGCCAGGTTTACCTGCGAGATGTGGCGCGGGTGGTGGATGGGACGGAGGAGCAGCGCATTTTTGTGACCCTCAATGGCTTACCTGCGGTCAAGGTTAGTGTGCAAAAGCAACCGACGGCTAACTCCGTGGCGGTGGTGGATGGGATTAAGGCAAAACTACAGACTTTACAGGATTCGGGGCTAATCCCAGCGGAAATGGTTCTGACCAACACCCTGGATGAGTCCCGCTTTATCCGCAACTCCATCCGTAACGTCGCGGCTGCTGGACTGACGGGAGCCACCCTAGCCGCGATCGTGGTCTTTCTGTTCCTGGGATCCTTCCGCCAAACCCTGATTATTGTGTTGGCCATTCCCCTCGCCACCCTGGGGGCCATGCTCCTAATGGGCCTGAGTGGGATTTCCCTCAATACCTTTAGTTTGGGGGGCCTAGCCCTGGGGGTGGGGATTGTGGTCGATAACTCCATCGTGATGCTGGAAAATATTGCCAAAAGCTTCCAAAAACTAGGTCAGCGATCCCAGGCTCAGGCTCAGATTCCCGCCCAGATCCAGTCCCCAATCCAGCCACTCTCTCCCCGTCAGCTTTTGCAGGAAGCTGAAGCCAGCAGCCAGGAATTGGAATCTGCTCTCCTCGCCTCCACCACAACGAATCTAGTGGCAGTGGTCCCGTTTTTATTGATTGGGGGTTTTATCTCCCTGATTTTCAATGAGTTGGTGTTGACCATTAGCTTCTCGATCGCCGTCTCCCTGCTGGTGGCTCTCACCGTTGTCCCCGCCCTTTCCGCCCGTCTTCTCGACCCTCGCCGCAACAGCGGTCTCCAGGACTGGCCTCCCATTCGCTGGGTTCAAAACCGCCTTGAAGGGCTGGCTATCCAGTACGGGCGATTTCTCTCCTGGCTACTTCAGCGTAAAATTGCGGTAATTCTAACCCTAGTGGCAATTTTCGGGGGCAGTAGCCTCTGGATGGGGGGCCAGTTACCCCAGGAAATCCTCCCCCGTATCAACACCGGTCAGGCCGTGGCCTTTGTCCTGTTCCCACCGGGGACCACGCTCCAGGATAACCAGCGGGTGATGTCGATGTTGGAGCAAAAAGTTCTGGAGCAGCCGGAAACCGCCTACACCTTCACCACCTCTGGTGGTTTTCTCTTTGCCTCGTTCACCAGCGCTAATACGTTGCGGGGCACCATGACCGTCACCCTCAAACCGGGTTACTCCGTCGCGGCTTTTGTCGATCGTCTCAACCGGGAGATGCGCCAACTGCCCCTGATCGACACCCTGATTCGCTTTCGCCCCGAAACCGTTCGCGGTCTCATCCTCAGTAACTCTCCCGTGCGCGGTGATATTGACCTGGTGCTCCAGGGCACCGATGCCCAAGCCCTGGCCCAGGCGGGTCGTCAGGTGATGGAAGCCCTACGACCCGCCACCCTCTCCAGCTTTCGGCCCGATGCGGATCAACCCCAGGAAGAGGTGCAAATTCTGCCCGATTGGGAGCGGGTGGCCGATGCGGGTCTGTCGGCGGAGGCGCTGGGGGATTTGATTCAAGCGGCCTTGGATGGCACGGTGGCAACCCAGTTGCAACGGGGCGATCGACTGGTGGATATCCGCGTGGAGCTGCCCCCCGGCACAGTCCAAACCCTGGAGCAGTTGAACCAACTGACGCTCCCCACGGGTGAGGGGCGGCGGGTGCGGCTGGGGGACGTGGCCCGTATCCAACTGGGGCAGGCACCGGGGGAAATTCAACGTATTAACCAGCGTCAGGTCTATTTGCTCAATGGCAGCTTGTCGGAGGGGGCAAGTCTCAGTGAGGCGTTGACTGAGATCGATCGGTTACTGGCTGAGGTGAACCTGCCGGAGGGGGTCAGTCGCCTCCCCAGTGCTAACGGTGAAAGTAACCGCCAACTCCAGCAATCCCTGCGGGTGCTGGGTGGTTTAGCTGTTTTCCTGGTCTTTGTGGTGATGGCGGTGCAATACAACTCCCTCATCGATCCCCTGGTGATTCTCTGTACGATTCCCCTGGCCTTAGCGGGGGGGATTCTGGGCCTTTACCTTACGGATACGGCGGTGGGGGCGACGGTGATTGTGGGGGCGGTGCTCTTGGTGGGGATTGTGGTCAATAATGCGATTATTTTGCTGGAATTGGCGAACCAAATCCGGGCGCGTCAGGGTTGCGATCGAACCTCGGCTATCCTCCAGGCTGCGCCCCAGCGGCTTCGCCCCATTTTGATGACAACCCTGACCACGGTGTTGGGGTTGTTCCCCTTGGCTTTGGGGATTGGGGAGGGGTCAGAATTACTGCAACCGCTGGGGGTGGTGGTCTTTTCGGGTCTTTCCCTGGCTACGGTCCTGACCCTGTTTCTGATTCCCTGCCTCTATGTGTTGTTTCACAGTGGGGAGAAAGGTGAGAATTTGGGGTCCGCTGACGATCGATCGGAGGACGAGCGGGCCCAGAATCAGCGCATCGAGAGGGTGCCGATGTCGGTTTATGCCAATGGTGAAGACCCGAGGTGAACTACAGCGGTCAAACACGACAGAATCCGCAATGGAATGTCAAGCCTAGTCCTAGGGGGACACCTCGATTAATTGGGTTGGGCGGCGAAGCTGCCCAACCCAAACCCTGATTCTTGCGTGGGCTGTCTCCCGAAAAGTTGGATTAATCGAGGTGTCCAGGGCTTGATACAACGTAATAGGCCGTAAAGTTTGTAAAATCCAGCGGACCGAGTGGGTTTTAGCGCAACTACAGTAGATGCTACGCCTGGTGGCAAGACTGGCTGGGCTGCTGCCGTGACCTACTCCGTTTCGACGGGACGGACGATCGGGGTGGGTGCCGCCAAGGAATCTAGGATTGGGGGATTGATGGGATCGATCGTTGGGGTGGGCGTGGGGTTGGTGAGATCAGGGGAATCCGTAAAATCCGCATCCAGGGCCGCTTCGGAATCCTGGAGCCCCCCGCTGGCCCCTTGATCCTCCTCAACCAGGGCATTCAGGGCCTTTTCCAGGGTTTCCGCCATCACAATCCGGTTCTCATGGACCACAATCACCCGGACCAAGGTGGGTAGACTATTGCGCTCTGCCTCTAAATAGAGGGGTTCCACATACAATAGGGAGTCATCTAGGGGAATAACCAGTAGATTTCCCTGTACTGCGCGGGATCCCTGCTGATTCCAGAGGCTGATGCGTTGGGAAATAACCGGATCCTGGTTAATGCGGGCCTCGATCTGTTCTGGACCAAAGATGAGACGCTGTTTCGGGAACTCATAGAGGAGTAACTTGCCGTAGTTGTCCCCGTCGGAGCGTCCCGCCAGCCAGCCCACTAAGTTATTGCGGCTCACGGGGGTAAAGGGATTGAGCAGGATAAATTCCTCGTTTTCCTCCGTGGGTAGGCGCATAATCAAGTAATAGGACTCAATTTGCTGGGCCTCACCCCCATAGATTTCCTGGGGCACCTGCCACTGGTCCTCGCGGTTGTAGAATACCTGGGGATCCGTCATGTGGTAGGTGAGGAGTTGTTCTGACTGGACCTTAAAGAGTTGGCTGGGGTAGCGCAGATGCTGTCGCAGGGCGGCGGGCATGGCCTCTAACGGTTGGAACAGGGTGGGGAAAACCTGGCTCCAGGTCTGGATCAGGGGGTCGCTGGGGTCGGCGACGTAGAAGTTGACGGACCCGTTATAGGCATCGACGACCACTTTGACGGAGTTACGAATGTAATTAAACTCATGGTCACCGGGATCGGCGTAGGGATAGCGATCGGTGGTGGTATAGGCATCCACAATCCAGTAGAGGTAGCTTTCGCTGGAATCGGCCTCTGCATTTGCCCCCATACTTCCGAAATTTAAGCCTGTGGAGCCTAAGTCCTGGGAATCTAGCCCCAGGGAATCTAGCTCTTGGGGATCTAGCTTCTGGGGATCTACTCCGCTCTGAAGGTCCAAGGCGTTATTTGCGCCTTGACTGGGGTCCGCAATCACCAGGTAGGGGTCTTGGTCGTAGCGCAGGAAGGGGGCGATCGCCTGGATACGGGACTTAATCTCCCGCCGAAACAGCAGCTTGGTCTCCGGCGTAAAGTTGCGGGTGAGCAGCATTTGCCAGTCCCGCAGATGGACCGCATACATCAGCCGCTGCCAGAATGCCCCCAGGGACACGCCCCCCGCTCCGTCATAGACGTTATAAAAGTTCTCGTTGCCGCTGGGATAGTCCAGCTCCTGAACCCGTGTCGAGGTCATGACATAGGTATTGGTGAGGGCACCGTAGTAAATTCGGGGCTTACCAATGGGAATGCTCTCGCGCACGGCTTCGTTGGCAATATAGAGGGCGCTATCTTCGTTGGAGTCGCCGCTAGAGTCGCCAATATCCCGCACAAAGTAGTCGGGTAGGCCGCCATCGCCCACGGTGTTCACGGGGCTAAGGGTAAAGCCGTAGCCGTGGGTATAGACCAGATGTTCATTGACCCAGGTTTGGGCTTCGGCGGGTACGGAGCCATAGTCCAGTTCGCGGGCGGACAGGAGCACTTGCTGAAGGTTGGCATTGGGGGCGGTGGGATTGGCGGGATCGTTGGGCTGTGCATTGCTCGCCCCTCCCGCCGGGGAAGTGCGGGCACGCTCAGGCGCGCTAGGGTCCGACTCCAGACCGATCGTATAGCGATCCACATCCGCATCGGGAAAACTGTAGTAGAGGCGGATTTGCTGGAGTTGGCGGTTGGTTTGGAGCAGGGGGCGGCTGTCCCAGAGACGAATATTTTGAAGGGTGGCGGCGTTGTTTTTCAGGGTCTCGGCGGTGAAGGACCCGAGGGGATCAAAGGTGCGCACCTCGATGTTATTGAGGCCAAACGCCTCGCGAGTGGCGGCAATGCTGCGTTTGATGTAGCGGGTTTCGCGGGCCAATTCGTTGGGCTGCACAATGAAGTTCTGGACCGCCTGGGGAACGCCCTTGCCCAGAACTAGGGCCAGCAGCGTATAGAGACCAAATCCCATCAAAATCCAACGATTACTGAGGAGTTTTTGTTGCCAACTGCGGCGATGGAAGGGCTGCCAATACAGAAATGGCTGGGACTGGGGGCGAGACTGGGAGCGGGCTTGGGGGCGAGGCTGGACGTAGGGCTGGGAACGGGACTGGAACGACGATCGGGGCGGAACTTCCGCTTCAAGGGCGCAGCTAGGCCCCAGAACTTGCACCTGGCGCAGCTGACGACCGTAGATCCAACAGACAAAAATATGCAAACTACACCACATCGCCAGACCGATCGCCCCGAGGGCTAGTCCCTGGTTCACCGGAATCTGCACCATCACATCGGTGTAGCTGGCCCCGTAGGTCACCCCCCGAGGCGAGTAAAGCTGGTCGTAGCAGGCCAGGGCATAGTTGCCCGCAACGCTGAGCAGGAACCCTGCGGCCAAGCTGTAGAGGTGGTGCTGCTGGGCGAGGGAAAACCCACCAAAGTAGCCCGACTCCATGCTTTTGTCCGCGAGCAAATAGATGACTAGGACGGCCACCAAGGCGTAGAACAGGAGGCCGAAGCTCCAAAACTGGAGCAGCTTGGCCATGGGGACGCTGAAGATATAGAAGCTCAGGTCATGGCTAAAAATCAGCCCTAGTCGATCGTCCGGCTCCAGTAACTCTGCCAATTGGCCAAAGGGGGTGGGGTGGACAGCGGCTAAGATTCGCGCCCATTGTCCCGCCAGGATCGATCCCAGGGCCAAGGTGAGTAGGGTACCGAAGGCAATTAGGGTGAACCAGGGGATGCTGGCTAGGAGAATGGCCAAGAGGCCGATCGCCCCGAACCACAGCGGGGTTTGAACCCAGTCCTGGAGGATGGGGAGTAGGGTCTGGAACCGTAGAACCACGGGCAGGGCCGGAAACAGACGCGATCGAATCCGAAAGGCCGATCCCACCCCTTCTTCTAGGTGATCGATGGCCGGTCGCCAGGTTTCAAAGACGATCGCGCCGTAGTGGTAGCCCAAAAACAGCAGGAGGGTACTGAGGCCCACCAGGGTCAGCATCAGCCAACTGAGGCCCATGGCTCCTGGTCGGCGGTAGGCCATGCGGTTGGGGGCGGTGACCTCGGGTTGGGCGAGCCGGTGGGCCAGCCACAGATTCAGCCAGACAAAGCCCCCGGACACCCCCAACACCGTCACCCACAGCAGCAACCGTGCGCGCAGCCGAATCCGAAACACATCGGCATAGCCCAACTCCCTAAACCAGGAGTTCTCGGCGGCGATATGGCAAACCACATCGCCACAGAAAACTAGGGCAAGGCCACTGAGTAGGATCCAGCCCAGGTGACGGCTGAAAAATGGACGAAGGGCGGGGGAACGCATGGCTAGGGACTATCTGAATATGGCTAGGGCGGCACCTCGATTCATTGGGTTGCGCGGCTTCGCCGCGCAACCCAACCCTGATTCCGCTGTAGGCACCCCGGTGAAAATTTGAGTTAATCGAGGTGCCCGTTAGGGACTTATCCGAAAAGGTTGAGGGGAAAGTGGCCATA
>JAYKIB010000182.1:0-4698 GCA_035285005.1 Prochlorothrix sp.
ATTGGGTTGCGCGGCTTCGCCGCGCAACCCAACCCTGATTCCGCTGTAGGCACCCCGGTGAAAATTTGAGTTAATCGAGGTGCCCGTTAGGGACTTATCCGAAAAGGTTGAGGGGAAAGTGGCCATAGGTGCCCTGGAGCCCCTCCACATAGTCGGACTGGAGCGACACCAACACCCCCCGATAGGGGCCTTCGTAGCGATCGAGGTAGTAGCCCTGCTTGCGGGTGTTGTACTTCAGAAACACCGACCCCTTGGGGATCTTGTCTTCGGGTTTCTCAAGGCTGAGGTCATGGCCAAGACCCTTAAGGTAGTGGTTCAGGGCGGTTACGGCTTGGCTAAGATCGTCGGCACAAACGCCCAGGGTTTGGTAGTCAGACTGGGGAATTAGCAGGGTGAGCGCCTCACGAATTTTAGCCCGCTCATCCTCGGGAATACCGTCAATATCTTCCCGGCAGATAAACTGATTCAAAAAGGTTTCGGCGGAATTTTGGGTAAAGTGGGGCATGGACAGGGGGGTGGGGTAGGAACGGGTCAACGCGTAATGGAACGGGATGATGAATCGGGCAATGAACCGGGCAAGAATTCAGGCTGGGGCAAGGGACCAGTGGGATGGGACCCGTGCCCTATTGTTCAAAGCTTAAAATACAATAGCCTCCCGACTGACCTGATTTGTAACGAACATTAACCGCCCAGTCTCCCGAGGGCACCTCGATAACCCATACAACCGATAACCACCCCAAGTGCATGGATAAATTCGAGTGTTTGCGAGCCTTTACTCAGGTGGTGGAAGCGGGCGGCTTTGCGGCGGCAGCACGACGGATGAATGTGTCCCGATCGGCGGTGAACAAGCTGGTGATCCATCTGGAAAATACCCTGGGGGTGCAACTGCTCCACCGCACCACCCGCAAGGTGACCCCCACACCCACGGGCCTCGCCTTTTACGATCGCGCCCTGCAAATCCTCTCGGATCTGGCCGAGGCTGAGCAGTCCGTGTCCCAGGCCCAGGTGGAGCCGAAGGGACTGCTGAAAATTAATGCCCCCATGTCCTTTGGTCAGCACCACTTGGCCCCTTTGGTGGCGGAGTTTGCGGCCCAGTACCCCGAGGTGCGCCTCCAGGTGACCCTGGACGATCGACCCTTGGACCCCTTCGAGGCGGGCTATGATCTCCATCTGCGGATTAGCACCCTCCTCCAGGCCCAGAACCTGGTGGTCCATCCCCTGCGGCCCACGCCGCTTCTGTTGTGTGCCACACCGGACTACCTGGCCCACCACGATCGCCCCCAAACCCTCGCGGATCTGCGCCTGCATTCCTGTTTGCACTATGGCTATTCCTCGACGGGCAACCAGTGGCAATTCACGGGACCGGAGGGGGAGGAGACGGTGACGGTGAAGGGGGTGCTGTGTTCTAACAACGGGGAGGTGTTGCGATCGGCGGCCCTGCGGGGCTTGGGTGTGGTGCTGTTGCCGGAGTTCTTGGTGGGGGCGGATGTGGCGGCGGGGCGGCTAGTGCGGTTGTTGGAGCAGTATCAAGCGCCAGAGCTGTGGGTGCAGGTGCTGTACCCGATCGATCGGCATTTATCGGTGAAGGTGAAGCTGTTTACGGCCTTTCTCCAGACCCATCTGGGCGAGGGGTATGAGGATTGAGACGCAGGGGATTGAGACGCAGAGGAGCCCTTAGATTCATGGAGTGGGGCGGCGAAGCCGCCCCACTCAAACCCTGATGTTTACGTGGTCTATCTCCCAAAAATTGGGATTAATCGAGGTGCCCAGAGGATTGAGACGCAATGATTGGGATCTAGGGGCTGTGGTCCTGAGGGGATGTTTGAAAACTTAATTCCCTTAGAAACCGGGCGGAGTCTCAAACCACCCCAGCCCCAGCCGGTTAGCACAGAGCAGCCCCGACGCAACCACGGCGGGAACACCGATGCCCGGTAGGGTGCTGTCACCGACCCGGTGCAGGTTCTGGATCGGGGTTTGGCCGCTGGGGAAAAGCCTCTGGCTGGCGGCGATCGCAGGGCCGTAGGTGCCCTGGTGGCGGCGGAGGAAGCGGGCATGGGTTAGGGGTGTCCCGATCAGCTCCAGTTCCAGACGCTGCCGAAGATCGGGAATCACCCGTTCCACAGCGGCAAAGAGGGGCTGGGCCCGCTCCCGCTTGCGCTGCTGGTAGGCGGCACTGTTACGATCGATCCCGGCCCAATCTTTAAACGGCTCCAAGGTGTAGGCGTGGAGGTTGTGATACCCCGACGGGGCAAGGTGGGGATCCCAAACCGTTGGGATCGAAATCATACAGGTATTGCCGGGAACCGTAATCTCCAAGTCCGATCGCTGCACTACCACATGGTGGCCCGTCAGGTGCTCCAGTCCCTCGGCTCGGATCCCCAGGTGTAGGTGCATAAAGCTTTCCACCGCTGGGGTGGCCATGGCCTTTTGGCGGGAAAACGCCGGAATATCCTCCGGGTCCAAGAGGCTGCCGTAGGTGTCCCACACCGTAGCGTTGGAAATGACCTGTTTGGCCCGAATTTCTTCCCCATTGGCCAATCGCACCCCGATCGCCCGTCCCTTTTCCACTAAAATCTTGGCCACCGGACAGCGCAGCCGCAGCCGCCCCCCCCAGCGTTCTAGCCCCCGCACCAGGGCCGCCACGATCGCCCCACTGCCCCCCACGGGGTAGTCAATCACCGACTGGGACCGTTCCCCCAACATAAAGGCCATCTCCGGCGCAACCGTATCGTGGGCCTTCATGCCCGACAGCAAAAAGCACTCCACATCGATCAATCGCCGCAACCAGGGATCCCGCACGGTACGGTCCATGACCTGTCCTGCGGATCCCTGGAGTAGGAGTTGGAAGGGCAGCAACTGGGCCATGGCCTGGGGGTGGCGACGGAACAGGCCCAGCAGCACGGCCCAGTCTCCCCGCAGTTCAGCGACGGGAATTTGACGCAATACTTGGTAGAGGCGGAGCAGGGGCGCTTCAAAGTTGGCGAATTGTTGGGCTAAGTCCCGATCGACTTCTGGCAGGGTGTCGGCAACGGTTTGGAGCGATCGTTGGTAGTCTTCGCTGTTGCCGTGGACGGCAATGGTGGCTTCGGGGAAGTGGTAGTGTCCGAGGGGATCGTAGGGGACTGAATCGATGGACTCGCCTAGGATTTGCAGCACCTGGCGCAGGGGGTTGGCACTGTGGGGATCCTGGAGGCCGCAGTAGAAGGAGGGACCAGAGTCGAAGCGAAAGCCCTGGCGTTCAAAGTCGTGGGCTGCGCCCCCGGGGACGGTGTGGGCTTCGCAGACAAGGACCGATCGACCATAGCGGGCCAGCAATGCTCCGGCGGTTAAGCCGCCCAAGCCGCTGCCGATCACCACCACGTCCCAGTCTGTGAGGGGTTGGTCTGTGAGGGGTTGGTCTGTGAGGGGTTGCTTGCGGTCTTCCGAGACGACTTGACCTTGATCCGCCCCATCTCCATTTGTTTGTGCAGTGCTGTTCACCCTAGGATCTCCCGATCATGTGCAGACCCTAAAACCATACCGCGAGAATCTCGATGCTACAGCAGCAGCTTGCGGGCCTGGTCATCCAGTCCCCCCTTATCTAAAATGCTGGAAAAGTCTCGGATCACCACAGAGCAGCGTTTGACAAAAGCGGCGACCCACTCCCGCAGGAGCTTGGCTTGGCGGGCATTGGCGGTTTGGCGGCTGAGGGCAGCACTGGCGGCAACCAGTTTGAGACTGGCGGAGCGCTCCACCTCAAAGGCTGTGAGCCAGTCATCATCGGGGCGGCTCGACTTCCAGTAGTTCACAATCACGGCGGTGCCTAAATATTGCTTAGCGCACTGGCTCAGTTGGTTCAGCGCGTCTAGATAGGCCTTAATCGTGGCGCTGGCGGCGGCATCGGGATTGGTTTGGGTGGCGGGATTGGTGGCGGTGCTGGGCTGGGTTTGGGTGGCGGGGTTGGGGGCGGCGGTTCTGGGGCCGGGGATACCGGTTTTGCTGGTCGAGAGGTTGTCTTTGGTGGGGTTGGTGGCCACGCCCGACTTGGTGTTCCAGTAGCTTTGGCCGCTGAGGGTGGCGTTGCCCACGAGGAGACGGAAGGTGGCGATCGCGTTGCCCAGGTCTTCTTGAAGCGTAGCCTTGAGGCGGAGGACGATCGGCCCGTAGTCGTTCTGGGTTAGGGTATTATTGGCCAGAACCAAAAGAATTAGCCCTTTATTGAGCTTATAGATATAAATCTGGGTTTCACTGAACTGAAACTTGAAGTCGGTGAAGCTTTCAGGGGTGGTTTCGATGACCTGGCGAATGCCCTGGGCGAGGGCTTCTTTCTGCTGAAAGTTGAGGAATTGGTCGATACCACAGAAAAAGGGGCGCGATCGGCCATCCATCAGTGCCACGCCCATAATGCCGGGTAAATCTAAGAAGTTTTGAACAACCTCCTGTTGCATAAATTTATTGGCTTTCTAGGGGGCGCTGAGGGTGCAAGGGAATGGGGATAGGGGAAGACTTGGGAAAAGGCAGCTGTACACGAAGCATCAAGACAAAGACATCATAGCAGCGAGTTTGGGATAGGGCAGGTGTGTGATGAGACTACTGGGGAGCATCCCACTTTCGAGAAAACAGGCTGAGAGTGAATCTGAAGGCTTGAAGCCTATCAAGCCAGTGGTGGATCGGCGAATACCTCAGTAGACCAATGATCTGGCTATTTTCTCCCACTGG
>JAYKIB010000183.1:0-5655 GCA_035285005.1 Prochlorothrix sp.
TAGGCACTGAGTGGTTTAGGTAACTTCTGGGTTTGAAAATAGCGGTGGAATTTATCAGTGACCTGGAGCCAGTAGGAGCGGGTCTCTTTGTGGCGACGTTTTTGGACAAATCCCTGCTCTACCAGGGCTTGAACCTGTTGATAAGCTCCCGATCCCCGCAAATCCACTAAATCAGTCTGGGTAATACCTTTTTTCAAAGCGATCGCGGCTAGGGTACGCAGGGCCCCCACCCCTAGATCGACTGGGATGAGGGTTTGGACAAGGGCTTCAAATCCCGATCGAAGCTGTAGGCTAAAGCCTTCACTGGTTTCCACCACCTCCAGGGCACCTTGACGCTGGCTGTAGTCCTCCATGAGTGCGATTAAGGCGGATTGAACGGCCTCCCGATCGCACTGGGCATAGTCTATTAAGTCCGTTAGCCGCAGGGGACGCGCCTTCAGATAGAGAATGGCTTCAATTCTCAGTAAGAGTGCCCGATCGATCGGGGGATTTTTGCGTGTTGTTCTGCTAGGGGCTGTTGGCGCCGCTGGTTCTAGGGTGGGGGTTTCTATGCCTGGTTCTGGGTTAAGCGCGCCGGAATCTGGAGATTTTAGATCGGATCCCCCGGAACCAGGCTTTGCATCCGGTGTAGGAGGAACGGAGTCTGCTAGGGCCGGGTCGGGGGTCAGCGAATCTGCTGTCCGGTCTTGGATGGAGGGATCCGGTGGGGAGGATGTCGTTGAGGGGGGAGGAGACTTGGGGGGCATCGGTTCAGGGCAGGAGACCATGGCAGGATCGATCGACGGATTTTAGGCGACGGGTTTCAGGCGAGGAATCTCGGGTAGCGGATTTCAGGCGACGGGTTTTAGGCGTTGGAGGTGACGGGTTTCAGGGGGAGAGTTTTGGGCGAAGACTCTCGGGCAACGGATTGGGGACGATGGGGGGGAATGGCAGTGGACCGATCGGTTGCCAGGGACTGCCCGCATCTTGCTGGCTACCCTACTGGCTCTCATTGCGGCTGGGACGGGGTGGGTAAATGACTCCCTTGAATCCCTCGCTGTAGATTCAAACGTAAGTCTGGAAGACAGCGATAGAAGCCACCATTTTTCACCTGAGGCCCATCTGTGGCGAGTTTTAGCGCCATCTTTGCAATATTCTCCGGGGGTGTCGCGAACCAACGCAGTCCAAAGCGTAGAAACTTCAAACGGCGCTGGGCCTCTTCATTCACCGGCTCAATCTTCACCGTCAAATCCGTGGGCATTAAACCGGGGTTGAGGCCGCAGATTTTGATCCCACTCTGTTTATAGTCATCGGCTGCCACTTGAGTAAATCGCTGAACAGCTGCCTTAGATGCTGTATAGGCGCTTAAATAGCCGTTGGCTACATCTCCCGAGGTGCCCGCGCCCAAGAAGTTAATAATGACCCCTTTTTCCCGAGGTAGCATCTGTTTTAGGGCTGCGATCGTACCGTGGTACGTTCCCACGATGTTGGTGTCAATGACCTGCCGCCATTGGGAGTAGGGAATATCTAAAACGGGTCCAAAGGCATGGGTCACCGCCGCATTGTTGAACCACACATCCAGTTGCCCAAATCGATCGATCGTCGCCTGGGCCAAGGCTTCCACCTGTTCAAGTTGGCTCACATCGCAGACTTGCCCCCACACCTGTGCCGGATTCTGCTCTTGAATGGGTTCTTGGGTTTGTCCTTGAATGGGTCCTTCTGCGAGGCTACGGAGTTCTGCCACTGTCACCTCGATCGCCGCTTCTGTGCGAGCTGTCACCACGAGGTTAGCGCCCGCCATCACGATCGCCTCGGCCATGATGCGGCCAATCCCTCGGGTGCTGCCGGTAATGACGACGGTGCGATTTTTGAGGGGGAAGGGGTCGGCTTGGGGCGGAACGGCTCGATCGGCTGGGGTCATGGGGCTGGAGGACTGGGGGGCATCGGGTTAACCGTTATAGTACCCCTTTTGCTGCGATGTCCCTTGTTCGATCGCTGAGATGGGTACACTAGGGGCCGGGGCGATCGATCGCGACGATGGGAGATTGTTACAGTCCGTTACAATGGAGGGGAGAACGTTCAGAGCCGAACATCGACCTCCTAAAACCTATGGCCTCCATCCGCAGTTCCAGTCACCCCAGTTCTAATGATCCGAGTCGTTCCAATCCTGCTGGGAGCTTTGACGACTCCAGCCGCTTGGGCCGATTCACGTTGGGAGCTCCAACGTCTGGCGCCGCTACAGTGTCTGGCCTCCCTGGAACCTCTGCAACGCCATCGATCGCGGAGACAGAGCCAGCCGTGAACACCGCGAATGGTACGAAAAGCGAAAGCGAAGCTGAGAAAATCCTTTGTCCCCACTGTCGCCGCACCGCCACCAATGGGATCAAGTGCAAAGGAATTTGTGTAGCGGATAATGATTATTGATGGGGCACCTTGATGATGTGTGACGATCGCCACACGCCGATCGTTACTGGGTTGACGGATATAAAATTCTGCATTTTTTCGCGGTGCCCTGCAATTGGCGGATTGTGGGAAAAGACTGGCCCCAAACCTTTCAGGCGTGGGAGAAGTGCGGTATTTTTTAGGTATTTTTTGAATCAACCTATCCTATCGCCCCGGTTTCGCTGTGTCTGTACTTTGCCCCAAAGATCGCCAAACTTCCCTCAATCCCAGTAGTCTGCTGGGGGGAGACCTACCCGCCCAGTGCTGCCCTGATTGCGAGGGCATTTGGATTGCTTCTGATGACTATGATGCTTGGCAAGGCCAACAGACCCCGATCGAACCCACGCCGGACCAGTTGGAGCAGTCTGTAGATATCGACTTCCAGCCGGCTCCCTACGATGCCAAGGCGGCCCTCTGTCCGGCCTGTAACCATTATTTGTCCCGGGCTAAGGTCAATTGGGCGCGGCCTTTTTTTGTGGAGCGCTGTCCCAATTGCGGCGGAATTTGGTGCGATCGGGGCGAATGGGCCATTTTGGAACGACTGGGGTTGCACCGCACGATTCCGGTTCTGTTTACCCAGGAGTGGCAGGCCCAGGTGCGTCGCCATGAAACCCTGGAGCAGGAGAAACAGGCGACGATCGATAAGCTTGGTCCCGAGGTGGCGGCCCAGATCTTTGCCCTGGCGGAGGTGTTGGAGAACCACCCGAATGGTGATTTTGGGGTGGCGTATTTGATGCGTCGTTTTGAACGATAAATGGGGGTTTGGGGTAAGAAAGGGGGCTTCCAGTCCTCCTAGCCATTGCGGTATAGGCCCGTATTGACCCAGTATTGGACACCTTGATTCCTTGAGGCATGCGGCTTCGCCGCATGCCTCAACCCCGCCCCTTAGAGGATGTTTGGACACTTCTGCCAGGGCCATAGGCCCTGGCAGAATCCCCCTCGGTCCCCCTTTTGAAGGGGGAAGAAGAGGTTGTCCCCCCTGGTAAGGACCGTAGGTTCTTGCAGAATCCCCCTCGGTCCCCCTTTTGAAGGGGGAAGAAGAGGTCGTCCCCTTGTAAAGAGGGGTTAGGGAGGATTCTCCTAGGGTTTCAAACATCCTCTTCGGTGGATCACAGGACGGAACGCTGGATGCTGCGAGGTGCTCGATAGAGTGTTGACAAGGTATTGACAAAGTATTGACGACTATCAAAAACAACCCAGAGAACTCCCTATGGTCACCTCACCCGCCCCCCTGCTTACCCTACAGAACCTCTCAATCACCTATCCCCGATCGACCCAGCCAGCCGTCCAAGCCGTGAACCTGTGCCTGGATGCGGGAGATTGTGTGGGCTTGGTGGGGGAGTCGGGCTGTGGCAAAAGCACGATCGGGCGGGGGATTCTACGACTGTTGCCCGCCGGGAGTCAAATGACGGGGCGGCTGGATTTTGAGGGAACGCCGGTGCTGGATCTGAAAGCGGGACCGTTGCGGCGCTTCCGGGGAGAAGCGGTGGGCCTGGTGTTCCAGGATCCGATGACGCGGCTGGATCCCCTCATGACGATCGGCAACCACTGCGCCCAAACCCTTAAGGCCCACCGGCCCGATCTGAGTCCATCCCAAATTCGCGATCGGGTGGGGGAGGTGCTGGATGCGGTGAAAATTAGTCGCGATCGGGTCAATCAATATCCCCATGAGTTTAGTGGGGGGATGCGGCAGCGGGTCGCCATGGCCCTGACCCTGTTGCTGAATCCGAAGCTCATTGTGGCCGATGAGCCGACCACAAGCCTGGATGTGACGGTTGCGGCCCAGATCCTTGAGGAATTGACCCGTTTGTGCCGCGAGCGCTCCATGGGCCTGATTCTCATTTCCCATGATTTAGCTTTGGTGGGGCAGTACTGCGATCGAATTGCGGTGATGTACGACGGCGAAAAAGTGGAGGAGGGACCAACCCAGACCGTGCTCCACCAGCCCCAGCACGCCTACACCCAAACCCTACTCCGGGCCGCCCTGCAACTGCATGGGGATCGGCACCTGGCTCCCCCGGCCAGTCCCCCAACCGAGTCCCAATCTCCGGCCAGTTCCCCGACCAGCTCTCCGACCAGTTCCTCTGGGATCCTGCGGCTCGATCGGGTCTGCCAGCACTACACCTTGGAGCGTGGTTTGGTGGGACGGTTGTTGGGGCAACAGTCCCAGGTGATTCGGGCTGTGGATGGCTTAAATTTAGAGGTGGAGGCGGGGGAAACCCTGGGTTTAGTGGGGGAGTCCGGCTGTGGCAAAAGTACACTCTGCCGGACGATTCTTCAGCTGATTCGTCCCACCTCGGGCACGATCGAGTTTGAGGGGCGGAATTTAGTGAGCCTGTCGCCCCAGGCCCTACATCGGCAGCGGCGATCGATGCAGATGATTTTCCAGGATCCCCGCGCCTGCCTCAATCCCCTCATGACCCTGGGAGCAAGCATCGCGGATCCCCTCATTATCCATGGTTTGGCGGCTAATCAGGCCGCTGCTGAGCCCCAGGTATTGCAAATGCTGGAGCGGGTTGGCCTCAGTCCTGGGATCGAGTTCTACAGCCGTCGTCCGCACCAAATCTCCGGGGGTCAGCAGCAGCGGGTGGCGATCGCCCGCGCCCTGATTACGCGGCCTCGGTTACTGCTGTGTGATGAGCCGGTCAGTATGCTGGATGCGACGGTGCAGGCTCAGGTGCTGGATTTGATGCAGGAACTGAAGCGGGAGTTTGCGTTGACCTATATTTTTGTGACCCATGATTTGTGGGTGGCTCGATCGTTTTGCGATCGGGTGGCGGTGATGTCGGGCGGCAAAATCGTTGAAATCGGCCCTACGGATCAGGTTTTTCACGATCCCCAGCATCCCTACACCCGTATGCTCCTGCAGGCAGCGCCGGTCCTCAAGGCAGCTTAGTTCACGCTAGCTTTGTACTCCCTCCCTCTCCCAGGACACCTTCATTAATCCCCATGATGGGGAGATTGCCCACGCAAAAATCAGGGTTTGGGTTGGGCAGCGAAGCCGCCCAATTGAATTCATCCTCACGGGCACCTTGAAAAATTCAAATTTCGATCGTAGTGCCCATGGCAGAATTAGGGTTGGGTTAGGCGGCGAAGCCGCCTAACCCAATTAATCGAGGTGCCCTAAATTTATTGGGGTGCCTCTCCACTTTTTGCCTAACCCCTCTATGCACCCTCTACTTCGCCGTCGTCAGTTTTTGCGCTGGGTTGTTCTGACTGCCGTGACAACCCGAC
>JAYKIB010000184.1:0-3963 GCA_035285005.1 Prochlorothrix sp.
CACAGCACAATCAGGGTTGTGGCCGGCGGCTGCGCCGCCGGCCACAATTAATCGAGGTGCCCCACTGTGGGAACAGAGGTGAGGGCAGCAATAGGGTCAGGGTTGGGGTTAGGCGGCTGCGCCGCCCGACCCCGGACAGCGCGGTACCCCATAAAAAAACCACCCCCGCAGGAGTGGTCCAAAATCCCTAAGCTGGCAAAAGATGGCGAAGGCCGCACACCCCAACTAATCGAGGTGCCCAATCGAGATCCCCCGTCGTGTAGGACACTATTGCCAACAGTAATGCCTGGGGGGTCCGATCGGGAGGATCCGTCAGGGGTCAGAACAGAGGGGATCGGTCCCCCTCGGCCCTAGGCCAGTTCAGCCGGATCAATCAGCTTGACCTTTCTGGCCAGTCCCAACCGTTCCAAAAGACTAATCAAAATCCAAGTGATATCAAATTCCCACCACTTCAAACCATGACGGGCAGAGTACTGGTGGGCGTGGTGGTTATTATGCCAACCTTCACCGAAGGCCAGGAGCGCAACCCACCAGCAGTTGGTGGAATTATCTTCGGTTGTGTAGGTACGGTAGCCGAATTTGTGAGTGGCGCTATTGACCAGCCAAGTGCAGTGGTAGAGGAAAACGAGTCGGAAGAAGATCCCCCACACCACAAAGGACCAACCGTTGCCCACGAGAAGATCTCCGGCAATGAAAAAGAGGAAGCCGAGAACAAACTGGATATGAATAAAGTACTTATCGCAGAACTTATAAAAGGGATCGTTTGCAATATCGCGGGTAAAGCGGGGCAATTCCTTCCGTGCTTCGACCTGGAACCACATCCAATTGATATGACTCCACCAGAATCCTTTTTTAGAACTATGATGATCCTGATCGGTGTCCGAGTAGGCGTGGTGATGACGGTGAAGGCCAATCCACTCAGTCGGACCACTTTGGCAGGAGAGGCTTCCGCAGAAGACAAAAACGTACTCAAGCCACTTGGGCACTTGATAGCTTCGGTGAGAAATCAGCCGGTGCCAACCCATTGTGATTCCCACACAACCCGTGAGCCAGTACATAAAGAGGGCCAAACCCAGGCCCGCCCAGGTAAAGTTGCTGGGCAGAAGCACTAAGAGCGATCCAATGTGTAGTCCCGAAATAAATGTGATTGTGAGCCAATCTAAAGGACGTTTTTCAGCAGCAGCTACGGTCATGCAAATTTTCAAATACGACAAACGGAGTGCACTTGGCCTGTTGAGGCTCGGGATGCGAGCCTAGAGCCGCACCAAGTCTAGGGAAAGCCGTTGGCCTGAGGCTACACGAAGACTACTTGGGGTCATCAGGCTTGCGCCAGGGCGATGATCGATCGGTCTACCGGGATGCGGTTCAGGATGTTTCCGGGAAGCAAGATCCGGGAGGCCATTTCCTGGGGTTGCACCTTTGGACTCTCAGTCGATCGATCGGTAACGCTCGAGACAACAGTTCCCAGCCTCAACCATTATAGGCAGGCATACCAAAAAAAACCGTATGGGGCGTGGTTCCCAACTCCTTGCGGATCCTGGGTCGTTGAGGGCCAGGGGGGCCGAAGCTAGACAGGGTACCGTCACCAGGGATAATGGAAGTCTCCCAATGCTCGCCTATCGAGGTCTGGATGTATATCAGCGAACAAATCCACCAGGCAGAAAATGCACTACGTCCAATTTTTTCTGGTATTGACGCTCAGGTCAAGAAAAATTTAGAAAGACTTTTGACTGTCTTCCGCCAGCACCGGCTGGGAACCCATCATTTTTCAAGTGTGAGCGGCTATGGCCATGATGATTTGGGGCGACAGGTCCTAGACCAGATTTTTGCGGATTTAATGGGCGCAGAGGCAGCGGCGGTTCGGGTGCAGTTTGTGTCGGGTACCCATGCGATCGCAGCCTGTCTCTATGGGGTGCTGCGTCCGGGGGATGAGTTGCTGGCGGTGGCCGGTGCTCCCTATGACACGCTGGAAGAGGTGATCGGGCTGCGGGAACCAGGGCAGGGATCGCTGGCGGAGTTTGGGATTACCTATCGCCAATTGGAACTAACTGCTCAAGGGGAGATAGATTGGCCGACTTTAGCAACAACAATATTGCCAAAAACACGTCTGGTTTTAATTCAGCGATCCTGTGGTTATAGTTGGCGATCGAGTCTTTCGTTGGCGGAGATTCAACGCATTGTTGAGGTTGTCAAAAGCCAAAACCCCAATACGATTTGTTTTGTCGATAATTGCTATGGGGAATTTGTGGATATCCAGGAACCACCGGCGGTGGGGGCGGACTTAATTGCGGGGTCGTTGATCAAAAATCCGGGGGGGACGATCGCGACTGCAGGGGGGTATGTGGCGGGGCAAGCGGATCTGGTGGAACAAGCCACCTGTCGGCTGACGGCTCCCGGCATTGGACGCGAGGGAGGGGCCACCTTTGATCAAAACCGGCTCCTGTTCCAAGGGCTGTTTCTGGCCCCCCAAATGGTGGGGGAAGCCCTCAAGGGGAACCATCTCACCGCCCAGGTCTTTCAGCAGTTAGGCTATCCGGTCAATCCCCTGCCCCAAGCTCCACGACGCGATGTGATCCAAGCCGTAAAATTGGGATCCCCAGATAAGTTAATCGCGTTTTGCCGCGCCATCCAAAATTGCTCCCCCATTGGCTCCTACCTTGATCCCGTTCCGGCTCCCATGCCCGGTTACGATAGTCAATTGGTGATGGCGGGGGGGACGTTTATTGATGGCAGTACGTCGGAGTTTTCCGCCGATGGCCCCCTGCGGGATCCCTATGTGGTGTTCTGCCAAGGGGGGACCCACTGGACCCATGTGGCGATCGCCCTGGAAGCGGCGATCGAGGCTATTGGTCCGGCGTAAACCCGTCACCCACCACCCGATCGCGCCCCTGCTGCTTCGCTTGGTAAAGACAGCGATCGGCCATGCGAATGAAGTCAGCAGGACTCAGGGCCTCGGTGGGGATGCCGCTGGTGCAACCAAGACTGAGGGTGATGTGGTCAGTCAGGGGCGACCCATGGTGGGGGATGGGGTTGTGATTAATGGCTTGGCGCACGGCCTGGGCCAGGTCTAGGGCACTGCTGAGGGGGGTGGCGGGCAAAATAATGCCAAATTCTTCACCACCATAGCGGGCAACCACCCCCTGGGAGCGCAGATGGGAACGGGTCACCGTTTGCTGGAGGGTTTGGGCAATCTGCTGTAGGCAGGTATCTCCAGCCACATGGCCGTGACAATCGTTATAGGCTTTGAAAAAGTCCACGTCACAGAGGATCAAGGCGATCGGCCGGTGGGTTTGGAGTGCCTCCTGCCAGTACTCGTCCAAGGTTCGATCGAAGGTACGACGGTTGGCTAACTGGGTGAGGCCATCCTGCTCAGCAGCGAGGCGCAGTTGTAACTCCATTTGTTTTTCGGCGGTAATGTCGCGGGTAATGGCCAGCACATATTCCACCGTGGGGGCTGCGTCGCCCTGTTCCGCATATTCGGGCACCAGGTAGGACTGGAACATCTGAGCCGGGGCCTGGGGGTTACTGCTGTAGACAAACTCCATGGAACCGGGCTGACCACTGGTGAACACCTCCAGGATCTCATTTTCCCAGAGGTGAACTAAATCCGGCGGCATTCCCAACTCAGCGTTAGTTTTATTCAGGAATTCGGCAGCAGGAATACCCGTAATCGTCTCAACGGCAGGGTTGACATAAACATGGCGGAGGCTAGCATCAAAACGAGCAATAATATTGGGGATCTTATCCAGAAGATTTTGGAAGGATTTCCGCTGGTTTTGTAAGGTTAAGGTCAGCTGTAAGCGCTCTTTAATTGCCTGTCGCAGGGCTCAGTACCAGACAAAAAAGTGATCAGAATGGCCCTAAACCCTTACAGGGTAGGCATTTGAGTCTGATCGTCTGAAACCCTTGTATGGTAGGCGTTTCCAAAGTTTTGTCCGGTACAGAGGATGAGCAGTGTTGCTG
>JAYKIB010000185.1:0-18983 GCA_035285005.1 Prochlorothrix sp.
ACAGAACTAAGTACCGGACAAAAAAGTGATCAGCATGGCCCCAAACCCTTGTAGGCTAAGCATTTGAGGCTGATCGCCTAAAACCCTTGTATAGTAGGTATTTCCAGGGTTTTGTCCGGTACAGAGAGGACAGAATCTCAAATCGAGGTACCCTCTAGAGCTAATTGAAGCAGGCGAAAAAGGGGCTGTATACCAAGAGTTATAGAGAATCATCCAACAGGATGATAATCGCCTAAAACCCTTTTTCTGTCATCACCCTAGACTGCTTAATATTTTCTTTAATGCACCGCGATTAATCCAAATTTTTGGGAGACAGCCCACGCCATAATTCATTGAGGTGCTCTTTACAAATTAGCTCCTAGGCACAGCGTTCCTATGACCAGGAGCCAATCTATTGACGAGTATCCCAGCATGAAGCTTCAGATTCAGTGCACACAATATAGCAGTCGCACTAGTTTTTTTCTAGGGTTCAAGAAAAAATCCGGTTCAATCACAAAGACCATCCTGAATCTTCATCAAAACTTTATTGGAACTTCACGAAAGCTTCATCAAGACTTCATCAAACAACTTGAGGGCACCTCAATTGAGTATGGTGAACAGCTGCGCCGCCTACCATAGCCCTGGTTCCGCCGTGGACACTGCGGTGACAGTCTAAATGCTTCGAGGTACCCCGTCCCCCAACTCACCCAAAATCTGGGTCCGGGGTGGGCGGCTGTGCGGTAAGGCTTCCCTTGCCGTCGCTAGGGACTCACCTGGGATACGCCTGGAGCACCCCGGACCAGAGTCACGGACCGATCGCCCTGACAATCAGGATTCCCCAAGGCCGGTCTAAAAGCTCCAGGGATCTTGGTAAAATTGCAAGAACTTACAAAACCTTAAAATTTTCCTTTCAGGCATCTCAAAACCCCCACTGTTCGTGGAATGCCCCCCGCAAGCATCCGAGCTGGGTGGGATGGCACAGCCGCTCACCCCCGTGAATGAGGTGTCTGTTCAGTATTCCCTTGGTAGAATCCCCCAAATCTGCATGCATATCGCTTGGCTTGGCAAAAAATCCCCATTCTGCGGCAATGTTACCTATGGTCGTGAGGTGACCAATCTCCTCCTCGATCGGAACTACCGGGTGAGTTTCCTGCACTTCGATCAGGGGGAAGATCCCAAGGAAGAACCCCAGGACAGTCTCCAGGAGGATGGGATCCTTAATCAGCTCGACCTAGGGGCCAACCCCACCGCTGCCTCTCCCAGCGCCACGACCATGTTGGTGACCTGCGAGGGGGATATTTGCCGCGAAGTCTCGATTCCCTGCATCTACAAGTCCCAGATCTATACAATCCCTTCACCTCGGGCTAGCCGGGTCCTGACGGAATCCCTACGCTGTCTGAACCCCGACATTGTCCATGCTTCCCTCACCCTGTCACCCCTAGATTTCCGGCTACCGGACATTTGCGAAGAGCTGGGAATCCCCCTGGTGGCGACGTTTCATCCCCCCTTCGATCACAAACTGCGCAACCTCACCTCCGGTACCCAGCACCTCACCTATCAGCTCTATGCCCCCGCCCTAGCCCGCTACGATCGGGTCATTGTTTTCTCCGAAATCCAGCGGGAACTCTTGATTCGGCTGGGGGTACCCGGCGATCGACTGCGGGTGATTCCCAATGGGGTGGATGTGGATCGCTACTGTCCCGGTCCCGCCACCTTCAAGGAGGAACGGGGGATCGATCGTCTCTTTGTCTACCAGGGTCGCATTGCCCCGGAAAAAAATGTTGAAGCACTGCTCAAAGCCTGGAAAGCAGCCAATCTCCCCCCCACCTGCCGGCTGCTAATCGTGGGGGATGGTCCCCTGAAGGCTTCGTTAGAGTTATTTTATGGTGCCGAAGATCAGGGCATTACCTGGTGGGGATTTGAGGCGCAGGAGGATCGCCGGATTGAGATTCTCCAAAGTGCAGATGTCTTTATCTTGCCTTCCTTTGTGGAAGGTCTGTCCCTGTCGCTGCTGGAAGCGATGGCCTGTGGGGTGGCCTGCCTAGCCACGGATGCCGGTGCGGACGGGGAAGTCCTTGAGCATGGGGCCGGAATTGTCCTAAATCCCCAGCGTTGTGTGGCGCAGTTACAAACCCTCCTGCCTCTATTCTCAGATCATCCAGAAATGGCCGTAATTTTAGGTCAGAAAGCCCGGAATCGCACCCTCGATCGCTACTCCCTCAGCAAAAATATCACGCTATTGGAAGATCTATATCGCGAGTTAGGTCGATCGCAACCCCACCCTAGTCCATCCTTTTCCCCCGAGAGCAACGCCCCGGGGGCAGTCCTCGCCTTAGCAGCAGAAGGATTAGAGGGCTAGAATCGAGAAAAACCTCTTAGAGACGTCTCACCCAGCGTTTTTCAGCCATAATCTTGTCGATTATGCTAGCGCTTCCTGACTGCATGGGGTACTCTTGCCTAAAATGGAAGCCCAGTCCACCCCTGTTACCCGTTTTCGAGAATATGTGCAGCTCTCGTCTCCAATCGTTCCAGGCCCCAGCCGCAGTGCTCATACCTCTGATCATGAGTTGGGGAGGGCTGTTCATCCCCATACCAAGCGCCGCCGAGGTGCAGGGTCGAACCCAGCCAACACCACAGGTTCCCATTGTGTGGGGATCCCACCTGCTGAGCCAGATTCCCCCCGGTGCGGTGCCCGACACGGTGCGTGATCGCCTCGACCCACGTTTACTGGAAGGGGCCCAGGACGAGACGGAACGGCTGGACACACTGCCGGAGGAAACCGTACCAGAACCGCGTGAAACCAACTCCCCATCACTCCCTCCCCCGGAAGAGCTGCTCCAGTCTCCCCAGTTTCAGCCCGAGGGCGAAACGTTAGGACCTGGTTTAGAAACCATTCGGGTCGATCGCTACGAGGTGCAGGGAAGCACGGTCTTTAGTGAGGCCGAACTCACAGCCACCACAGCGAACTTTACAGGACCGGCGGTGTCCTTTGCCCAGTTGCTAGAAGCCCGATCGGCGGTCACAAAACTCTATGAGGATCAAGGATATTTGTATTCCTTGGCCTTTCTACCCGAGCAAACCCTCACCGATGGGGTGGTGGTGCTCCAGGTGGTGGAAGCGGCCCTAACCCAAATCAATATTAAGGAACCTGAAGCGGGGGAAAGCGGAGGACTGGGGCGACTGCGGGAGAGCTATGTCACCAGTCGGATTCGCAAGGCAGCGGGCAATCCACTTCATCGCGATCGACTGCTCCAGGGATTGCAGCTCCTCCAGTTGGATCCGCTCATTGAGACCCTCTCGGCGGAGCTATCCATGGGAGTTCAGCCCGGTGAGAGTATTTTGGACCTAACCGTAACCAAAGCCCCCAGTTTTTCCATGGGTGCGGCCCTCGACAACGGTCGGGTGCCCAGTGTGGGAAGCTATCGCCGCCAGTTCAATATTCGTGAAGGGAACCTATTGGGCTTTGGGGATGCCCTGGGAGTACGCTACAACAACACCCGGGCCAGCAACGCCGTCGATGTGGACTATACCGTACCGGTCAATGCCCACAATGGCACGATGCGTTTCTTCTATAGTCGCAGTGGGAGCCAGGTCATTGAAGATCCCTTTGATATCCTGGAGATTCGATCCGTGGCCCAAACCTGGGAATTAGCCCTACGACAGCCGGTTTTCCAAACCCCAACCCAGGAAATCGCGTTAGGCCTTGGTCTGAATCATCGTTTGACCTCCACCTCCTTAGAAGTGGAGGGGATCCGCTTTGACTTCCCCCTATCGGAAGGAGCGGGAGATGATGGTAAAACCCGCCTCTCAGTGATTAATGTGAGCCAGGAATGGACCCAGCGGGGGGCGCAACAGGTGCTGGGGATGCGTTCCCAGTTCAATATTGGCACCGATTGGCTGGGGGCAACCCAAAATACCGATTTACCGGATAGTAGCTTTTTTAGCTGGCAGGGACAGGCCCAGTGGGTACGCCAGTTTGCGCCGGATACGCTGCTACTGGTGAAGGGCAATATGCAACTGGCCGATCGACCCCTACTGTCCCTGGAGCAATTTAGCAATGGCGGCTTTGGCAGTGTGCGCGGCTACCGTCAGGACAAGTTACTGAGCGACAATGGCTTTTTCGGGTCGATCGAAGCCCGAATCCCCATTTTCCGCATCAATCAGATTAATAGTGTGGCTCAGGTGACCCCCTTCTTTGACTATGGGGTGGGCTGGAACAGTGGCGATCGGGAAGAACCGGCGGAGGCTCGCCTTGCCTCGATCGGCCTCGGACTCCGATGGCGCTTTGCCAATCGAGTCACCGCACGCCTCGACTGGGGGTTGCCTCTGATTAATAATGGGGATAACGATAATAGCTCACTCCAGGAAAGTGGCTTTTTGTTCTCGATCGACACCGATCTCTCACCGTTCTAGGGATTTTCCAGTCCTCAGACCGGGCCGTTATCCAGTCCTCACGCCAGGTTGAGGGATAGACTGCCAACAAGAGAGAGACCCCCGCTAGCCTTCATCTACCGGTCTTTGTTATGACTGCAACTTTAAACCGTCCCCCCCACCGACGCTGGCGTTGGCTGATTCCGACACTGATACTGATGGGTCTTGGCAGTGGTCTGTGGATCTGGCGCCAGGGCCGATCGGAGGAGATGCCAATACCGGTGCAGCGGGTGGAGCAGGGGACCGTGGAGCAAACCCTCAATGAAAGTGGCACCCTGGAACTGGGCAACCAACAGACCCTGACAGCCCCCGCAGATGGGGTCACGGTGGATAAGGTGTGGGTAACAGTAGGCGATCGGGTCGAACCGGGGGACATTCTGGTCACCTTGCGTAACCCCGGGCAATTAACGCTGCTCGCAAACCATGACTTGGAAATGGAGAAGCAGCAGACTGGATTGGAGCAGGCCCGTTTGAAGGTGCGAGAGGCGGAGGTGGCGGTGGAGGATTTGGGGTTTGAGCTCCAAAAACGACAGTTGAGCGTAACCGATGCAGAGCGATCCCTAGCCCAGGCCGAGTACACCTTGGCCAATGAGAGAACTCAGCTGCAAGATGTGCAGGAACTCTTTGATTTAGGCTTTGCAGCGGGGGATGATCTCAGCAGTCAACGTAACCGGGTCCAGTCCGCCACCTTTAGCTACCAAGAGGCCCAAACTCGGCTAGCCAGCATCAAATTAGATTTAGAACAGCATCGGCTCAAGTTTCAACGGGCCCAGGAAGCATTAGATCAAATCCAAACCGATGCACAAATTGCCCTACAACAAGCAGAGCTGAACCTAGCACAGTTACAACTGCGACGGCGAGAAATCCTGGGTAAACTGGAGGAAAGCAGAATTATGTCGCCCAGTGGCGGCATCATACTCGATATTGCAGTTTAGCCCGGTGATGTGGCGACCTTAGAGAGCGATCTTGTGACGGTGGGTAATCCGGATCAGGAAGTGGTGCAGTTAAATCTCTCGTTGCTGAGTGCGCCAAAGGTGAAGTTAGGCCAAGAGGCACGGGTAACCGTTATCGGTCCTAATCCGGAGATTTATACGGGAGAATTGGTAGAGCTCTCTCGAATTGTTGGTGCTAGCACATCCTCACGAGGTCGAGATTCAGGTCAATTGCAGATTTCAGCCCAGGTAAGGCTAAGTGAGCCATCACGGACCTTGATTCCGGGAACATTAGTCAACGTGGAGCTGATTCTGAACCAAGCGACGGATGTGGTACAGATCCCCCTAGAGGCTGTCCAAGACCGGGAGGGAGATCCGTTTGTCTGGGTGGTGAATGCCCAGGATCAAGCAGAACGGCGATCGATCGAGCTGGGACTAGAAGGATTAACAATGGTGGAGGTAACGGAGGGACTGGCCGCAGATGAGATTCTGATTTTGGAAGCAGGTGAAATTACAGACAATCAAAGGGTTAATTATGATCCGTCGATCCTAGTCCCAGATGAGGATGAAGCTGGATCTGACGCAGAGGCAAAAGATCGCGATGAATTGGGGTTTATGGCAACGTCCCATCACTAGGGTCTGTCATCATTTAACCCGAGGGCACCTCGAAAAATCCAAATTTTCGCCTGGTGATCCACGCAAGAATCAGGGGTGTGGCAGGCGGCGAAGCCGCCTGCCTCAATTAATCGAGGTGCCCCCGAGACGGCTAACCCGAGACTGCCCCAGAACCAGGGACCCAACCCCTAGATCATAGACCTGGATCATAGAACTAGATCATAGAACTGGGGGCAGACATGTAACGCTTAACGCTGATATTCCAAGGCTTCTCCAGGGAATTGATAATCCGTCCCGTCCTAGCACAGGGTTCCAGCCACAACACACGCAATCTAGGTTTATCCCGTGCCATAGCCCTTCAGAGGATATTTATAAACCTAAGAGAATCCCCCCTAACCCCCCTTTGCAAGAGCCACTTTTTCCGGGCGCATGTTTTAGTCGGGACCTAGCCGAAGTTTCCAAACATCCTCCCAATCCCACCGTTTCACAATACTTGCAACAATGGCACTCTCTATCCTGGACTTAATCCAACTCTCGGCCACATCCTTGCGCAGTAATCTGGTGCGCACCGGCCTGACCACACTGGGCGTATTTATGGGAGTTGCCGCCGTGAATGCTACCCTTCAGGTCCGTGACATTAGCAATGCCATCCTCCAAGCCGAGCTAGATCAGCGGGTTGCTCCCCAGATTCTGGCCTATATGTACAGCAAAGATGGCACAGACTTTCAACTTGATGATTTATCCTTCATTAAAAAGCGTCTTCCGGCAGTGGATGCCGTGAGTGGTCTCATTTGGGTTGATTATGGACTGGCACTGTATCAAGAGCAGACCCAGGAAATCTCGATTGAGGGGGTCACGCCGGATATCCTCGAAAATTTGGATCAACGTATCCTGCAGGGCAACTTTTTCAGCACCGCAGATTACGAGGAGTACCGTGCGGTGGTGGTGGTCGATCAAGTGCTAGCAAATGCGCTCTTTCAGGAGGACGACCCGATCGGTAAGCGAATGTTTGTGGCTAACCGCCCCTACACAGTCGTGGGGGTCATGGAAACCAAACGGTTTTATCGGGGGGAAGAACCGAATGGTACCATTTGGATTCCCCACACCTTAGCCCTATCCATGATTGGGACGCGATATATTAACAGTCTGATGGTTAAACCGCCTAGTCTAGACTCAATCCCAGCTATCCAAGAAGAACTGGAGATATTAATCAATAACCGCTATCCCAATGCGGAATACATTGGTACTTGGAGTAATTCAGAGGATTTAGTCCAGCAACAGCAGATGTTACGGATGGCAAGTCGATCGCTCCTAGCGGTGGGGGTGATTGCATTAATTATTGGCGGAGTGGGGATTACTAATATCACGATCGCCTCTGTAGTGGAGCGAACATCAGAAATTGGCCTCCGTCTTGCGTTAGGTGCCACCCGTCAAGAGATTCTGCTCCAGTTTGTCCTAGAAGCAATATTCCTAAGCCTGATTGGGGGGGGACTAGCAATTATCAGTGTCCATGGTGTAACGATTGTGGTGACAAACCTCTTCACCCTTCCTTACCAGTTTCAATCGACCACAGCCCTCACCTCCCTGCTCTCTGCCCTCGCGGTCGGGGTGGGTGCGGTCTATGTTCCCGCGTTTCGGGCCAGCCGGCTCGATCCCGTCACGGCCCTACGGCTCTGACGGCAGGAAAGATGCTTTTTAACCGATGGACCTTGATCAGTTGAGTTCAATGCATAGCCCCGTGGAACAACCCTCTCCCGATCGACAACCGGCCCCATTACCACCGCACTGCACCGATCGCCCCCTCAATTCCCCCACCGATCGACAATCTCCTCCCCCGATCGCGCCTCCCGCCCTACTCCCTGTGATCACCCCCTCGGATTCACTGATCCCTAACAGAAGTAGCCGGAAAATTGACCTAAGCCCCAATAAAATCACCTTCAGCCCCCTATTCGTCTCGATCGGTCTACTCATCACCCTCGGCTTGGGGATGACGGTGGGGTTCAGTTCTGCCCTGGGCTGGCAAGGACAACGACAACCGGGCGAAAGGACCGTACAACCCTGGTCTAGACCCGATCGATTGCGATCCCGATCGACCCCCTCCGTCGCAACCACCCCATCCCCCCGCCCCACCTGGCAAAGGGCAGGGCAACACCACACCCAAATCCTACGGCGAGCCCTCAGTTTACGGGCAAAACCCGACCCCGAAACCACGACACAACTCGGAAACCACGCCCAGGACTCCGCTAATTCCCCGTCCAGTCCCCAATCCCCCCCAATTCCCCCTCAAACCACTCCGCCGCCAGCAACTCCCGCCACCGCTTCGACGACCCTAACCCCTCCCCCCGATCGTCCTGACTCGGATCATCCCACCCCCAACCCACTTCCCCTCACCCTATCCGATGCCATCACCCTGGCCCTTCAGAACAATCTGAGCCTTAAAAGCGCCTACCTACAGCGTATTTTAGACCGACAGGACCTGGAATTAGCCGAAAGTCAGTTTTCTCCCCAGATCACGCCCACACTGCGCATCACCTATAACGCCGATCGCCTGGGTTCCAGCCTCCGTGAAGCCAACACCACAACCGCCAGTGTGGGCACCACCCTCGATCTCCCCACCGGTGCCAACTTAACCGTTGCCCTGGGGGGTGATCACCGTCTCACACCGGGGCAACAGAATCAGGGTGGCCAAAATCTGACGGTCGGATTCAGTCAACCCCTGTTGCGGGGGTTTGGGGTGGAGCTAAATCAGATTCCCATTGAAATTGCTCGTTTACAGGAACAAAGTAACCTTTTAGCCCTAGAGGCCCGGGTCATGGGGGTCATTACCCGAGTCATCCAAGCCTACTATCGTTTACTACAGACTCAGGAGGAGTTGGACATTCAGAGGCGATCGGTGGAGCGGACCCAGCGGCAGCGTCAAATTACGGAAGCCCTGATCGAGGCGGGACGCATCCCTCAGATTGAGCTAGTCCAGGCGGATGCGGATGAAGCACGACGGCAACTCTCCCTTGCCAGTGCAGAAAATAGCCTCCAAACCCAGCAGTTAGCCCTTACCCAGCTCTTAGACCTACCCTTAGCACAGCACGATCGCCGGGTTCCAGTGGCCACAGAAATTCCCGCTGTGGAAACCCTGTCGCCCTTGCTCGCGCAAGATTTACTCACCCGCGCCTTGGCCCAAAATCCAGACTATCGCCAAACCCAATTAGCCCTGATTCAGGACGAACTGGGCCTTAAGACTGCCCGAGACCAACAACGCTGGTCCCTCAACCTAGAGACGCAGTATCAGCAAAATATCGCGTCTGATGCCGCCGATCGTCACAATATTGATGTGGGACTGACCCTAAGCCGAACCCTAGGCGATCGAAGCCAAAGTCAAGCTGTCACGCGTCAGGAAGTGGCTATACAGCAACAGGCCAATGCCCTAGAGCAGGCCGAGGCAGAATTGACGGTAACGGTGACAAACCTGAGGCGAGATGTGGCGTTTAACTTTGAACAGGTGCAATTAGCGCGGCGATCGCGGGAATTAGCAGAGCAGCGTCTAGAAAACGAGCGTTTTAAGTTTGAACGCGGTCTACAGGGCAGTAAGTTAGATGATGTCCTGCGGGCAGAGGATGCGGTGGTGGAGGCTCGCAACAGTGAACTGGCCACAACAATCACCTATCTGAACACGGTGGCTCGTTTAGAGGAGGTCGTAGGTTTCACGTTAGAAACGTGGAATGTGATCCTGGAAGCGGAAGCCACAACACCCCAGGACTAGGGGCCGTCATTATGCAACGCTAGAAGGTCTTCGGAAGCAGGGTCACAGCCCCTCGATCATTCACTCGATCATTCAATTGGGGCGGGTGTGTAACCCTGGGATTGCAAGGGTTATGGAGGAAATTGATGACACGCCCTCGGGGGCACATAGGAGCCGGGAGTATCGTGAGGTCACCTCGAAAAATTCCAATTTCTACCACGGTGTCCAGGGCACAATCAGGGTTGTGGCCGGCGGCGCAGCCGCCGGCCACAAGGAATCGAGGTGCCCGTGACCCTCTTGGGGTAGGATGACCCTATTACAATGACCTCGGAACAGACCTCGAAAAGAATAGGGTTGTGTCATTGTCCGATCGAGGCTGTTGTCCCGGTGCTGACGCTGCCCAGGGATCATTGAACTGCTCGAAAAAGGGGCGAATGGAGTCAGGAAAGTCAGAGAAATTAAACTGGGGATTACCGTTAGCAATATTAGCCCAGAAATCCCGCAGAGACGGCAGCAGGGGAGCCGCCTCTGCGTCCGAGAGGCCGAGGGGAGGAGCCGTCAGGAGACGTGTCATAAACTGGGGGCTACGATCGCCCATCCATTGTCGAGACAGGGCCTGTAGATCGGGGAATTTGGGAGGAACTGAGGTGATTCGGGGAGACTGAATACTTAGGTGGCAATTGCCCCGATCGTCCTGCTCAAACTGACAAATTCGATAGGGATGGGGATAGCTCACCAGGGATCCCGTGGTAACTTCCCACTGAGCCACTGGATGCGGGGGGATGGTCTGGGGATCGCGATCGGTAGGGTGTACCGTAGAAGCCGCTGGTCCCAGGTGAGGTTGATCGATGGAAGGTTGATCGCATTGAACCTGGTCACCTTGAGCCCGATCGCCGGAAACCCGATCGCCCGGGGCCTCGGCCCACAAACGACGCGCAATATCCTGGACATGGAGGTGTCCCGTGAAGATCAAAGGCACCTGCTGGGGATTGAGGATATCCAGCAGTTCCCCATGGTTTTCGAGGAGATAGCGCTGGCCCAAAGGATGCTGATCCTGGGCCGGGAGATGGGCAATCACATTGTGGTGGATCATCACCATCACCAAATCATCCCCAACCCCAGCCAAGGTTTGGCGTAACCATTCCAATTGCTCAGAATCCACCGATCCGCGCCGGAATTGCTGCCCTGATTCGTCAAATTGGTTAGAATTTAAACCAATCAGGCGCACTCCCGGTAAAACCTGCTGGCAGTAATAGAGTCGATCGCCCGGGCCATAGCCACAGGCACGGTAGTGGCGGGGAAAGTCCTGGAGGCCGATGCGGTTGGCTTCGGGATGCCGTTGCACCACATCATGGTTGCCGGGAACCACATAGACCGGAAAGGGGAGTTGGGCCAGTCGATCGGCCAGCCACTGGTGATTTTCCACTTCCCCATGCTGGGTTAAGTCACCCGGAATCAACAGAAAATCAACCTTCTCCGCCTCAAGCCGTTCAAAAATTTCCTCCAGAGCCGGGATACTCACCTCAATGAGGTGAAAGCGACTGGGGTGATCCCAAATCGTCTGGGGTAACCCCACATGGGGGTCACCAATCACACCAAACCGAAATGCGAGGGCCATAGGTTACTCCTGGGACGCGATCGACGGCGGATCGATCGACTCATCCATAGGATTGCGGCTCACCTGCTGCACATACCGATAGATGCGACGATACACCTCCCCATGGGGGTTTTCCTGCAAAACAATTTCCTGGCTACTATCGGGTAGAAAAAAGGAGAGTTTACCCGAATCCAGCACACAAAAGCTGTGGATATGGTGCAAATTAAAGACCAGAATCACGCGATCGTACTTCAGCGTAATCCAATGCCCCGGCACAGTACCATCCGAAAGAGTCCGCACATAGGCCAACACCAGCCGATATTCGTGGGGATTACTTTTGACGGTTAAAACAATTTCCTGGGGATTTCCAGCCACAAAAAAGCTGACCCGGCCATGCTCGATGAAGGTAAAAGCATTAACCTGGTCTAAATTCACCACATAGGTTTGTCGCTCGTCTCTGAGCTTCACCCAGTAGGACACAACGCCTCCTGCACTGAACCGTAGGTTACCGCACTCTGCCCGAGGCAGGGGTCCGGCGATGGGGCCAGAATGGCTCGTCTTGGGCACTTTACCATGCTGGGGGTGACTTGCTGCAATCCCGTGCCAGACGGAATCCTTTCCGAGCGGATCCGAGCCGGCAAGGGTGGATTTGCAGGCGACGATCGCGGTATGGTAAGAGCCACAAACCCTGCAATTGGTTCCGGCAAGGGACTCCCCCACCATGCATAAAATCCCCGTCACGATCGTCACTGGCTTCCTCGGTGCAGGCAAAACCACCCTGATCCGTAATCTGCTCCAGAACAACCAAGGCCGCCGCATCGCAGTACTGGTCAATGAGTTCGGGGAAGTGGGCATTGATGGCGAGTTGCTACGATCGTGCCAGGTTTGCCCCGAGGAAGAGATTGCGACGGGGGGCGAGGGTCAGCCCCAGGGCGGGAATCGCGAGGGTAGCAACCCCGACCGTAACAATCCGGACAGTAACAATATTGTGGAGCTGACCAACGGCTGCCTCTGCTGCACGGTACAGGAAGAATTTTTGCCGACCATGCAAACCCTGCTGCAACGGCGGGACAGTATTGACTCGATCGTGATCGAAACCTCCGGTTTAGCCCTACCCAAGCCCCTCGTCCAAGCTTTCCGCTGGCCCGAAATTCGCAATGGGGCGACGGTGGATGGGGTGGTGACCGTGGTGGACTGTGAGAGTCTGGCAGCGGGGGAACTCGTGGGAGATATTGCGGCTTTAGAGGCCCAACGGCAGGCAGATGAGAGCCTGGACCATGAAACACCGCTGGAGGAGCTCTTTGAGGATCAGTTGAACTGTGCTGACCTGGTACTCCTCAGCAAGGTCGATCGGGTAGAAACCTCGGAGCGTCAGCGGGTTGAGTCCTGGCTACGACAGCAGTTGCAACCCAGTATCAAGGTGGTTCCCTGTCACCAGGGCCAAACCAGCCTGGATCTCTTGCTGGGCTTTAATGCGGCAGTGGAAGACGATCTGGAAAACCGCCCCAGCCACCACGATCACCACCATAACCCTGACGAGCATGACCCTGACCACGACCATCATCACCACGACCATGATCATGACGAGGACATCACTGCCATCCCGCTCGTGTTGGATCTAGGTTTTGATCCGAAGACTTTGACTAAAACCCTGCAGAATTTGGTTAAAAATCAGGAAATTTACCGAATCAAAGGCTTTGTTGCAGTCCCCGACAAGCCAATGCGCTTGGTTATCCATGGTGTCGGCCAGCGATTGGAGCATTTTTACGATCGACCGTGGCAAGCCAACGAAACCCGCCAAACCCGCTTGGTGGTCATTGGCCATGACTTGGATGAAGCGCTGATCCGAGAGGCGATCGGCGCAGTGGCCATACCGTAACCCCAAGTCTTGGGGCACCTCGAACAATGCAGAGTTGCACCGCAGAGTTTCATCGCAGGGTTTCATCGCAGGGTTTCACCACAGTGCCAAGGGCAGAATAAGGGTTGAGGCAGCTTCGCCGCCCCAACCCCCAGGGAATCGAGGCACCCCGACAACCATCATTTCTGCAGTCGCGACGGTTTCACTCCTCAGCAATATGTTTCAAACCGCAATTCCAACCCGATCGATCGGGTTCCTAGGGCTGATCGGCCTGCTCCTCAGCGCAGGCTGTCAAGTGCGTAACGAGTTAGACACACCAGCACCTTCCCCCGCCAGTAATACCCCTCAAGGGGAGGGAAGTCTTCAGATCCAAGCCAATGGTGAGGATTTTGTGCGCCAGGGCTTCACCACAGTGGATGGCTGGGAGTTGAGCTTTGACCAAGTGAACGCCACCTTCGGCTCCATCGCCGCCTACCAAACCGATCCCCCCTTCGATGCCACCGGAGACGCTGATCCCCAAATTCAGCAACAAGTGAGCATTTCCGAGCCTATTACCGTGGATCTTGCCGCCGATACCCCCGGAAACGGTGAGATTGATGCCTCCCCGATCGTCCTCGCCACCCTGACCGCACCCGCTGGCCACTATAACGCCCTCGCCTGGTCCCTCGTCCGTCCCGCCGACACCCCCACTGCCTATCCCCTGGTGCTACAGGGACAGGCCCAGCAGGCCGATCGCCAAATCCCCTTCACCCTCCAACTGGAGCAGGAACTGCGCTTCCTCTGTGGTGACTATGTGGGGGACGATCGCAAGGGCTTTGTCCAACCGGACCAAACGGGCAGCGTCGAGATGACCCTCCATTTTGACCATTTATTTGGTGATGCTGCCCTCCCAGCGGAGGACGAACTCAACCAGGGGGCCTTGGGGTTTGGACCGATCGCGGCGATCGCCGCAACCCGCGCACCAGATTCCCCGGATTCCCCGGATTCGATCGTCGTGACCGAATCCCAACTTCGATCGAAGCTTTCCCCCACCGACCTCACCAAGCTCGATGAAATCCTGCGCAACTTGGGCCATGTGGGCGAAGGACACTGCCGGTCCCTCTAGGAGGCACCGGCTAGGAGACACCGGCTAGGAGACACCGGGCAACATCCCAACAGATCCCGCCTAAAGGGGAAGTCATGGGCTAGGATTGCTGAGTGACCACTCCCATTGCCGCGCTGCCCATGCACCCCCTTTCTATCCTGTCCCGTCGTCCTCACCTCCCCCGGTCCGGCACCGGCAACCCAGCCCAGCCCCGTCCCAAGCCCCTCGCGGTCCTTGCTCCCCTCACCACCAGCCTGCTGCTCTCCCTCGCAGCCCTAGCCCCTCTCCCGCCCAGCCCAGCCCAAGCCCAGCCCGACTCCACCCCACCCAGCCTGGAATTGCCTCCAGAATCCAGCCCCTTTGACCCCACAGGCAGCTTAAACGATCGGGTTTCGGAACAGTATTTCAGCGGCGATTTTGCCGGAGCCTTAGCCACCCTGACGGAGCTAGCGGAGACCTACCGCAGTCAGGAGAACTGGGCCATGCTGGGGGAAGTGTGGAATGGGACCGGTTTAGTCCAGGAACAGCTAGGGAATTGGGATGAGGCCCTCACGGCCTACCAGTCGGCCCTTGAAACCTACCAACAACTCCAGGCGAGCGATTTCAACGCCAGTAAGCTGGGGGAAGCCCGCACCCTCAACAATATGGGGGGGGTTTACACCGCCCTGGAACAGCCGGAAGCAGCCCTAGGCTTTTTGGAACGGGCCCTCGTCCTCTTCCGGGAGTTGGATACCGCAGCGGAGGAAGCCATTACCCTCACCAATGTGGGGGGATTATATGCGGCCATGGGACGCGCTAGCGATGGTATTGCGGCGTTTCAGCAAGCCCTTGGCTTGCACCAGGAGCAGAACAACCAAGAAGGTCAAATTGTCGCCCTCGATCGCCTCAGCACCCTCTATGCCCAAATGGGAGCAATACCAGAAGCGGTACGCATTCTCGAACAGGGCAGTACCGTGGCCATTGCCGCCGCCGACCCCACCACCGCCGCCGCCTTTTTGAGCCGCCTCGGGGAGGTCCACACCGCAACGGGCAACCGTGAAGCCGCTGTCGCTGCCTATAAAAGTGCGATCGAGCAGCTGAGTAATTCGGAGCTCATCGGGCTTCAGCTCCAGCTAGTGCTGCAATTAGCCGCAGTCCAGGCGGATTCCGGCCAAATTGGCCCAGCCCTAGACCAATACCAAGTCGCACTTGCCCTGCTAGAGGGGGAAGATGCCCCCTTGCAAGAGGGGGAACTGTGGATGCAAATGGCCCTCCTCCAGCTACAGGAGCAACGTTGGAACGAAGCCAGAATCAGTTTTGAAACCGCCCTAACCCTGATCCAACCCCTGGGGGTGCCCCTGGCCGAAGGACAGGTGTTACGGGGGCTGGGCACGATCGCCCTGGAGGAAGGGGACCTCCAAGGGGCTCGTAGTTCCCTAGAACAGGCGTTAGAGCGCCAACGATCGATCACGGTGGACGAAGAGGCCGATCAACAGGCCCAACAGCAGGAAATTGGCCTCAGCCTCAGTCTCCTGGCCGCCGTAGACCAGGAGGAGGGCAACTACGATCAAGCCCGCACCACCTATCAAGAAGCCCTCCAGGCCCAAGAGTCCGGTCGGGATTTGGCCGGACAGGGCGAAACCCTACGCAATCTCGCCGTAGTAGAACTTCTGAACGGACAACCCGATCGAGCTGCCCCCCACTTACTGGGTGCCCTAGATATTTGGGAATATCTGTCCTTTCGCAGTGGCCTCATCCTGGACCCCAACCTAGAGCTGTACTCCCTGCTCCAGGCTACACTCATTGCCGCTAATAAAACCGAGGCCGCACTCCTGGGCGCAGAACAGGGTCGATCGCTGCCCTACCGCCTCCAACAGGGCTGGCAGCAGGGCCTCCAGTCTACACCTCCAGCTCCCATTGGGCTAACCGAGGTGCGACAAGTGGCCCAAGCAGCCCAAGCCATACTCCTCTTCTATGACCTGGGACCGAGCTTACCGGCGGATATTGCCGTAGAATCGGATAGTTTGGCACCCCAGTTACGGGTTTGGCTGGTTTTTCCCGACGGAGAGATTGCCTTTGGGGAGCAACCGCTGTTTGGGGGATCGATCGCCAATGCCAATGCGCTGTTGGACTGGGTTGAAGCTAGCCAAACCGAAGGGGACAACCAAGCCGCCGCCCTGACCCAACTGGCCCAATTTCTGCTGCCCCTCGTCCAAGCTCCCCTCCGAGAGACCGATGTAACCAACCTGGTGGTCTTGCCCCCCCCCATTCTCCAGGCGATTCCCTACGATTTACTCCCCTTTGGTGAGGGAACCTTGGCCGATCGCTTTAGTATGGCCCTAGCCCCTGCCATCCAGTTATTAGTGGAATGATTGGTCCAGGAGTACTTTGACACAATGGGGGAGCCGCTAGAAAATTCAGGGCACCTCGATTAATTGAGGCAGACGGCGAAGCCACCTGCCTCAACCCTACTTCTGCCGTAGGCACTTCGATTCATGGGGTGGGGCGGCGAAGCCGCCCCACCCAAACCCTGACTCTTGCGCGGGCTGTCTCCCAAAAATTGGGATTCATCGAGGTGTCCTTATGACTCCGATTGGCGTGTAATTTCCAGATAAATATGCTCTAAACGCACCGGTTGCACCGAAATTGAAGTTAAGGTAATCCCCTCGAAGTGGTGGAGAATATCCGACAGGGCGAGGGACTGCGGCAGCCAGAAGGCCAGATCCCGCCCGTAGCGGCGTAGGGGCCAGCCCAGCTTTTGAGCCCGGGAAATGGCCCGATCGGGTTGGGGAGTATCCACCAAGACGATCGCCGCCGCCGGAACTTCCCGGGCCAACTCTGCCAAACTGCCCTCCCGCAGCAGTTGCCCCCCCTTAATCACTCCAATGCGCTGACACAGTTGCTCCGCCTCCTCCAGCAAATGCGTGGTCAGCAGGACTGTAATACCCTGCTGCTTCAGCAAACGAATTAGGTCCCAAACCTCATACCGCGCCTCAATATCCAACCCTGTGGTTGGTTCATCCAAAATCACCAGCTTTGGACGGTGAACCAAGGCCAAGGCAATACTCAAACGGCGTTGCATTCCCCCACTCAAATTCTCCACCAGACTGTCAGCCCGATCGAGCAAATTCACCAACTGAAGACAGCGATAAACCCGCTCAATACGCTGGACCTGGGACATACCGTAGAGACGGGCAAAGAAATGGAGATTTTCCGCACAGGTGAGACTGCGATAGAGCAGATTTTCCTGGGGAGCAATCCCCACCAGCGGTTTTGTCGCCTCAGAAACCGGCTGATGAAGAATATCCACATGGCCCCGATCGGGTTTGAGTAAATTACAAATAATGTTGATAGTGGTCGTTTTCCCGGCTCCATTCGGCCCGAGTAGGCCATAGACCTCACCGGGATGAACCGTGAAGTTCAAATCCGACAGCACCGTTCGATCGCCAAAGGTTTTATAAACATGATGGATTGACAGCATCGACTTTAACCCCACCCAACAATAACTGAAGCTAGAACACCTCAAGGAACCCAATTTTCACGCTGGATTTTCACGCTATAGCCCACGTAAAGCTCAAGAAGATGTAGGGCAGCGAAGCTAACCTACACAATTCATCGGTCTAACCACTAGAACACCTCCAGGCATCCAAATTTTGGAGCAATACCCGTGCAAGCGTCAGAACTTGAAGTGGGCGGCTTTGCCACCCCTCCCAATTCATCGAGGTGCCCATTAGAAATTCCGTTCAATGCGTAGCATCTGCTGGTAAAAAAACCAGCCACCCGCCACCACAGCCCCACTGAAGAGGATGAGAAAGATTAAATGGTCTCGGATTTCTGGAATCCCCTCTCCTTGGATCAGAACCGCTAACAGGGCCTCATTCATGTGGTAGACCGGATTATAGTGAGCAATTCTCAGCAAACTGTCCGGGAATAACGATGTGGGCAAAAAAGCGCCCCCCAGCAACAGTAGTGGCACCCCGAAGGCAGCCACCAAAGCATTGGCATCCTCCGTACGACGGGCCAGCTGGGTCCCCAACACAAACCCCACACCCACATAGCTCATAATACTCAGGCCCAAGATTAAGAGCGTCAGAAAGGCAGAACCGGAGAATGTGGCGTTAAAAAACACCGCAAGACCAAAAACCAAGAGAATTTGCCCCGTTCCAATACAAAAGTGAGCAAGGCAAATTCCTAGGAAATAGGAGATCCCCCGCAACGGCGACACAAAGAGTCGTTTGAGAGTGCGTTGCTCCCGCTCCGAAACCACCGTGGCGATACTACCACCCAGGCAGCTAAAGAAAAGTGCGGCTCCCACCAGGGTGGGGGGTACAGCACTGGCATAGGCATCCCCCCGGCTCAGTTGTGCCCGCTCTTCCAAAATCAGGCTATTAATAACCAGCAGAATGACGGGGAAAATGGCCCAAAAAATGAGGCTGCGCTTCCGTCGCACGAGTTCGATCAAAACCCGCTGGGCCACGGCTACTGTTTCGCGCCCATAGGTCAGAATCACAGTCTGCATAGTGAAAAGGTGCAAAATTTCAAGAGAGATTTAAAAATTCAAGTCCAGGACAATCCAAAGGCCATCTTAGAGGATGTTTGGAAACTTCGGCTAAGGGCCGTAGGCCCTGGCCGAATCCCCCTCGGTCCCCTTTTGAAGCAGGGTGGTTTCATAAAAATGTAGGTAATGTGTACTACTTTGACGGTTAGGTCATGACTTTGATAGTTATGCAAAAAAAGAGGTAGGGTGTACTCCTGTAGAAACACAGTACGCC
>JAYKIB010000186.1:0-11288 GCA_035285005.1 Prochlorothrix sp.
CATGGGCGCAAAGCCAAAAGTGTTTTTCGCACTGGTTTTGACCACATTCAACATCTGCTCCTGAACCCGACTCCCGCTCACCGACAAGCTCTCAGGGCTACTCTCTCTTTTTTGTCCGGTACTTAGCCCCCATAGTGCTATGGAAAGGTTATTCCTGTCTCACTATGGGGGTTTTTAAGACTCAGATTTTTCAAATACTCGATTAATCGAGGTGCCCTCTAATGGGTACCTCGAAAAATGCAGATTTTCATGCCGTGCCCACAGCAGAATCAGGGTTGTGGCAGGCGGCAAAGCCGCCTGCCACAATTAATCGAGGTGCCCTAATGGGTTTTAGTGAATTTGAGTGAGTTTTGGTGAGCTCTAGATTAGGTCCGACGCACGACCCAGTAGAGAAAAACCGGGGTCCCCACGATCGGCAAAATTAACCCCACCGGTAGAGCCTGGGTTGGCCACACCCACCGGATCGCCACATCTAAACCCAACACCAGCAGCGCTCCACCCATCGCACTGTAGGGAATGACCCAGCGGTAGTCCTGACCGACTAAACGACGCACACCATGGGGCACCACCAACCCCACAAACCCCAATTGTCCCACCACGGAAACGGCCCCTCCCGCCAACAATACCGTGCTGAGTAATCCCCACGCTTTGATCCGCTCAGGTCGCTGTCCCAGTCCCTGGGCGACCGTTTCCCCTAAGCTCAATAGGGTCAGCCCCCGCCCAAGTCCCAATGCAAGACCCAGGCCGATCGCCATGGGGACCAGACCTTGCCAGACTAGGGGAAGAGTACGATCGATCAGTGATCCCGCTAGCCAAAAGCGAATGTCATCTAAGGTGCGCTGACTGAGGATCAAAATACCCGTGGTCAGGGCAGAAAAGACTGCCGTGAGTGCTGCGCCCGCTAGGGTCAGGTTGAGGGGATTTAAGCCGCCCCAGCCCAAGCTGGCAACTCTGGCGATCGTCAGGGCTGCAATCGCAGCGCCAGCCATGGCCCAAAGGCTGTATTGACTCAAGCTACTCTGGTGTCCTAGGAATACGGCGGCGACGACGGCGAGGGCTGCGCCGCTATTGATGCCCAGCAGTCCCGGATCCGCGAGGGGATTGCGGGTGAGTCCCTGCATAAGGGCACCGGCTACGGCGAGGGCTGCACCGGTGGCGATCGCGGCGAGGGTACGGGGCCATCGCACTTGCCAGACGATGACGTTGGCGATGTCGTTGCTGTGATGGCCGATGCTGTGACTGCCGCTGCCAAGGTGTCCAATAAGGTATGCAGTGCCGTGGGCCCAGAGATCCTGGATGGTGCCGCCTTGCCAGCCCGCAGCGCCCACGCCCAAGCTGACCCAACTGAGCAGGACTAAGCTGCCCAACCCAAGCACTAAACCGAGTCCGAGGCGGGGGGAGCGGGCAGAGAGTGCTGGGTGCTCGGCATGGGAATCGCGATCGGGATGGTGCACGGAATGAACCTCTGGGTTGCGGACAGAATCGGCCCCAACAGGGTATTTCGATGACTGGGGGGAAGCGGCGTAGCCGCTCACACCCCTTATTTACCAATAGTGGGGGTGGCTTAAGGATTGGCAACAGTGGACTGGGCCGGAGAAACGATCGATCGCGCCAGGGTCTAATGCTCGAATCTGCCATGCCTCTGTATGGATAGGCTGAAGCGGATAGGGGGTTGTATAACCTAGGGCTGCCGCCCCTTGAAATTGGTGACGACCATAGTAGGCCGGATCCCCCAGCACAAAGACCAACTGCACCCCCGAGGCTTGGAGTTGCTGACAGCCTACTTCAATGAGTTGTTGGCCCACACCCCGGCGCTGAAATTCGGGTAAGACTGCGAGGGGGGCGAGAATGTGGGCCGTGGGTCGCGCTTCGGTTCCCAGCACTTGGACCGGGGTGAAGAGGATATGGCCGATCGCCCGATCGCCCATCCAGGCGAGCCCGGAAACTTGGGGTTGGGCGCTTGGATCCGTGGCCATCGCGGTGAGGAGTTGGACGATTTCCGGCCCCTCTTCTGCGCCGAATGCTTGGTGATGGATGTTGTGAACCGTTGCTCGATCGGCGGTGGTTTCACGCTTAAACTGCACTTGGATTCGATTTCCCATGAGAATTTCCCCAATACTCTTCTCAATACTCTTCTGGGCACCTCGATTAATTCAAATTTTCACCCTAGTGCCTACGGCAGAATCAGGGGTGTGGCAGGCGGCGAAGCCGCCTGCCACAATTAATCGAGGTGCCCTGACAAAATGAGTTAAATCCAGGCATAGAGGGCGGTTCAGAAAATCTGAACCCTACGATTCCCAACGTCTGGTAGGGTCGCGGTTTTCGCGCCCAATGCAGAATTTTCTGCCATTCAATCAGGTGTTTACCAGCGCTGCTAGGGTTTAACAGCGCTGGTAACGCATTCCGGGCACCTGCACAATGAGTGCCATGAGTTCCAACTGGAGCAACGCGCTGGAGATCGTCGCCGTGTCCAAGCCGGTCTGAGCCACAATATAGTCCAAGGGTAGGGGGTCCGTGCCTAACACCTGAATCACTTGGGTGAGTTCCGGCTCCAGGGTGTCGGGGATCGGCTGCAAGCTGGGTGGGGCGCAGTCCATTTGGGGCAGAGTGCCCAAGGCTTCCAGTAACGCCTCTAGGTCCAGAATCATCTGGGCACCGTCGCGAATTAACCGCAGACAGCCCACACTCTGGGGATTATCCAGGGATCCCGGTAGGGCATAGACTTCCCGGCCAAATTCATTGGCGAGGTTAGCCGTAATTAAGGCTCCCGATCGCTGGCTGCCCTCCATCACTAGGGTGGCGCGACAGAGACCCGCAATAATGCGGTTCCGCTGGGGAAAATGGGTTTTGTCGGGGCGTGTTTGGGCCGGATACTCACTCATGACCCAGCCAGTGGCCAAAATCTTCTCGTAGATACGGCGGTTCCGTTCGGGATATACCAAATCGACCCCGGTGCCAAGGACACCCACGGTCGCGCCACCGGCCTGTAAACAACTGTGGTGGGCCTCTGCATCAACCCCTGCCGCCATCCCGGACACGATCGTAAACCCATGCTCTGTCAGCACCTGACTGATGCGGCGCGTCCAGCGACATCCGTAGTCGGAAGGTTGCCGTGTCCCGACGATCGCCACGGTTTTCTGCCATGCGTCTGTCCCAAAGGCTGTCCCGCGCCCCCGCACATAGAGGACTGCTGGATAGCGCGGTATTTCGCGTAGGAGGGCTGGATATTCGGGATCGGCGGGGGTCCAGAAGCGGGGGTTGTGCTGGCTGTGGAATTCTAAAAATTCATGGGGATCCAGCTGGGGGCGGGTCTCTTGAATTGCGGCAATTTTACCGGGGCCAAAGCCGTCGATCGTTTGCAAATCTGCGATCGGTGCGTCCCAGGCTGCCCTTAAGGTGCCGTAATGCTCCAGCAGTCGCTGCAACAGGAGGGGACCAATGCCCCGCACCTGGGCCCAGGCTAACCAATAGGCTCGATCGCTGCTCACCCTACCACCTCGAGGAAACGTCATTCTCTAGTTTAGGGCACCTCGATTCATCCAAATTTTGAAGAGATACTCCCGGGCACCTCGATTAATTCAACTTTTTGGGAGACAGCCCAGGCAAGAATCAGGGTTTGGGTTGGGCGACGAAGCCGCCCAACCCCATTAATCGAGGTGCCCTCCCATTTATCCAGGTAACCTGTACAGCACCGGTCGTAACCGTACTGTCCAAGCCCGGAGTTATTCTTCCGCAGGTGGGGCAACTCCGGGTACCCGCTGCATTTGCAAGAAGCTGTATCGGCGATCGATAGATAACCCCCGCATTCTTCCCTGTAGAGATGTGATTTTATCTATTCACAAGGGCTTTACTTCCTTGGGAATCATGCTAGTCTAGGAAAGGTCAAAACATAAAATCCAGCGTTTTAGACCACTCCTTCATGGGTCGCTAGCTCAGCGGTAGAGCACTCGGCTTTTAACCGATTGGTCCTGGGTTCGAATCCCAGGCGACCCATTTTTAAGCACTTCAGTTAGTGATAGGAAGACATAGGGCCATTCCGAAGCTGTTCCTAGGATCTCTTGACTGATCCCAAGGTTTGGGCGCTACCCCCCGTCGTAATCAGGATTTGGGGTGGCCGTAAAGCCATCCACCCTAAGGAACTGAGGTGCCCCTGGGCCGTCCCAGGTATTGCGAAAGCCTCACGCTATACTAGGCACGGGTATTCCTCTGATCAAGACGTGGACGTTGGGGAATGGCTCTCTTGTCCAACGAGGGGCCGCTCCTCCAAGCTGCTGCGAGTGACTTGTCGGGTTGCTGGTTGCCATACCTTGAACTTGAGCGGGGGGGCTACTATTTCCCCCAACTCATCGATGCCCCCAAACTCCGATCGTTCCCAACCCTCCTGACTCCCATGGTTGAAAAAGTACAAAAGACAGAAGCAGAGTGGAAAGAACTTCTGAGTGAAGAGGAGTTCTACGTTACCCGCAAGCACGGGACTGAACGAGCCTTCACCGGTCGCTACCACGACAACAAGGCCCAGGGGCTCTATCGCTGCGTCTGTTGTCAGACTCCCCTGTTTAAGTCAGATACAAAGTTTGACTCGGGGACCGGCTGGCCCAGTTTTTGGGAGCCAGTGTCTAAGGAAAATGTGGCCTACAAAGAGGACCGCAGTTTCTTTATGCGGCGGGTTGAGGTGCTCTGTGCGGCCTGTGATGCCCATTTGGGCCATGTCTTTCCCGACGGTCCACCGCCGACGGGTCAACGCTACTGCATGAATTCTGCGGCCTTAACCTTTGAGTCTGCGGAGTCTTCAGAGTCTGCGAAGTCCTAAGAGCTTGCGGCGAGTTGACTGAGGTGAATGGGCGGCTTTGACAGCCTGGTTCGCAACGGTACCGGATAGGCCGGGAGTTGTACCACCGCAGGTGAGGCTGATTCTGTTGCGATCTGTGGCAGCCGCCATAGGCTCAAAATCAGAGTGGTGACGGACGGCTGCTCCCCCTACAATGCTTCTATGGCAAGGGACAGGGATGGGGAACTCCCCCCTGATGGGTTTCTCCTGACCTGGCGGCTGCATCGAGCGACTACATCTAGCGGCCTGCCCTCTCTCTGCTGGTCCGAATCCTCACCCCCCCCCACGGCTATGCGCGAACCCATCGAACGTCTGTTTAGTAACCTCAGCCGCACGATCGTCGGTAAGCAGGATTCCATCCAATTGGTCCTGGTGGCCTTGCTTTCCCGGGGGCATGTGCTGCTGGAAGATGTACCAGGGGTTGGAAAAACCCTGCTGGCCAAATCCCTGGCCCGATCGATCGACGGTAAATTTCAGCGGGTTCAATGCACACCGGATCTGCTGCCGGCGGATATTACCGGCACTAATATTTGGAATCCCCAGTCGCGAGAGTTTGAGTTTCTGCCCGGTCCTGTTTTTGCCAATGTGCTCCTCGCGGATGAGATTAACCGAGCTACGCCCCGAACCCAGTCCGCGCTGTTGGAGGTGATGGAGGAGCAACAGGTGACCACCGATGGGATGTCGCGATCGGTGCCCCGTCCTTTTTTTGTGGTGGCAACCCAGAACCCGATCGAGTATCAGGGGACGTTCCCCCTACCGGAAGCCCAGATGGATCGCTTCGTCCTGTCCCTGTCCTTGGGGTATCCCGAAGAGGCGGAAGAGTTGCAGATGTTGAAGCAATTGCAGGCAGGACAGACCCTGGAGCATTTAGAGCCCTGTATTTCCCTGGAAGAATTCCAAACCCTCTGCCAGCAGTGCCAACAGGTGAAGGTCGAGGAGCCGCTGCAACAATATATTTTGGATCTGGTGCGGGCGACCCGTTCCCACGATGCCATTACCCTGGGGGTGAGTCCTCGGGGAACGGTGGCCCTTCAGCGCACGGCCCAAGCGTTGGCCTTCCTGGAGGGGCGGGAATATGCTATCCCCGATGATGTGAAGACCTTAGCGCCCCATGTGCTCACTCACCGGATTATTCCGGCTGGGGGGCGACGGGCAGCGACGGTGATTCAGGGACTTGTGGAGTCGATCGCTGTGCCCTAGGGGCTGTCATCATTTCATCCTAGAATGCCCTCAGAATTAGGGATACCGCCCCTAGCTCATCCCCCTGGGACGGGCGTGTAACGCTGACATAGGCATCCTATCTAGGATATGAACGCCCCTCACTCCCAGCTCCTCTCTCCCTACGGGGGGGGGGAGCAAGAGAGTTTGTTTTGCACTGGGGATGGCTATATCCCAAGGTTTCTACAGGGCAGGTTTCTACAGGGCACCTCGAAAAATTCCAATTCTTGCCCAGTGGCCTAGGCAAGAATCAGGGTTGTGGGGGCGGCTTCGCCGCCCCCACAATTCATCGAGGTACCCTCCAGTTCATTGATGACACGCCCGAGGGCAATCCGCCTCATCCATTCGCAACAAAACCGGTTCCCAACCCGTCCGTTGTTAGGACACCTCTACTCATTGAGGCGGTGGGCGAAGCCGATCGCCACGCTCCTGACTCTTACGGGGGCCATAGGGCGAAAATCTGGATTATTCAAGGTGCCGCCCGTCAGAGGGGAATCGTTAAGTCGCCGGGGACAAACGTAGGGATTCTCTCCCTCATCCTGTCTCCATAAGCCTATCCGTTGCTATAGCTGCCCCATGCTCAATCTGCCTCGCCTCAGCGTCACCCTCGCCCTGATTTGGGGATCCCTGGCTCCAGTGGTGCCGGTTGCCGCCCAATCTTCCCGTGTGGCTCCCGACTCTCCCGCTGACGTGTCGGCTCCGGCGGATCTCGATCGGTTCTGTCGGTTCCCCGAACTGGCTCGGGCCCAGAAGGAAAGTTTGCGATCGGCCACGATCGATCGGGACGGGAAGGAGATTGAGTATATTGAAATTCTGGGTGAACATGCCCAACAATTGCGGCGGTGCCGAGCAAACAATTGGCCCCAAAAACAAGCCCTCTGGATTCGTCTCTATCCTTGCGATCTGAAGCCGGGACGATTGGATCAAATCTTCGATCGCATTGTTAATCAGGGCTATAACCAGGTTTATGTGGAGGTGTTCTACGATGGGCGAGTGCTGCTGCCTGCGGCCCAAAACCCCACAGCATGGCCCTCGGTCCTCAATGAACCGGGCCAGGAAAACGTTGATCTGTTTGCCCAAGCTATTGCTACGGGACGGGAGCGGGGGCTAGAGGTCTATGGTTGGATGTTTACCCTGAATTTCGGCTACTCCTACGCGAGTCGTCCCGATCGCCAGTATGCGATCGCCCGCAATGCCCAGGGGCAAAGTAGCCTAGATCTGGTCAGCGGCGAAGTGCAGGTGTTTATCGATCCCTACAATACCCAAGCCCAACTGGACTATCGCCTCCTCGTGGAGTCCATGCTCCAGCGCCGTCCCGATGGCCTGCTGTTTGACTATATTCGCTATCCCCGAGGGGATGGGTCCGCCTCGGTGGTCAGCCGTGTTCAGGATCTGCTGATCCATAGCCCCGCTGCCCGTCAGTCTCTGCTCAACCGTGCGCTTAACGCCAAAGGCCGCGAGCTGATCAGCCGTTTTCTCCAACGGGGATATGTGGGGGTATGGGATATCACCGAGGTGAATAAGACCTATCCCTTGGAGTCAGAACCCCTCTGGCAGGGGCGACAACCCTTGGCTCAGGAAGAGAAATCCCTCGCCGCTGAGGAGGAGCAACCCTGGATCCAGCAGGATCTGTGGCTGTTGAGTGTGGCCCATGCCCAGCGGGGAATTCTCGACTTCTTGGGACTGGCGACCCAGCCGGTGCAGGCGGTGGGACTGGCTGCTGGAGCTGTATTTTTTCCGGGGGCCAACCAAACCGTGGGGCGCCAGGGCTTTGACTCTCGCCTACAACCCTGGCCCCAATTTTCCGACACCCTCCAGTGGCATCCCATGGCCTATGCCACATGTCAGGGTACCGATTGTATTGTGGCGGAGGTGCAACGGGTGTTGGCTACCGCGCCCCCCCAGACTTGGGTGCAACCGGCGTTGGCAGGGCGGTGGGGTGAGTCCCTCCGCGATCGTCCTTCCTTGGAGGACCAAATGTTGGCGCTGGAGGCCGCGACGCCCCAACTGCCCGCCGTCAGTCACTTCGCCTACTCGTGGCAATACCCCGCAGACGATCATGCCCGCAAGTTCTGTACCCGCTAAAGGTCTCTGCTACTGGGGCATCTCGAAAAATCAAAGTTCTTGCCCAGTGACCCACGTCAGAATCAGGGTTGGGGAGAATCAGGGTTTGGGTTGGACGGCGAAGCCGTCCAACCCAATTAATCGAGATTCCCACGTGGCAGTTTGGGTCGCTGTCCCTTTGGGTCGATAATGCCGTAAATTACTGATTGATGAACCGCCTGGGCCTGAAGGCTAGGGGCTGTGTCCCTGACCCTGAGGGCATTCTAGGTTTAAATGATGACAGCCCCGAGTCCTTGGTTGCCTCGGTACAGCCACCGTTATCGTTACAGGGATCGCACCCACATAGTGGGTGCGATCCCATGCTCACCATACTCACAGAAAGATGGGACTTAAGCCGTGCTCCCCTAGGTCCCAAGGCTAGGCAGCGATATCTTCCCGTGCTAACGGGTTAACCCCCCAACATTGACCCAGGTGGGACACCTCATAGAGTAAGGGGGCGAAGTCCTCCAAAGGTGGAGTGGTGCAGTGGCGAACATTGGCCATGTCATCCCAGTGCCGTAACTGAATCGCCTCGATCGCATGGGGCTGACTCAAAAACTCCGCCACTTGATGGGGCAAAAAGCATCCCCCCTGGAGGCTGAGACTAATTTGGGCTTGGGCGGAAAGGTTGGCCACATAGTCGGGATCCACCGCACAAAGATAGCGCTTGGCTGCCACATGGAGCCGAATCGGCTCCGTCACCGCTGGCCCAAACAGAGGCGACAAAACGTCGATCGATCGGATTTCATGATTCAGGTCCACGCTGCGATTTTTGGCCGTGGGGGCGGGGGGCATGAGATGGCCAATATCATGGAGCAGGGCAGCCACGATGAGGCTAGGGCTTGCACCCTGGGTTTTGGCGAGGGCGGCACATTGCAGTGCATGTTCCAAGTGGCTCACTTGGACTTCCCGGTAGGGGGTCTGGCCTCGGGTTGCCAATAACACTAAAAGGTCATGAATCGGTTGAGCCATAGCAATGCAAAGGTAAGTAACGCATGGCGAGGCCACTGACCTCGCAAAAGTCGAAATCCTGGGGCAGGGTGGGGGTGGCGTATCGATCGCCTCGCGATTGGGTCCGGTCTTTTCAACGATCGCTTACTAAAGGGATCGATTTCCACCCGTTGAGGCGATTTATTGCTGTTAGCCCACAGACAACCCTGTGAGTTGCTTAAAGCTTCTTAATAATATGGTTACTATAGCGTATTTCAAGGGTTTAAGCCTGTGTCCTTTTCCCTTTCTTCCCTTTCCCCTTCCCCAGTCCCCCCACCGCTCCCCTTGCCCCAACCCCTAACGCTGGTCACGGGTCCGGCTCGATCGGGTAAAAGTGAATGGGCTGAACAGCTGGCGCATCAAGCGGCCCGATCGGGTCAACAGGTCACCTACATTGCGACGGGCCAGTGGGATCCCCAGGACCCAGACTGGTGCGATCGGCTCGATCGGCATCGTCAACGTCGTCCTCCCACTTGGCATACCCTTGAGTTGCCGTTTGATTTGGTGCCAACCCTCCAGGCCAGCACCGCTCAGGATTGTCTGTTGATTGACTCCCTTGGCACTTGGGTTGCTAATTATATAGAGAAGGATGGCAAAACTTGGGGGGGGGTCCAAGCCCAACTGCTCCGGCAACTGCCCCAAACCGCCGCCACGGTAATTCTGGTGGGGGAGGAAACCGGTTGGGGAGTCATTCCAGCCACATCGATGGGGCGAGTCTTTCGCGATCGACTGGGAACTTGTATTCGTTGTGTGGGCACCCTTGCCCAGCAGGTTTACTTGGTGACGGGGGGGTATGCTCTGGATCTGACCCGCCTGGGTCAACCCTTGCCGCCCATTCAACCGGTAGCAGACCCCCCTCCCAACCCTCGGGATTAGTCGCGGTGCCCCCTAAACTTTCCAATTAATTCTAGGTTTTGGGATCCTAATGGCCCCTGGGCCTGGGTTAAGATCGAAGCACAAGGAATGCAAGGGCTGATCCTTGCTCCCCTGTTCCAGCCCTACCCCGTTTGGTGAGATCCTATGGAGTGCATAGCCAAACGAGTAGGGTCTTGATGTTTTTGAGCGCCACTCCCTTATCGATGTAGGGCTTCTGACCCGATCGGAGACCCGGATATAAGGGCGTGTTCGCCAGCACTCCAATTTCCCGACCCATCTTCACATTGGGAGTTGTGTGGCGTACCTGCGCTGTAGATGCTCAATCTGGTGCTGGGGTTGTTGTACAGGAGACAAAGCACCATGGCACAACACGAGCAAGTCCGCGCCTATCTCGCCTGTTGGTTTCAACTGGGCAAGGGCGTCGTTATTCACCGCACGGGGGAAGTTCTTTGCCCTTACCCGGTTCTCCAGGGCAATCACTACAGCCCAGAATTTGAGTCTTGTTGGCAACGAGTTGCTCAACAAGAATGCTACCTGGAAGGCACCTGCCAGTGGATTGCGGATCTGCTGAGTGGTCATTGGGACTTAGTGCAATGTCCCCGCTGTAGTTTGTTGGTGCCCCAGCCCCAGGGGGTGTACTTCGATATGCGTTGTCCCTGCCACGATCTCCCCGGGTGGCCCAACACGGCTATTCCCCAACCCCGTGCGCCCATCAGTATTCGCAATCACCTTCGTGCGATTCAGTCCCGGATTCGTGATGCCGATCGACGCTACCAGAACCACACGTCGAATACAACTCCGAATACAAGCCCAGACATGGATCCCTCCCATTCAGGCTCCCCCAGTGCGAGTCCATCTCGCGCCAGCTCCTCCCATACCGGCTTATTGAGTGCGGGCTCGTCCGGTGCAGGCTTATCCAGTGCAAGCTCCAGCCCATCCAGTACAGGATCCTCTAGTTTTGATTGGTCCGAACGTGCTGTTCATGGGAGTACTGCCAACGTGAGTGCTCATCCCAAGAGTGCCGCCAGCGTGAGCGCTGCCAATGTCGGGGTCTCCAGTTCTGAGTCGAACGTCTCCGAGCCCCTGGGCAAATTGGAATTTTTTCCTTCGTGCTCACGACAGCACTACAGCAACGAATAGAAGAGACCCAATTCATTGGGTAAGGTGGCTCCTAGGGGCTGTGAGCATTTAGCCCTGAACTGCCTTCAAAGGCAGGGACGTAGCCCCTAGCTCGTATTTCGTATTGCTTGAAGTGGGCGTGTAACTCTGGGGC
>JAYKIB010000187.1:0-5330 GCA_035285005.1 Prochlorothrix sp.
AGCTTGTCTTTACAATTCAAAATATTAAAGACCTTGTGCAATCTATTAGCTAATCATTTAGCGAGGTCCTTCCCAGTTTGAGTCTCATGATGAGACAGCACTTCTCTCAATTAATCGAGGTGCCCTAGTGGAAGATCGCTCTTCTAACCAAATCGTCATCAGCGCACAGTTGGAGATGCTTGGACTGACCTGTGATGTCGTTTCAGACGGTGAAGAAGCCTTGGCTCAACTCAACTCTAAAGACTATGATCTAATCCTAGTTGATTGTCATATGCCTGTGATGGATGGCTATGAAACGACGCGCGAAATTCGCTTGAATCCTCGAACCAAAAATGTGCCGATTATTGCGATTACGGCCAATGCCTACGATAGTAATCGAGACCTGTGTTTAGAGGTTGGCATGAATGATTTCTTAGCAAAGCCGTACTGGGTCAAAGACCTACAAGAGAAGCTCCAGCGCTATATCTCCATCCCGAGCCCGGTGAATGTGGAGAAGCAGTACAGTTTTATAGAGCACTAGGAGCTGTCATCCTTGAACTCTAGAACGCCCTCAGGGTCAGGGACACAGCCCTTAGATCCTGCAACTGGGGGGGCGTGTAGAATTTTTGAGTTAAAGGGACGAAAACCGAGGATCTGTGCGATCGGCACTGGGATCTGAGGAATTTATCCGGTGTAGGGGTCGGAAGACCCGGCCCTCTTCGGAAATCTTGGTTTGGGAAGGAAATTCTGCATTGGACGCGAAAACCGCGCCCCTACACCGGGAAATATTTTGGTAGGGGTCGGGTCTTCCGACCCTCTTCGGGAATCTTGGTTTGGGGCGGAAATTCTGCATTGGGCGCGAAAACCGCGCCCCTACGGGAAATGATCAGCTACAACGCACAGAGTATTGCGCAAAAAGGGATCCTTATCACTCATCAATGCCTGAGCCTCTCGACTTAGCTTAGGATCTCCGGCAATAAACCAGAGAAATGCATAGGTATCTAGTAAAACCTTCACTTCTAGGGCAAAGCTCCAGCCAAAAACAGAGATTAAGCGACTCGATCGCGTTAAAAAATGGGATCATCAAAATCATCATGAACCCTGATCAAGTCTTAGGCACTGCCAAACTGCCGTTGAGATTGAGAAGACTGCAGGGAAACAGAGGAATCACCCGATTGCTGGCGTTGGAGCAAAATTGACTCCAAATACTGAATCACACGCTTGAGATCCTGGGTTTGCAATTGCCCCAGCGCGGCCAAAATTGGACCCAGAGCCAGTTGCAGCACTGGGAAATCAGAACTGACGGGTGCTTGTGGTGTAAGTGCTTCCGGCGTAGGCATTGTTGTTGTAGGTTCGTGGGCTACAGCATCTGGAGCCATCTGACTAGCCTCCTGCAACTAGATGAGTCCGATACCGTTATCATAACGCCGTCATCCCGCTGCATCGGACCCATCGGATCCGCCTCACCCCTACGAGAAATGTCAACGATAGGGTCGGGGTCGGGGCTTCTGACCCGCTTCGGAAGTTCTCGATTGGTGGCAATAATAATGCTGCATTGGGCGCAGTCCCCGCGCCCCTACGAGATTGAACTTGAGGTCGGGGTCGGGTCTCCCGACCCGCTTTGGCGATTTCTTTCCTTAACATTGCGTTACGTTTCCCCAATCCTTTGTCCAGTCCCGTCGCTTTGACCTATAAGAGTAAAAGAACCAGAGTATATATATAGTGTGCTAAGGACCAGCTACCCCTAGTTGGGTCGTTCCCTTGCCTCCTCGCCCATCGCCGAATTTGCTGAAGACCTATGCCAACCCTCGTCATCGTCGAGTCTCCCACCAAAGCGCGCACCATCCGCAACTATCTCCCCAAGGGGTACCGAGTCGAGGCTTCCATGGGTCACGTGCGGGACTTACCCCAATCCGCCAGCGACATTCCCGCCGCCATTAAAAAGGAGAAGTGGGCCTCCCTGGGGGTCAACGTGGAAGAGAACTTCGCCCCCGTCTACGTGGTGCCCAAGGACAAAAAGAAAGTCGTCAAAGAACTGAAAGATGCCCTCAAGGAGGCGGACGAACTCATCCTGGCCACTGACGAAGACCGTGAGGGGGAGAGCATCAGCTGGCACCTCCAGGACCTGCTCAAACCCAAGGTGCCCATCAAGCGCATGGTCTTCCATGAGATCACCCGCGAGGCCATCCAAGCCGCGATCGCCAACTGCCGCACCGTAGATGATCGCCTTGTCCATGCCCAGGAAACCCGCCGCATTCTCGATCGGCTTGTCGGCTACACCCTCTCCCCCCTGCTCTGGAAGAAAATCGCCGGGGGGCTTTCCGCTGGTCGGGTCCAATCCGTGGCCGTGCGCCTGTTGGTGCAACGGGAGCGGGCGCGGAGAGCCTTCCGCAAAGGGAGTTACTGGGACTTAAAGGCGCTGCTGGCCATGGACCCCAAGGTTAAGACCACCAGCTTTGAGGCGAAATTGGTGAGCTTGGGCGATCGCAAGGTGGCCCAGGGCAGCGACTTTGATGAGGCCACGGGGCAGATTGCTGCGGGTCGCAATGTGATTTTGCTGAATCAGGACGAGGCAGAGACCCTGCGCGATCGACTACAACAACAAACCTGGACGATCGCCAGCCTCGACGAACGACCCAACACCCGCAAACCCGCGCCCCCCTTCACCACCTCGACCCTACAACAGGAAGCCAACCGCAAACTGGGCCTCTCGGCCCGTCGCACCATGCAGGTGGCCCAAAGCCTCTACGAACGGGGCTACATCACCTATATGCGAACCGATTCGGTCCATCTGTCCGACCAAGCCGTCACCGCTGCCCGCAACTGCGTCGAACAAAAATACGGCCCCGAGTACCTCAGCCCCAAACCCCGCCAGTACACCACCAAAAGCAAAAACGCCCAGGAAGCCCACGAAGCGATCCGTCCCGCCGGAAGCCAGTTCCGCACGCCCCAGGAAACGGGCCTCAATGACCAGGAGTTCCGCCTCTATGATCTAATCTGGAAGCGGACCGTGGCCTGTCAGATGGCGGATGCTCGCCAGACCCTAATTACGGTCCAAATTCAGGTGGAAGAGGCCACATTCCGGGCCAGCGGTAAGCGAATCGACTTTCCCGGCTTTTTCCGGGCCTATGTAGAAGGCTCCGACGATCCCGATGCCGCTTTGGAAAACCAGGAGGTGTTGCTGCCTACCCTAGCCGAGGGGGACACACCCAGTTGTCAGGACTTGACAGCGATCGGCCACGAAACCCAGCCCCCTGCTCGGTTTACGGAAGCTTCTTTGGTGAAGGCCCTCGAAAGTGAGGGAATCGGTCGCCCCAGCACCTACGCCAGCATTATTGGCACCATTCTCGATCGGGACTATGCCCATCTCCAGGGCAACGCCCTAGCCCCCACCTTCACCGCCTTTGCCGTCACGGAGTTCCTGGAAAAGCACTTCCCCGACCTGGTGGATACCCGCTTCACCGCCCGCATGGAGCAGACCCTCGATGACATCTCCATGGGGGAAACCGAGTGGTTGCCCTATTTGCAAAGTTTCTATAACGGGGACCAGGGCTTGGCCAACCAAGTCAAAACCCGCGAAGACCAAATCGACCCGACGGAGGCCCGCACCATCACCCTGGATGATCTGGCCGCCAAGATTCGCATTGGTCGCTATGGGGCCTATTTGGAAGCAGAAGCCGAAGAGGGAGCAGTACGGGCCTCAATCCCCAAGGATGTCACCCCTGCCGACCTCAATGACGATCAGGTCAGCCTCTTGCTGCGTCAGAAAACCGAAGGTCCGGATCAGTTGGGCATTCACCCGGAAACAGGCCAACCGATCTATCGCCTCATGGGGCCCTATGGTCCCTATGTGCAGTTGGGTGATGAGGGCGATGAGGCGGACACGAGCGAGGGTAATGGCAAGAAAAAGGCGAAAGCGAAGCCAAAACGGGCCTCTTTACCCAAGGGGGTGACCTTGGAGACCGTGACCCTAGCGCAGGCGATCGGCCTCCTAGCACTGCCCCGTCTACTGGGGGAGCATCCCGAAACAGGCGGCAAGATTCAGGCGGGTTTAGGGCGTTTTGGCCCCTATGTGGTCCATACCAACGGTAAAGATAAGGATTTCCGTTCCTTAAAAGCCGGTGATGATGTATTAACCGTCGCACTTCCCCGCGCCCTAGAACTCCTAGCCCAGCCCAAGCGAGGGAAAGGGAGTAAGTCCACTAAAACGCCGCTGCGGGAAATGGGACCCCACCCCGAGGATCAGGAGCCGGTCAATATCTACGATGGTCCCTACGGTCCCTATGTGAAGCATGGCAAGGTGAATGCCTCGCTACCGGAAGGGGTAGAACCGGCGGACTTGACTATGGAGCAGGCGATCGAGGCCCTAGCCGCGAAGGCCGGAACTAAAGGGAAGTCCAAGGCCAAGGGGGGCAGTAAGGCGACTAAAACGAAGACTGCAGCCAAGTCCAGCGGTAAATCCAGTAGCAAGTCCGGTAGTCAGTCCAGTAAATCGACTAAGGCGAAAAAATCCTCGAAGTCTGCGGCTGCCGATCCCCCACTCCCGCCCCCGAGCCTCGAACCGTCAGCCCTTGACCCGACCTTTACCAGCCCACCCTGGTAGGCTTCCGGGAGACTCTAGCAGTTCCCCAGGCCCTGGGGACTAATGGGCACCTCGAAAAATTAAAATTTCGATCCCAGCGCCCACCGCAGGATCAGGGTTGTGGCCGGCGGCTTCGCCGCCGGCCACAATTAATCGAGGTGCCCTAATGCAGGCAAAGCCTACAAGAGCAAAACCTAGAGGATAGGAGTTGCAATACCCTAGGGCCGAAGCTAGTTGCCTGACAAAAAATACTGCATTGGGCGCGGTGTTCGCGCCCCTACCAGACATTTGGGATCCTAGGGGTCAAATTTTCTGACCCATCCTCTGCGCCTGGACTTGACCCACTAGTGTCAGTCCATCAGGGGCTAGAGTCCCCGCTACGCGGGGACTCTAGCCCCTCGCTTTCTTAACTCGGCACCGATCCTCACTCACATTCAGTCGCTGCAATTAGACTCAGTTTAAACATCTTTCTTTATGTCTGACTATATTCCCAAGTGGTAGAATAAAGCCGTTCCTGAATACAGCAACGGAGCGATTAACGTCATAGGGACACCTCGACTCATACAGATTTTCACCGCCGTACCCACGACAGAATCAGGGTTAGGTTGCGCGGCGAAGCTGCGCAACCCAATTAATCGAGGTGCCCCAGAGTTACACGCCCACTTCAAGCAATACGAAATACGAGCTAGGGGCTACGTCCCTGCCTTTGAAGGCAGTTCAGGGCTAAATGCTCACAGCCCCTAGGAGCCACCTTACCCAATGAATTGGG
>JAYKIB010000188.1:0-3194 GCA_035285005.1 Prochlorothrix sp.
TGGTCGGCGTCTCCAGATTTCGGGGGCCCGCTGGAATACCGCTTCGGTCAACCCGATGCTCCGTTTGCGCTGTGCCTACCTCAATGGCCTCCTGGCTATCTGACTATTTTCTCGAAAGTGGGATGCTCCCTTTTTGATCCCTGATGATCCGCCCCCCCTTACAAACCTTAAAGAACGGGACAGTTTCCGTTATGGTTTGCAATATTTAGAACACCTCCAGGAGTGGGGACACCACACCACAGGGGGGGGCTGACGGGCTAAACCCAGGAGTCGCCCAACGGGACCAGACAAAACAGGAGGGTGCATCCCGTTTTGGAAGCCCTCACCCTAAATCCCTCTCCTAAAGAGGGAGAGGGACTGTAATCCTATTCCCCTTCTCCCGGATTGGGAGAAGCGATGTCCTGAGCGCAGTCGAACGGGCGGTGCCCTGGGCGTAGTTGTTGGCTTCGCCTGCCCGGAGGGCATAGGGGGCTAGGGAATGAGGGCCAGACTCGCCAAAGTGAGATGCACCCCTTTTAGTTTGTAAGTAGCGTTCTGCAGCCTCGGCAAAGGTAATCTCACCCTGGCTATTGACGATCGCCAGAGCCGGGTCATGGTTAGTGCAGGCTAGGCCGATATAAGTTCTTTTCATGGCATCAGACGCCAGTTATACTCCACTAGGTCTGAATAGACCGGAGGCTGGGTATGATGGCACACCTAAACAGGCAATTGGGTTATTCAGAGGGGGTTTGGAAGGCAATTTTGGCATGCTCCGGTGAATACTGAGCCATCATCGCCGAAATACTCGGATTATAGAGCCGCAGGTAATTCCAATAGTTACCAAACACCGATTCCACATAACCCTGGGTCTCGGCAAAGGGGATTTGTTCCACAAACCGATCGGTATCCGTTAAGCCATAACGATCGAGCCACTCCGCCACATTTCCAGGCCCTGCGTTATAGCTGGCGATCGCCAACATCGAGTTCCCGTCCCATTCCTCATGGGTGTAGTTCAGATACCAGGTCCCCAGGCTCACGTTGGTGTCCGGATCCCAGAGATCGTAATCTCCCAGATCAATTTGTTCCGCGATCCAGTCTCCGGTGCTAGGCATCACCTGCATCAGACCCACTGCCCCAGCAAAGGACTCAATCCCTGGCATAAAGCGCGACTCCTGCCGCATCAGAGCCGTCACCAAAATCGGGTTCACCTGGCGTTGGGCAGACCAGGTGGTGATGATGTCGGTGAAAGGGAACGGATACAGACTCTGCCAGTAGGTACCCTGTTGGCGCAGTTCAGCAACTTGGGCTTGCTCAGCGGAGCTGCGGTTCCAGTGGAGACTATTGAGCATAAAGATACCGTCCAGATAGTCTCCAATACTCATCCGGATCACGCCATCGGTGAATTGCTCCGCAACACTGGGCTGCACCGGATCGGTAAACTCCACCTGCCACAGTCGCCACGCATCGCCGTATTCCCCCAGGAGAAAAAGTTCCTTCAAGGTCTCAGAGCCAGCGGTGAGGGGGGGGCGATTCGGGGGAACCTGAACCTGGGGAGCCTGCTGCCAGACGGTGCTAAAGTCCCCCACGGGGAGATTGAGAAACACCGCCGATCGCCATGCAAAATAATCATCGGGTTGATCCCGAAGAACCTGTTTCCAAGCATTTTCTGCTTTCCGGGCTTGGCCCCCATCCTGCCACCACCGACCGGCCCAGAAGCCAGCCTCTGCGGTGAGGGAACTGTGGGGATTGAGGCGTTGGATCTGGTGGGCGAGGGTGGCGGCTTCCTCCAAATTGCCAGCAGCCGCTTGGTCCTGGGCCTGCTGCCAACGCAAGGCGGCAGCGGCATCGGAGTCACTGTACTGGCTGAGGACGGACTGGCGGGCTTGGATGGCGGAGACTTCGCTGCCCACGAGGGCAAGGGTCTCAGCTTTCCCGACAAGGGCCTCGGCGGCATAGTCCGGGAAGATACGGTAGAGGTGATCCCAGTGGGTGAGGGCAGCCTGGGGATCGCGTTCCGCCAAGAGCGGGGCCAGCTTGCTGAGACCTTGGGCGGTTTCGGGAGCCTCCGGAAAGGCGGTGGCAAGGCGGCGATAATAGGCGATCGCCGATTCCGGTTGGTCGGCAATTTGGAAGCTGCGGGCAGCACGATAGAGATGCAGAGGGGTAGGCTCGGCCTTGGCGTAGGCTTTCGCGGCCTGGGGGTAATTCAGTTTTTCCCAGTGGGCAAAGCCAATCGCAGCCCAGTCTTCGGGAGAGAGAACATCCGCATGGGTGTCCGTGAGGCGATCGATACTATCCCGCAGGGTATAGGTATAGAGGCCATGGCGCACCACAATGCGCAACAAATCTAGATTTTCCGGATCTTCCTTCAGGCGCTGAATCGCCAGTTCCACGGCAAGGGGGTGGGCGGGCCAGTCCTGGAGCAGACGATCGCCGTACTCTTCCTCAGTTTGGGCCAGGGCTGAGAGGGCTTCGGCGGCAACGGGACTATTGCCGTAGGTGTCCAGCAACTGTTGCCAGGTTTCGGTGGCGGTGGTGGTATTACCGAGTTTGCTATAGATTTGCGCCCGGAGGCTGAGAATATGGGGGCCTAGGACGGGATAGTCCTGCTCGAGGCCGTTGAGCCACTCCAGGGCGGCACTGGGCCGTTCTGTGAGGAGGGCCTGGGCAAGAAGATAGCGGGCACGGTTACGATCGCGAGGGGAAGAGGAGTCGCGGGCGATCTCCGTCAGTTCGCTACTGGACAGGGTGGACAGTAGGACAGGGCTGAGTTGACTGTCCGGGTTGAAACGAGACAGTAGGGATCCCGAAGGAATATGAAAGGGGAAAGGTCCCGGCCAAAATCTGCGGCCCAGTAATCCACCGGCTACTGCCAGCACTGCGATGCTGCCCACCGCAAGGGAAACTTTAACTTTTGTAGGACGCAACATATCAATTCTCTGGAGCGGGCGATCGCGGATGGGCTATGGACATTAATCGTCGAGTTGCATCGGCCAAGTCCGGGGCAGTCGAACCCCAAACAGCGGCAAAGGCAGGCGGCACCATACCACAACGGGCCGAACCACAACGAATCTGAGCACAGACCCGCACGTATCCTACCGCACTGGCATCTAACCGTTACCCCGTTGCTTTGGGCCTGTCTGGACTGGGAATTCTCTGCGATGCAGGAGGTTCACAGCCCCACGATATCCTAACAAACCTGTCCATTGCCCAGG
>JAYKIB010000189.1:0-13330 GCA_035285005.1 Prochlorothrix sp.
CTCACAACTGCCCAGGGGCGATCGTGGCACCTGTCGCACCTCTCCGTTGCACGCGGTACAGCAATGAAGCTGTACCACCAGCGGCAAGCTCATCCAGCCGAACCCCAGCGTTAACCGCTTAACGGCAGGGCTGGGGAGTCCCACTGCGCTGGGCGGGGTGTCGCCTCTCAACCGATCGATCCGTTGCGAAGGGGGGGGCTGACAGGGACGGCACGCCGGAGGCGCCCCCGTCAAAGCGGACCCGAATCAGGGAGCGGTCATCGGAAAAGTGAGTTTTGCCAGTTTCTTCCAGAACTCGCTGGGGAATTGCCTTGAGATCCGTTTCCGCCGATCGCTCAAACCCCTGGAGTACCTTCAAAAACTCAGAGTGACCGCAGGGTTCCGTATCCGGTGGAATTTCCTCAGGAGGAATGACCTCATAGAGACCATCACTGAAGATATAGAGCGTACTGCCCGGTTCAATGGAGCAGGTCTGGGATTTATAGCGGGAAAAGGGCAGAATCCCGATCGGGGGGCCGGAAGAGGGCAGGATTTGGCAGCGATCGGCCACATTTTTGAGGGTGGAGTTGAGGAGGACTGCCGGAGGATGTCCCGCATTGCTGTAGGTGAGCTGCTGGGTACGGCGATCGAAAATGCCATACCACACGGTTACATACTGGTTATTGTGATCCTCCATTTGGAAGCGATCGTTCAACGCTTGGAGAACCTGGGCCGGATCGAAGAGATCCACAGGGGTCTTAGAGCGGGTGAGGGACTTGAGAAAATGCTGCACCGAAATGGAAAAGAACGCAGCCCGCAAGCCATGCCCTGCCGTATCCATGAGATAAATCCGCAGGTGATGCTCATCTAGCCAGTGGAAATCAAAAAAGTCGCCACCCAACTGACTCGATGGCACAAAATAGGACTGCACCGCGATCGCCGGATCGAGGGGTTTGAGGGCTTGGGGCAACAGCGATCGAACGTAATCAGCGGCCTCTTGCAACTCCACTTCCAATCGTTGCTTTTGGCTTTGTAAATCCTGGGCCACGGTTCGCAGGGCTTGATTCATGCGGGCAATCCGCAAACCCGCCCGGACCCGTGCCCGCATTTCCGGTCCCGTCACCGGTTTGGCTAAAAATTCATCTGCCCCGGTGTCGAACCCCCGGATCAAATCCTCCACCTTGGTGCGACCGGTGAGCAAAATAAAAAACGCGGGGGCCAGGGCCGGATCCTGCTTCACCAACTTGCAGACTTGAATGCCATTGGTTCCCGGCATCATCCAGTCACAAATAATTAAATCAGGGCACAGCGATCGAATTAACGCCAGTCCCTCAGTCCCGTCCGTGGCGCGATGGACCTCATATCCTTCTCGTTTCAAGGTCATCACGGTATAGGTCAAGGAGATGCGATCGTCATCAATGACCACGACTTTGGGGGGGGGAGTTGTAGATGCGGGCTCGGTGGATGGGATCAGTTGCTGAGTAGCAGCCCGTTTGACCGAAGGTTCCTCTAGCACAGGCACAACATGCACAGGGGGGAATCGAGATCGCCAAAATTAGGGGTTTTAGACCCTGGGGGTCGATCGCGGTGAGCTTTAACATTAGATATCAGCCAGCCGAACTCTTTCGAGGGGGCTAGGGGCTGTCATCATTTAAATCTAGGATGCCCTCAGAGTCAGGGGCACAGCCCCTAGCTCCTACCACTGGGGCGGGCGTGTCACCCTGATGTCCCAAGCGTTCTACCGTTCATGGATGACACGCCCTCGGGTACCTCGAAAAGTTCCAATTTTTGCCCAGTGACCCACGCAAGAATCGGGCTTGTGGGGGGCGGCGAAGCCGCTTCCCACCATTAATTCGGGGTACCCCCTAGGGATTCACTTTATGTTAAGTGTACGGACATTGCACCTAAAAATCAGGATCCCTTCGGTGTCACGACACCGCCCAGCAACGTCAAAAGCGCCAAGCCGCCTAGGGTCCAGGGCAATCCCCAATGGCTTTCAGCGACTCCCGCTAGGGCAAGGGGTAAACTGAGGGCAATATTGATTGCATTGTTTTGGAGACCAAACACCTTCCCTCGCATTTCCGGCGAGGTTTCCTCTTGAATCGTGGTTTGCATCGGAATCCCCACCAGGGCGGCAAAAAAGCCCAGTACCGTGATACAGGCTAGGGTGGGAAGCAAATGGGAGCACACCAGGGCAAGGCCAGCTAAACTGGCCGCAAGACCCAGGGTACCGACCCCCACCACCCGACGACGGGGAAAGCGGCTACAAAACTGGCCCACCACCACAGCCCCCAGACCCATGCCCACACTCCCCACGGACAGTAGCCAGCCAAATTGGTCTGCATCCAGCTGGGGGATCACTTCCGCCAGCCGCACCGCCAGCACCGAGAGGGCAGCCACGATCGAAAACAGAATGATTAACTGCACCAGAGCGGCACGAATCAGGGGATGGGTACTGAGGTAAGACCAGCCCTCCTTCAGGTCTTGCCAGGGATGGCGATCGGCATCCGCCAAATGCTCCGGCGACTCCTGGACCCGGATCACCATCAGGAGCAACCCGGCAATGCCATAGGCCCCCCCCACCAGCAACGCCTTGCCACTACCCAATCCTAGGCCATTGGCCAGCCAACGATCGGCCAGATTCAGCAACGGCTCACCAATGGCAAAGCCCACAATCATGGCGGCCATCATGGTGGTGGTATAGAGGGAGTTGGCGGAGAGTAAATGCTTTTGGTCCACCAGGAGGGGAATGGCTGCTTGTTCAGCGGGGGCAAAAAATTGGGTCAGGGTGGAGACCAGGAAGGTAATGAGCAGCAGCATACAAAAGCCGATAGGCACGCTGCCCCAGCCCAGCGCCTCTAGGCTCAACTGTCCCCAGCCCAGGGCCAAGCCCAGCAAGAGGGGTAAGGCGAGCACAAGGCCCCCCCGGGAGAGGTTGGAGGCGACTAAAACGCGACGTTTGGGATGGCGATCGACATAAACCCCAGCCACGGAGCCAAACAAAATAGCCGGAATTGTAAAGGCAATCATAACGGCCGAAACCCAGCCACTAATGGTTTGACCCGGTGCTTCAAAGTTCTGGCTGACCAGAGCAATCATCAACACCAAGTAAACCTTATCCGCCAGTTGGGAAAAAACCTGTCCGCCCCACAGGGTCAGAAAGTTGCGGTTTTGAAGAACGGGCCAAAAGCCCACGACTTCTTTCCGATCCACGTTTCCCAGCTCCGCATCCCCAGGATCAACGCCCCCAACACCGGGGCCGGAATCGATGCGGGAGTGAGGAAGGGAATTGGGGTTGGAATTGGGACCGGAATCAGTGCCAAAATCTGGGGAAGCACTGGGACTGGCCTGGGCGTCAGGCCCCGACGTAACACCATGGCTTGAAGGGGATGCCACGGTTGGGGCTGGTAAATGCTGGGAATAGGAGTCGGGAGGCTGGGACGATGGGGCAGCAGGCGCATCGATCGGGATCCCAGCGTTGGCGGGAGCAGCGTCTGGAGCACGGGAATCCGAAGGGGTTGGTCCGTGACCGGTGGGGGAAGCGGAGGTGTGGCGTGGGCCGGGGGCCTGGGCCGGTAATTTGGGACCGGCTGATTTCGGGTCCACTGCTTGACCCCGTGAGTGTGGGCCTGGTGATTTCAGGCGTGCCGATCGATCGCCTTGGGAGTCTCCGTCTCGCGACGGCGTGCCCTGCGATCGATCGTCCTCAAAGGAATGTACTGGCATACCAAACCCAACAACCACAATCCGAATGCTGATGTCCAACTCTGCGATGGGGTACTTCGACTCCCTGTGATGGGCGACGTAGCCACCCACCATCCCCCGGTTTTGGACGGGGGCAACTCCCCAAAAACCTCAACTTTTCGAGGTGCCCGATGGCACGCCCCCCATGGCACACGATCAATTTGAGCAGGGGGTCCCTACACAGCGAGGAGCCCCTGCTTACCGGATCGGTCTAGGGCCAGAGCTGCGTTGTGGGAGCGATTCCGGCGGTGTCGCAAAGCAGGTATCCATCAGTTGGGCCGATCGAAGGGGCCGATCGAAGTGGTGCTGAATATACTGACGCAGTATCCCTTCAAGATGTAGCCAAACTGGGGATGCAGAGGGTCCAGACGGCGAAGATTGGACGGGTTGGGACGGAACCGAACCTGTCGAGACCAATGGACCATCCTCCACTCTACTAGATGGACTCCCCCCTTGATCCAAATTGACCGCACGGGGCCCGATCGCGCGGGACGACATGGGCAGGGGCTGGGGAGCACCCGCTAGCCCACGAGATGACGCAAGGTCCGGGGTGTGCCCGGTTGCAGCCCCCGTGGAAGCAGGGGACACGGCAGGGGAAGAGGGGGATGTCGGGGCTGAACTTGGGGGCTGCGATCGCAGTTGGGGAAAGCCCCGAAAGGGGGGGGGGAGGGGAGGGTTGGAGGGGAGTGGGGCGCGTGGAGAGCGGGCGACCGGGGCCTGGATTGCAGGCTGGGCGATCGTCGCGTTGGGACGGGGGATCGGGGGGGGAACCGTAGACCTTGGGTTGGGCGGGCTCTCCCGATCGCTGGGCGCTGGATGGCCGGAACCCGCAGCCGTGGCACTGCTGGGGAAGTCCAGCTGCGCCAGACTTTGTAGGCTTTGGAGTTCCCCTGCAGTCAGGGGAATCACCGGGGTTCGATCGGGGGGGTTGACCCGTTCATCCAGTTCCGGCTCCCGCGTCCAGAGGATCGGTTCAGCGATCGGGTCCGTTGCTGCGGCTTGCGTCGAGTGCCCTCCCCCCGCGCGATTTGCCCCACGGTCTGAAGTCGTTTGCCCGTCTGAGTCTGCTCGCCCGTCTGAATTGTCTGTCCCGGCCAGATGCAGCGCCACCACTCCTCCCCCCGTGACACTAAACCCCGCTCGCCAGTAGGGATCTTCAAATTGAGGGTCTAGGGGCTGCTGACTGCGGCAACAGTGAAAAACCTGGGGGGCGAGTCCGGCTAGGGTGAGCAGGTGAAATAAGCCTTGGATTAATCGGGGCAGAATTTCGGCACTAGGGGCTGTGTGGAGTCGATCGAGGTGGCCCTGGAGTAAGTCAAAGAGTTCGGGCTGGGGATGATCGTCTAGGGCCTGGAAGAGGGCCACTTCCGCCAGGTATTGGGCAGCGGTGAGGCGGGTCAGGTCTTGGCTAAAGCGGGGAAAGGATTCGATCGTTTCGGCTTGGGTAATGCGATCGAGGCTGCGTCCCGGTGCGATGACGAGCTGGTTAACCACAAATAGGTTACTGCGGCCTGCCAGGGAGGACTTGGCTTTGCGGGCACCTCCGGCCACCACCCGCAGGAGTCCCCGTTCGGGGGTCAGAATTGTGAGCAGGCGATCCTGTTCGCCCAAGGGCGCCGCCTTGAGGTTAATACCGGTGACCTTATAGCTACGACCCACCCTAACCGGCTAGCTGCGAACGAGACGGCTCCCGTAGCTCCTGCATCAGCACCACCCCCCGCGATGTCCCTAACCGCGTTGCACCCGCCTCAATCAAGTCGATCGCTTGCCCCACCGTTCGGATCCCCCCCGATGCCTTGATACCCACACGGCCCCGCGTCAAATTGTGCAAAAACTGCACATCCGCCACCGTCGCGCCCCCAGCCCAACCCGTACTGGTTTTCAAAAACGCAACCCCCGCATCCAAACACAATTCCGCCGCCCGCTGCTTCTCCTCCGACGTGAGCCGTCCCAACTCTAGAATCGCTTTCACCGGCTGACCCGCCAACTCACAAATTTCAGCAATTTCCCGATGAACCCGATCGTCTTGACCCGATCGCAACCAGCCCAAATTAATCACCACATCCAACTCCGTCGCCCCCTCTTCCACCGCCAACTGGGCCTCATGCAACTTCACCGCCGAAGTACTTGCCCCCGTCGGGAATCCCACCACAGCACAAACCTGGGGCCGCTTACCATGGAGTAACTCCACGGCCTGGCGCACCTGGGCAGGATACACACACACACTCGCAAAACCAAAATGCTCAGCTTCACCACAGGCTTGCTTCAGATCCCCCAAGGTTGCAAGGGGATCCAAGAGCGCATGGTCAATGAAAGGAGCCAGATCTAAATCAAAGTCGGAACGCATGGCATCGGTACAGCGCAGGGTATAGGGCAACGGAGATGAATCGAGGTGCCCGGACCTAATTCATGTAGGGGTAGGGCGTCGCCAGAGGGGGCAAAATGGGAACGCCTGGGGGAGGATCGGGCAGACTGATGAAACCCGCTTGGCGCTGTGCAGTACCCGGAGCTACGTACTCTGCGGTATATCCCGGTGGGATGGGTCGGGTGTAGGGATCACGCCAACCAGAGGGAGCCGTGCGAGCCTGGGCAATTTGAGTCAAACTGAGGGGAGAAATGGCAGTGTAGGCACTCTCATGCTGGAATTTGAGCCGTAAATCCCGTTGGGCCCGATCGAGGTCGTAGCGCAGCAACACACTAGCCCGAATATCTGCATTAGCCCAATTGAAGTTGTAGCCCATCTTGGTCGCCACTTCATCCAAGCGCAGACTTTCCAGAGGCAGCTCCACCGAACCAGACCCATTATCAAGTAATCGCGCCCCGAGGGTTGTGTAGATATAAGTCCAGCCCGTTTTACCCTTTTCCCGCACATAGAACTGATACACCACATTGGCATAGCGGGTTTCCGGCTTATCCAGCACCACAAGCTGAAAGAGAAGTTCCGGGTCTGGAGAGTCCACCATGCGAGACCAGCGCAACACCGCATTCCAGTCCTGATGGGCCACAGGTTGAGTCACGGTTTCGACACGACCCGGAGGCTGGCCTGCCGTGGGGGTTGTGAAATTTGTCGGAGCGCCAGCGGGGGGAGCCGCCCCGCCGAAACCGCGCAGAATCGATGTGGTTCGCTCCAGCCGAATCACCAGACCACTGGCATCGGTGCGATAAACCCACTGCTGGATGTCATCGGTCAAGGTCACCTGCCAGCCGGAAACTTGCACCTGGCCACACAATTCATTGGCTCCCCCGAGTCCTAGGCAACTATCAGACCAGGTTGTGGGGGTTGCCTGGGCAATCCGAAAGACATAGGTGGGACGACCCGTGTTGTAGCCATGTTGCTGGAGCAGGGCATTGGCGATCGAAGCCGGGAGTTGATTGGCCTGGGTCAGGGTGAGACCTGGAGTGGGATTGACGAAGGCGGGAGTGGGTCGTGCATCTTGGGCCGTGGCATGGGCGGCAGTTGCGACCGGTCCCAGGGATGACAGCAGCAGGGGGGCGATTTTCATGGGTAATCCAGCCAATTTCGGTGAGGCGTAGCGATCGGGCTAGGGGACTCTGTTCGGGGTATCTGTCTGCTCGGACCGTCTTGGTTCAGACCGTCGTGATGAGGTGCCCGGAAATCCGTGACGGGCACCTCGACTAATCCAACTTTCTGGGAGATAGCCCACGCAAGAATCAGGGTTTAGGTTGGGCGGCGAAGCCGCCCAACCCCATTAATCGAGGTGTCCTGACGGAACTTGTTTTAGGATAACAGGTTGCTTTAGCGCACTGGCGGGTAATTTTGTGTGAGAATCCCCAACAGTACCGGACAAGCGGAGAGTCGTAGGCAAATCCCCATACCCAACAATCTGCAAGACGCTGTAATCGAGGGATACATATCGTCATTGGGGGGAGGGCGGTCAGCCCTCCCTTTTGGAGTCTGGCACCATGTATTTTCCTGGGATTTTCCTGGGTATTGAATGCCCGTTGACCACGCCCCCCTAACCGTGACATGCGCCCGTAATCGAGGTACGCTCAAGTTTTTTGTAGAGTCTGAAGGTGGCTGGCACTTAGGTGAGTACGAAACCCTGGATTCATCGAGGTGTCCTAAAGGATTCGAGCACCTCGATGAATTGAGGCGTGTGGCTTCGCCGCACGCCTCAACCCTAATTCTGCCGTGGGTCACTGGACAAGAACTGTAATTTTTCGAGGTGCCCATTCCGAGAACAGGTCATCAATTCACTGGTCATCAATTCACTGTAGAAACCCTGGGATACGCAGAGTTATACGCCCAACCCAATGGTATTCCCTAGGGGCTGTGTCCCTGACTCTGAGAGCATTCCAGGGCTAACTGATGACAGCCCCGAGTCCCACCTGGTTCCCCCCAACCTGTCCATTGCGATATAAGCCCATCTAAGTCCATGAATGCTTTAATCCAAGTCTTTGAAAGTCGCAAAATGGCCGTGGTCTTAGCCATGGGGTTTGCGGCTGGTTTACCCCTGTATCTAACCAATCGCGCCCTCCAAGCATGGATGACAGCGGAGGGGGTCAGTGTGGCCACGATCGGTCTCTTTAGCGTCGTCGCCCTTCCCTATTCCTGTAAATTTCTCTGGTCACCCGTCATGGATCGCTATGTCCCTCCGTTTTTGGGACGGCGACGGGGGTGGTTACTGATCACCCAGGTTGGGCTCGGGGTAGTCCTCGCCTTGATGGCCCTCCAATCCCCCGCTAACCTCGTGGAAGGGGGAGGAGTACAGGCGGCTAACTGCGAGAATACCTTCGCCTGGTTCCAGGGATTCTGCCAATTAGCCCAAACCGCCCGAGCATTATCCTATAGCGGCTTTTTCTGGGGTGCCCTGGCGATCGCCTTCCTCAGTGCCAGCCAGGATATTAATGTGGATGCCTACCGGACCGATGTCCTGGAAGAACGAGAAATGGGGGCAGGGGTTGCCCTCTATGTCCTGGGCTATCGTGTTGCACTGTTGGTGACGGGATCTTTGGCCTTTATCTTGGCCGATCGACTGTCCTGGCCCACGGTCTACCTCTTACTGGCAGGACTCATGCTGGCCAATGTTCTCTTTACGCTCTGGGCCCCGGAACCGGAACAGGCCGTCGCCCAGCCCCCCCACCTCATTGATGCCATTTGGCGACCATTTCAGGACTTTATTCAGCGTCTGGGCCTGGGGAAAGCAGTTCTAATCCTCGTTTTCGTTGTGTTGTATAAATACGGCGATTCCCTAGTCAATGCCATGGCGACCCCCTTTTTATTAAAAGCCGGGTTTAGTCAGACAGACATTGGGGCGATTCAAGGGGGGATGGGGCTAGTGGCAACGTTGGTGGGGACCCTATTTGGGGGGGTGGTTCTCAGCAAAATCGGTATTAATCGATCGCTCTGGGTTTTTGGCGGCCTACAGGCCTTGAGTAACATCGCCTATCTCATTCTGGCGAACGTGGGCGACAGTTACCCCCTCATGGTGCTCGCAATTAACGTGGAAAACTTCTGCGGGGGATTGGGAACAGCGGGCTTTGTGGCGTTTCTGATGAGTTTGTGTAATCCCCAGTTCTCAGCAACTCAATATGCGCTGTTATCCAGTTTTATGGCAGTGAGTCGAGATTTACTGGTGACTCCGGCGGGAATTTGGGCTGAATCCCTGGGCTGGCCGCTGTTTTTCACCATGACACTGCTGGCGGCAGTGCCTGCCCTACTCCTATTACCGTTGTTTGCACCCTGGAACAGTCCCGTGGAGATCGATCGGCCTGGGACATAGGACAGCGGCCCTGCCGCTAACGATCTCGATAATCTGTGATCCCAGCGCAATACTGGCGCGGATGGCATGGGACACCCCTGGGGAGTAAATCCCTCGTGCAGTGGGAACTTGCTCGCCTACCCGACTGCAACAAACCTGGCCGGTGCGCTCGACGACTCGACACCCAACAGGCCCCCCTCGTCGGGGCTAAGCCGCGTCCGGGAGGTGCCGCGTCTGGGTGGAGCCTCGCCCAAAATTAGCCTAGGCTTAGCCCCAACTACCGGGACCGAACTCCTCCTCAAACTCCGCCACAATCCAATCCTGGGACTTACCAAGCCGGTAAGCCGTACCCTGGAGGTACTCAAAATAAAGCTGTCGATCGTATCCGCTGGGAGCCTTGCCGAAAATCGCACCCTGGTACCACTCCTCCGGGGGAAAACAGCCAAAATAGTCAAAATACTCTTGCTTTACCAGGCCGGGACCATAGTTACGCCGGAAGAAATAGCGCCGCAACCCTTGGAAAAAGCGGTAACGCGTCGGTTCATCATCAATTTGTCGAATTTGCTCTCGGGTCAGGAGTTGAATCAAATCTTCGGTATACACCGGTCGATCGGCAGCCCAATCATAACCACAGCCGGGACACGCCATGGAGACCATCGCCACACAACGCTGACACTGGGGACAGGTTTTACTGGGCTTCCCGTCCGGGACTCCCGGACTTTCCCCCGGGGTCGCGGCACTACCCACCGGCAGCTCATAGCGCTCCACATCTTCCGGAAAACCTAAACGTTGGAGATTTCCCGCCTGATCTAGGATAATCCCGTGGGTTTTTCCCGTTGCCGGACTAATCCGCATCACTCGACCAATTTGCTGGTGGTGTAGCGCTAAGGAGAGTGTGGGCCGCAGCAGTAAGCCCACTTCCACCGCAGGCACATCGAACCCAATACTGATGACATTACAGGAGGTCAAGACCAGTAAATCCCCACTAGCCAAGGCTTGATACAGTTTTTGGCGTGCCTTCGGCGGAGTTCCCCCATCCACAGTCTCTGCCGGGATTCCAGCCTGCTGAAAGGCCGCAGCCACATGGCGAGCATGGTCCACATCCACACAAAAGGCGATCGTCCGTTTCCCCGGCACTAGCCGTTGCCACTCCTGAACAATACGTGCCACCAGTTCAGGTCGATCGCAGGCATTTTTCAGCCCTTTCTCATCATAATCTCCCGCTACTGTCTGAATCCCTTCTAAGTCAATCTGGTCCTCCAGGGCAAGACCGTAGTATTGCATGGGCGCCAAGAAGCCCATTTTTTGCAGCACCATGGGCGGTGGAGCCGCCACAAACGTCTCGAAGTGATCCCCCAACTGTTCGTCACCCAGACGATAGGGCGTGGCTGTCATCGCGATATGGACCGCATGGGGGTGTGTTTCGTATAAAACCTGCTGTCCCACCTGACTAAAAGCGGTGGTATGCCCTTCATCATAGAAAATTAAATCTGCGGGCCACGTTTGCCACCAATCCCGTTTTGCCATGGTTTGGACACTGGCAATCTGGATCGGCGCACTGGGATCCTCGGGCCAGCCCGCTTTGATAAAGCCGCAATGCAATCCAAAGGACTGCATCTTGGCATAGGTTTGACCCACCAAAACATCTAAGTGCACTAAAAATAGTAGTTTGCTGCCCCGTGCCTCGGCATGGGCACAGATCTGCCCACTAATCACCGTCTTACCCGCACCAGTCCCAGCAATAATAACAATCCGCCGGAATCCCTCTCGCACCTTGGCATAGACCCCATTAATCACGTCGGCCTGGTAGGGCCGCAGTTGGGGAGGAGTTGGCGGCGGACTGGAAAGATCGGGATTTAAATCAGCCTCCTGTGGGTCAGCCCGATCGAACTCGGAGGGAGCGGCAGCTGAAGATCGGGAAGTAGACAAGGACCGATCGGAGGGGGAGAGATCGGCCAGGGCAGCGGTCGATGAATCAGGGGCCGATGGGTTAGGTGCCGGACTCGATGAGGCTCGGGAGCGAGTCGTTTTGGTTTTTTTCGATCGGCGCTTTTTACGCTTACCTTGCGCGGTGGCCGACTCGATTGCAGCAGATCCCTGTTCCCTTGGCGTTGACCGAGGGCCTGGGTCGCTGCCTGGGGCACCGACCTCGCCGATCCCCTCTTCCTGGCTCGCCGCGATGCTAACCCCTGCTGTCGTCTTTCCTGCTGTGACTTCTGAAGGAGCACCCGTGGGAGTGTCGGGGGTCACTTCTGCCCGAATATCCACCACCACAGGGGGCGGCGATGGCGACGGCGCAGGGGGCTCGGGTGGATAGACCGTAATTCGAGGCAGTCGAGGAGCAGTCATAGGGAATTCAGTACCAAAATTGCCCCTCAGTCTACCTTGACTCTATGGGAAACGGTGATGGGATCGACTGGATTGACAGGTCTAGGCACCTCGATGCATTGTGGCCTGTGGCTTGGCCGCACGCCACAGCCCCAAGTCTGACGGGGGTCATCGGACAAAAAGTGGGATTAATCGAGGGGCTCGTTTGAACTTTAAGGACATCCACGCATTCCAGCCTTTGCCAATCCCTAGAATCTCGATCCACAACATCCGGGGATTCACAGCTCCTCAAAATAGCGTCAGTTGCCGATCGGGTTCAGGAAGCTGATCCCAGGGCAACGACGGCACCAAAACCCCAGCCGTTTCCAGCATGGCTTGGAAGCGTCGTGCCAGCCCCGGCGATCGGATCTCCTCTGGACAATGCACAAAGAAGTACACCTGGATCCCCTGCTGCACCCACTGCCGCACCTGCTGCACCCACTGCCGCAGGAACCGGGGATTGACACTGGCCTCAGGGTGACTGATGAAACGAACAATCGTAAAATTTGTTGTCACCTCATAATGGAGTGGCACCTGGGGTTTGCGGCGTTGCGAATGCACCTGAGGATCGCCCGGTAAACCCGACTCATAGAGCGGTCGCGTATCCAACAACACCTGACCCACCCCCCAACGCCCCAAATACTCCTGGAGTTGAGCACGTCCCGACTCCGTAAACCACTCGGGATGACGCACTTCAATGGCCAAGCGCGATCGATCGTGGGGAAAAGCCGCGACAAAATCCTGTAAGTCCCCCAGCATCTCAGGCCCATAGCGGGGAGGTAGCTGGGCAAACATCGGCCCCAGACGAGGTCCCAAAGCAGCCATACGATCGACAAAGGCCAATACCTGGGGCAGTTGGGGCATTAAAGCCCCCTGATGGGTACAGGTCTGGGGTAGTTTCAAGCAGAACTGAAAACTCTCGGGGGTTTGCTCCACCCAACGCTGCACCGTTCCAGCATCAGGCACGGAATAAAAGGTGGTATTCCCCTCCACCGCCGTCAGCCGATCGCCATACAGGCTCAAAAAATCCCGACTCTGGCTTTGGGGCGGATAAAACTCCCCCACCCAAGGTCGATAAGCCCACACAGCACAACCCAGATAAAACATCTTTTCCATTGACGGGCACCTCGATTAATTGTGGCAGGCGGCTTCGCCGCCTACCACAACCCTGATTCTGCCGTGGGCACTGCGGTCGAGATTTGAATTTTTCGAGGTGCCCATTGACTCCAGAATGGGCACCTCAATGAATTGGGTTGGGCGGCGAAGCCGCCCAACCCAACCCTGATTCTTATGTGGGCTGTCTCCCAAGAATCTGGACTCATCGAGGTGTTCATTAGTAGGCATTATGGTAGTTATAAAAAAGAGTAGGGGAAAAACGGGACTTTACAGACTGAGAGAGTGTTGACATAACTTTACAAAGGGGTGTAGATTAGTAACAGGTTGAGAGACGGACATCCGCCCTCCAACCGAATCATAAATCTGTACCTTGCAATCATAAATACCAATGACAACCGCAC
>JAYKIB010000190.1:0-3577 GCA_035285005.1 Prochlorothrix sp.
CCACAACCCTGACTCTGCCGTGGGCACTACAGTCGAAATTTGAATTTTTCGAGGTGCCCAACTTTCGCCCAGGTACCTCTGTGGAGTACCTTATGGGCTCCACTCCAAACGCTTACCCAGCACAGAACCCGACGCAAACCTCAGGGATAGGCGAGGGGCTGTGATCATTTAGCCCTGGAATATTTAGACCTAGAATATTTAGCCCTGGAATATTGAGCCCTGGGGCACCTCGATTAATTGGGTTGCGCGGCTTCGCCGCCCAACCCAACCCAGAGTCCTACGTGGATCACAGGATAAAAACCTGGATTGATCGAAGTGTCCCCCTGAGTCACGGACAAAACCTCGGTCCTGGATGTGCAAACCGTATCCCCCAGGACGATCGGACGTGAGCTTAACGGAAAGACCCGCCAACTAAAGAGGTGGAGCGGCAAAGCCGCTCCACCTCACTCTGATCCTGACCGAAACCAGGATAAACACTCGGCTTTGTCGAGGTGGCCCGCATTGGAGGGACTGCATTGGAGAGACTGCCTTGGAGCACCTACGGTTAGCAAGCGACTCCATTTCCCCAGGGTGTAACCTCAGTCATCCCCTCACTAGGCGCTAAACTGCTCCTCAATCTCCAGATTAAAGAGCGTCCGCAAGGTTTCCATGGCATGGCGACGAGCCTCGATGTCCTGCTGCGATCGCAATTGAACCATCGGGTCATGGAGAATCTTATTCACAATTCCCCGCGTCATGGCCTCGATCGTGTCCTTATGCTTATCGCCAAACTCACCCCCCAGACGGGATAGCGCTTTCTCCAGCTCCTGCTCTCGAATCGTTTCAATCTTGGCCCGGAGCGAGTTAATCGTTGGCACCGTCTCTAGGGATTCAACCCAGGTGGCAAAACCATCCACCTCACCCTCCAGCAGCGCTTCCGCTTCCTGGGCCATTTGGCGACGGCTTTCCTGGTTCTGGGCAACCACCGCCTTGAGATCATCCACGTTATAGCCCTGCACATAGGGCAGCTCATTAACATCCGTGTTCACGTTGAGGGGCACCGCAATGTCAATCAGCATCAAGTTACGGGTGGGATCCAGCAAAGACTCCAGCTTGTCGCGATCGAGGAGCGGTTCCGTCGCCGAAGTCCCGGTAAAAACCAGATCCGACTTGGCGATCGTCGGCATCATATCCTTGAGCAAGCCCACCTTGAGGGTCAGATCCCCCTGGAACTGCTGGGCCAACTTCTCCGCCCGAGGCAAGGTCCGGTTTAACACCGTCACATCCTGAGCCCCCTTGGAAATCAAGTGCTGCACCAAGAGGCGCGACATTTTCCCGGCCCCCAGAATCGTAATCCGATAATCACTTAGATCCGGCGACGCGTCCGTACTTTGTGCCCGCTCCAACACCTTCATCTGGGCCAGTTCCACTGCGGCCGAACTAATCGACACCGCCCCCGTCCCAATGTTAGTTTCCGTTCGCACCCGCTTTCCTGCGGTAATCGCCTGCTTCAGCAGTCGGTTGAGCAAACGCCCCACTCCCTTATACTGCTGGGCCAGTTGGTGCATTTGCTTGACCTGGGCTAAAATTTGCCCCTCTCCCAACACCAGACTATCCAAGCCCGAGGCCACACGCATCAGATGCATCACCGCATCCTGGTGCAGCAGGGTAAACAGATGGGGTCGCAGTTGGTACATGGGGATGTGGCTATGTTCCGAGAGGAACTGAATCACCTCCCAAACCCCGGGTTCAATTTTGCTAGAGACAAAGTAAATCTCTAGGCGGTTGCAGGTGCTTAAGACCGCAACTTCCTCAATGTGGGGATAGCTCTTGAGGTGGCGGATCGCAGCCTCAATTTGAGGCTCCGGAATGCTGAGCTTTTCCCGAATATGGACCGAGGCTGTTTTGTGGCTTAGCCCTACAACCGCAATATGCATAATCCGTGTTCCAAAAGTTTTCTTAAAGCAGCAACTTACCAATAACAGAGTTTGAAAAATTGGCTCTGAAATCAAGGGGTAATCTAGAGCCGAAATGATTCTTAACATGGCTGAGGCGAGGGGGAAGCCCCCCCTAAAACCTGTAGAGACGTTGCAATGCAACGTCTCTACAATTGCGGTATCTCACCGCATGTTTTACGCCCCTATGGGGCAACCCGTGTCAAGCTGCTTCTAGCGCAGTTGCAGGTTCTTGGGGTTGTCCCACATGTGGATGGTGTCCACAAAGCGGGCTGTCTTGGACTGGGTGGAGATAACCAGGCTTTGGGTCCGGGCACCGCCATGGAAGAAACGTACCCCCTCCATCAAGGTACCGGGGGTAATGCCACAGGCCGCAAAGAGCACCGTGTCACCGGAGGCCAGTTCTTCGGTTTCAAACACCTGGTCAGGATTTTCCACACCCATTTCCTTGAGGCGGTTGTAGTTCTCCTCGCGGGTCCACTTCTCGCTCTCGGGGGTGTTGACTTCGGCGGGATCGTAGATCAGCTTGCCTTGGAAGTGACCGCCGAGGCAACGCATGGCCGCCGCACTGATCACCCCTTCCGGTGCGGCACCCACACCCATCAGAGCATGGATGTTGCTACCGGCGAAGGCACAACAAATCGCCGCAGACACGTCACCATCCGCAATGAGACGCACGCGGGCACCCGCTTCACGGATTTCGTTGATCAGATCCTTGTGGCGGGGGCGATCCATCACCACAACCACCAGCTCTTCCATGGAGCGGTTGAGGCAGTCGGAGAGAATCTTGAGGTTCTCCGTGGCGGACTTGTTGATGTCCACATGACCCTTGGCCACGGCAGGGGCGGCAAGCTTCTTCATGTAGAAGTCGGGCGCGTGGAAAAGGCCCCCTTTCTCGGCGATCGCCAGCACGGCCATGGAGCCCGGTTGACCCTTGGCCACCAGGTTGGTTCCTTCGCAGGGGTCAACCGCGATGTCGATTTCCACCAATTCTCCCGGGTTGCAGAAGGTCTTGGCATCTTCACGGGTACAAACACCCACTTCCTCACCGATGTAGAGCATGGGGGCTTCGTCGCGCTCCCCTTCCCCGATGACGATGCGACCCCGCATATGGATTTGGTTCATGCGCTGACGCATGGCTTCCACAGCCACTTGGTCAGCGGTGTCCTTTTCGCCTTTCCCCATCCAGCGAGCGGATGCAACTGCCGCTTGCTCGACGACTTCGATAATCTCTAATCCAAGGGTATTTTCCAAGGTAGTTCCTCCTAACTGCCGAAAACTGGCCGAGCTATGAATTTAATTCTTGAGACTGGTCCGAAAACTTCACGAGAATTCCTAGGCTGTAGGATTTCCCTGTGGATACCGGGAGCAGTCTATGGGTGCGTCTTAATAGGCAGATCCAATGCTTTCCAGTCTATCAAAGGCCGGTAACTCTCCGATCGCAGTTTTCTGACTCGTCTCTGACTTGGGTACCTCGAAAAATCCAAGTTTTAGTCCTCTGACCCACGTAAGAATCGGGTGCATCTCACTTTGGCGAGTCTGGCCCTCATCCCCTAGCCCCCTTCGACTGCGCTCAGGGCACCGCTTCTCCCAAGTCGGGAGAAGGGGAAAAGTCCCTCTCCCTCTTTGGGAGAGGGATTTAG
>JAYKIB010000191.1:0-7729 GCA_035285005.1 Prochlorothrix sp.
CCCGCCAAAATCGCCCCATTCAACCGCCGATCGATCCGCCGATGATCCTGGGGAGGCACCAACCCCCGTCCATAGAGCTTGCGGTTCATCGCACTCTCCGGCAAAACCCCCGTCACCGCCAAATAACAGGAAGCCGCTAGCGTATACACGTCCATACTCGGATCCGCAGGCATCCCAAACTGCTCATAGGGCGCAAAGGCCGGAGTCCCAAAAAACTTAGAACTGAACGTACTGGGGAACATCTCCCCCGCAATGCCGAAATCAATCAGAATCGCCTCCCGTTGGGCCTTAGTCGGGTTCGGCGGCAAAATCATAATATTGCCGGGGTGGGCATCCCGGTGGACCAACCCCGCCCCATGGACCGCCAACAACGCCGATCCCATTTGCTGAATAAAGCCCACCACCTCCGCTTCCGGGAGCGCTCCCTTGCGTTGGACGCGATCGAACAAGCTCTCCCCCCGGATATAGTCCATCACCAACCACGGCACCCCCCGCTCCTCAAACAAATCCGTCACCCGGACAATGTGGGGATGGCGCTGTTGGCTCAGGTTCCAGAGGGTTTTGCCCTCCTTGAGGAAACGGGCAACAAACTTGGGATATTCCGGGTCAGCCCGTAAATCATCGTTAGGACTTTTCAGGACCAGGGAAGCCTGGAAAACCGTATGCTCTGCCCGGTAAGTGAGGCCAAATCCCCCCTTACCTAGAGTCTGTTGGAGTTTGTACTTGCCGTTTTGCAGCGTTGAACCAGGGGAAAGCGCCATAGGAGAGAACTAGTTGAGGAATAGGCAAAATTTTAACAGGATTTCAGGCTGTTGCTGGGGGCGAGATCCCCGTTTCTCCGGCAGTGACCGTGAACTAGCCTGCTTCCGTATGCTCAGAAACCGGGGATCCTCGGACCGATCCCCGGTTTCTGATCCGGCGTAGTCTAGGATTTTGCAAAAATTGGATTGTTTGGATTGTATTGAAGTGCCCTGGGACACCTGGATTAATTGGGGTGGACGGTGAGCGGAGTCGAACCGCCCGTCACACTCCCTATTCTGACGTGGCTCACCGGGCAAAAATTGGATTTTTTCGCGGTGAGCCAGGGTAAAAAATGATAAAATATACCTAGCATTTTGCGTTTTACATTGCTGTTCTGCCCTAGGCATAAAATCTAGAGAAACCCTTAAAAAAGGCGGCAATTTCAGGCCGCTTTTCCTATCTATAGTGATTCCGTTTGGGATCTGGAGACCCCTCACCCCCAGCCCCTCTCCCAAGGGGGGAGAGGGGAGCAAGAGTATTCAGATTTCACGTCGGATCGCTATAAAACATGTCTTCTATTGGGCTGTTTCATCCGGATCTGTCCCTAGATAATGACCTTACTGGTTTGGAGCTTTAATCGACCATGAGCACTTCCCAAGAGCGGATTATCCTCACGGATCTGCGCAACGAAATGTCCCGATCGTACCTGGAATACGCCATGAGCGTCATTGTGGGGCGGGCATTGCCAGATGCACGGGATGGACTCAAGCCCGTTCACCGTCGTATTTTGTATGCGATGTATGAACTGGGGCTAACCCCCGATCGGCCCTTCCGGAAATGCGCCCGTGTGGTCGGGGAAGTGCTGGGGAAATACCACCCCCATGGTGATACGGCGGTTTATGATGCCCTGGTGCGCATGGCCCAGGATTTCTCAATGCGATCGCCCCTGATCGATGGCCATGGTAACTTTGGCTCGATCGACAACGATCCGCCCGCCGCCATGCGATACACCGAGTCGCGGCTTCAGTCCCTAGCGACGGAAGCCATGCTCCAGGATATCGAGGCAGAAACCGTTGATTATATCGATAACTTCGATGGTTCCCAGCAGGAACCCGTGGTTTTACCCGCCCGCGTGCCCCAGCTTCTCCTCAACGGCTCCTCGGGCATCGCAGTGGGGATGGCCACCAATATTCCACCCCACAATTTAGGCGAGTTAATCCAGGGCCTCAAAGCTCTAATCGAGAATCCCGAGATCACAAATCTGGAGCTGATGCAGCAAATTCCAGCACCAGACTTCCCCACAGGAGGCCAAATCCTAGGGAGTGCCGGCATTCGGGAAATGTACACCACCGGTCGCGGCTCGGTGACCATGCGGGGCGTGGCCGCGATCGAGACGATCGAACATCCCGGACGACCCGATCGTGATGCCATTATCGTCACAGAACTGCCCTTCCAGACCAATAAGGCAGCGCTGATTGAGAAAATTGCTGAGTTAGTCAATGACAAGAAGCTAGAGGGAATTTCCGACATTCGGGATGAGAGCGATCGCGATGGCATGCGCATCGTCATTGAGCTTAAGCGGGATGCCTATCCCCAGGTGGTTCTCAACAACCTCTTTAAGCAAACTCCCCTCCAGAGCAATTTCAGCGCCAATATGCTGGCTCTGGTCAATGGAGAGCCCCAGCTGCTTACCCTAAAGGAATTTCTTCAGGTTTTCCTCGATTTTCGCATCGAGACCATCGAACGTCGCACCCAGTTCTTCCTACGCAAGGCCCAGGATCGGGATCACCTCCTGCTGGGACTCCTCACCGCCCTTGGCCATCTTGATGCGATTATTGCCCTGATTCGCCGATCGGCGGACAGTGCCACCGCAAAACAGGAATTGGTGAGCTCCTACGAACTGTCGGAAACCCAGGCCGATGCAATTCTGCAAATGCAACTGCGGCGCTTAACGGCCCTGGAAGCTGAAAAAATTGAACGGGAGCATGGGGAACTCCAGGTCCAAATTGCCGACTATCGCGATATTTTGGCGCGACGGGAGCGCGTTCTCACCATTATTGGCGAAGAAGTGGACACCCTGGCGGCCCAAAAGTTCAATACCCCCCGTCGCACCCACCTGATTGAAGCCGATGGATCCCTCGACACCATTGACCTCATCGCCAATGAGCGGGCCATGATTCTGCTGACGGAGCAGGGCTATATCAAGCGGATGCCCGTGGACACCTTCGAGGCCCAAAACCGGGCCACCCGGGGCAAGGCCGGAACCCGAATGAAGGACGATGATGGGATCGAGCACTTCCTCACCTGTTGCGACCATGACACGGTGCTGTTTTTCAGCGATCGGGGGGTGGTGTACAGCATCCCCGCCTACAAAATCGCCACCGGCTCCCGGAACGCTCGCGGTGTGCCCATTGTGCAGTTGCTGCCGATCCCCCGCGAAGAGCGGATCACCTCCCTGGTGTCCGTATCGGAGTTTTCCGATGAAGAGTACCTTCTAATGCTGACCCAGGGCGGCTACATCAAGAAAACCGCCCTTTCCGCCTTTGCTAACATTCGAGCCAACGGATTAATCGCGATTTCCCTCAATGAGGGCGACTTACTGCGCTGGGTGCGGCGAGTTCACCCCGAAGATTCGGTGCTGATTGGTTCTCGCCAGGGCATGACCATCCATTTCCAAGCCAGCCACGAGCAACTGCGTCCCCTGGGGCGGGTAACCCGGGGCGTGAAAGCGATGAACCTGCGCAATGGAGATTCCCTGATTTCGATGGATGTGATTAGCTCCCAGGTGATTGCCCAAATGACGGCGCAGATGGCGGCAGCCGAAGAGAACGAAGCGGAGGAGGAGCTGGAGGATGAAACCCCGGTTCAAACCACCGGTCCCTGGGCACTGGTGGTCACCGCCAAGGGATTGGGCAAGCGGGTGCCGGTCAGCCAATTCCGACTCCAGAAGCGGGCAGGTCTCGGGCTCCGGGCGATCAAGTTCCGGCAGAAAGAGGACGAAATGGTGGCGCTGTGGGTGGTCTATGAAGGTCAGGAACTGATGATGATTACCAATCGGGGCATCATTATTCGCCAAGCTGCCGATGATATTCCCCAGCAATCTCGATCGGCGACGGGCGTGCGGGTTCAGCGTCTCGACAGTGATGATGCGCTGGCGGCGGTGGCCCTGGTGCCCTTGCCGACGGACTCGGAGGATGCAGCAGAAGATGCGGCGGATCTGGAAGCGATCGATCCGGAAGCTGTCACCGAAGTTGTGGCAGAAATCAGGGCAGCAGAGATGGGAATGGAAGAGCCTGCTGATGAGACTGATGACCGTGCCACACCGGAAGCCACGCCGGAGGCGTAGCAAAGTCCGGGATACATCCCAGGGGAAATTTCGGAGTACATCTCCGGCGATCCCACAGGAGCCTCCACTCCGTTGTTCGGCCCAGTCTGCCGCCCAGTCTGGGACATCCGCGACGCGGGGTTTCCTCGGTCTCACCGGACTCCGATCCCGATCAACCCGTCCATGACATCACCATCGGGGGCTGTCTGGATTGACCCAGGGGCCAAGAGTGCTGGGGATTTTTCTATGCCTGTCTCCCGATCTCAGACTTTCCCCCGGATCCCATCTGTGGCATAAATGGACCATAGAACACCTCGATGTCACCCCAAGGTTTGTCCTGTGCCTCCCCGGGACACAGGGTTAGATTGGGCGGCTTCACCACCTCATCCAATCTAATTGCAATCTCACAGCCAACCGGGCACCTCGAAAAATTAAAATTTTTGCCCAGTGACCCTCCTAGGAATCGGGGTTGTGGCGTGCGGCTTCGCCGCACGCCACAATTAATCGAGGTGCCCAACCTTGGGATCCCTCAGTCCGGGGCATTGCCCCCTGGGTCGGGAACCTGACTTTCCCTGCTCTTCCCCTGTCCCCTGTGATCCATCCCCTCCAGTTCAAGCTTGCCCCTACCGTCTTCACCCCCCTGGTCCGGAACCATGCAAACTCTGTCAACCCCACCCACCGCCACCTCGACCCCTGACCTGCCTGTGGTGGATACGATGATTCGTCGCCGCAAAACCCGCAGCGTCCCCGTGGGCTCCATCTTCATTGGCAGCAACCATCCCGTGGTGGTCCAATCCATGATTAATGAAGATACCCACGACATTGAGGGAGCCACCGCTGCCATTCGGCGCTTGCATGAAATGGGCTGTGAAATTGTGCGGGTCACTGTGCCCAGTTTGGGCCATGCCAAGGCCGTGGCTGACATCAAGAAACGCCTGCGGGAAACCTATATGGATGTGCCCCTGGTGGCGGATGTTCACCACAACGGCATGAAAATTGCCCTGGAAGTGGCCAAGCATGTGGACAAGGTGCGGATTAATCCCGGTCTGTATGTGTTTGAGAAGCCCAAGGACGATCGCACGGAATACAGTCAAACCGAATTTGACGCGATCGCCCAGCAAATCCGCGAGACCCTAGAGCCTCTAGTCATCAGCCTGCGGGACCAGGGCAAAGCCATGCGCATCGGTGTGAACCACGGATCCCTAGCGGAACGGATGCTCTTCACCTATGGCGACACCCCCGAGGGCATGGTGGAGTCGGCCCTGGAATTTATCCGCATTTGTGAATCCCTGGATTTCTACAACATTGTCATCTCCCTCAAAGCCTCCCGCGTCCCCGTAATGCTGGCCGCCTATCGCCTCATGGCTCGCCGCATGGATGAGCTGGGGATGGACTATCCCCTACACCTGGGGGTTACGGAAGCGGGAGATGGAGAATATGGTCGCATTAAGTCCACAGCGGGAATCGGCACCCTTCTGGCTGAGGGCATTGGCGACACCATTCGCGTCTCCCTCACGGAAGCGCCTGAAAAGGAAATTCCCGTTTGCTACAGCATTCTCCAATCCCTGGGCCTACGTAAAACCATGGTGGAGTATGTGGCCTGTCCCTCCTGTGGCCGCACCCTCTTTAATTTGGAGGAAGTGCTGCACAAGGTCCGGGAGGCAACCAAGCACTTGGTGGGCCTTGATATTGCCGTCATGGGCTGTATCGTCAATGGTCCTGGGGAAATGGCAGACGCGGACTACGGTTATGTGGGCAAAACCCCTGGTTTTATTTCGCTCTATCGCGGTCGGGAAGAAATTAAGAAAGTACCGGAGGATCAAGGGGTTGCGGAGCTGATTAATTTGATTAAGGCGGACGATCGCTGGGTAGACCCGGAATAGGGTATGTTACGCAGGTTTGAGCCGATGCTGCTGAACCGATGGCTCGATCGCCGTGGGATCGAGGCGGTCTGTTTGGGCCTGTTTGTGGCGATCGGTCTCCTGGGGGCCTTCAACCACGTCCTCTGGCGTGATGAGATGCAGGGCTGGCTAGTGGCATGGCGGAGTCAATCCTGGGTTGAACTGTGGCAAACCAATGCTCCCTCGGGACATCCGCTCCTCTGGTCTGCGTTAATCTACCTCACCCGGAATCTCACAGGTACCCCGCTCAGTATGCAACTGTTGCACTGGGCCTTGGGCAGTCTGGCCCTGGGCTGTTTCTGGCGCTGGTGTCCGCTCCCCAAGCTCCAAAAAATCTGTTTTACCTTTGGGTTTTATCCTTTTTGGGATTATTTCTTCATCTGTCGGCAATATGTGCTGGCAGAACTCCTAGCCTTTGGATTTTGCAGTAGCTATGCCCTGCGGCGCAAAACCTATCTTCCGGCGGCTCTCTGCATTGGTTTGCTCACCAACAGTCATGCTTTGGCCTGGTCCCTGGCCTTTGCCTGTGGTTGTACCTTGGTGGTGGACTGGTGTTTTAGCCCATTCCAGCGTCAAACCTACCGCCAGAATCGCTTTTGGGGTTGGGATTTGGGCTTAAGTCTAGTGGTCTTGATTGCGTTGGTTGGGTTTGCGGCTTTTAGCTTGCTCCAGGTGCGTCAAGTTGTGGATGTCAGCTCTAGTAGCTTAGATCTACGCTACCTGCTCCAAGTGGTTGGACGGTTTCTCGGGGGCTACACTCTGATTATCCCCAACTCTAGCCGTTGGCTTGACCTCTGGCTCTGTGCGTTGATTAGCCTGGGTCTGGGGGTAAGTACGTTATCCTTTTTGCGACGATCGCGGGCTGCCTTCACATTTTTTGGGGCTGGCATGGGATTTCTGCTGACTTTCAATACCTTTCTCTACCTAGGAGGTGGCTCGCGCCACTATGGCTACTACTTTCTAATTTTAGTGGCGGCTCTTTGGTTGGCCCTGGACCCAGCGGAACAAGTACCTGTGTTGACCCCCTCTCGCCCCTTGTGCGGCTGGCCGCAGTCTTGGTTTTTTTATCCCCAGCTTTTTACGTTTTGCCTTGCCATTCACTTAGTCGCGGGTCTCCACCGGGTCGCCTCAGATTTTGTGGTGCCATACTCGGCTGGAGCCGCCACAGCCCAGTATATTGAGCACCAAGGTTGGCAGGATCTTCCCATGGTGGGCAGTCGTGATTTTGTGGTTACCACGGTGGCCGGATACCTCGATCACGAGATTTACTATCCTGAATTGCAAGACTGGGGCAGCTACGCTCAGTGGAACACCCGAGTTGATGTGGATCAAGCGGAAGCCCTGCGCCAGGTGGAGGGGCTACTGTCCGAGAATCCCGACTTCCAGCGATTACTTCTGATTTTCGACATCGATCAACGTTTCCCTGACTTGGAACCAGGGCAAACTCGGATCCAAGGACAATTGCGGCTTCGTGCCGATCGGCGCTTTGAACGATCGTGGCATGGTTCAGAACGCTACTATCTCTATTGGGCAGAGCTTTTGTAGGGCGATTTAAGCCCTATGGACTTGGTATAATCCCTTGGATCTGGGTTTTGCCCAGCCTAGGCTGCAAGCCGATTCCCTACTTTACCCCCGCCCCATGACCCAATCCGCCTGGACCCGGCGACACCTCCTATCCCTGGATAGCTTTCAAGCCTGGGAATATGACACCGTCCTCCAAACCGCCAACAGTTTTCGGGAAGTCCTCTCCCGCCGCACCAAG
>JAYKIB010000192.1:0-4275 GCA_035285005.1 Prochlorothrix sp.
TGATGCTTCGGGTTCTGGTGCTTCGAGTGCGGTGTCAAACGCCTGCCCGTTGGCAGAGAACCCCACCAACGCCTCAACCCACCGTCGGTAGGCTTGACTATGGCGAGGACGGCTGAAGCGGTGGCCATTCAGATAACTGGCAGCACCAAGACCAAAACCGTAATAACTTTGGTTGCGCCAGTACACTAAATTGTGACCACAATAAAAGCCTGGTTTGCCATAATTCGAGACCTCATAGTGGTCATAGCCCGCTGCGGTTAAGGTTTCCTGCGCCATGCAATAGAACTGGGCCGTGAGATCCTCCGAGGGCAACGGGGTCTGACCCGGTTGGTAGCGTTTGCCAAACACCGTCGGCGCTTCGAGGGTGAGATCGTAAATGGACAGGTGGGCCGGATTCAAATCGATCGATCGCCCTAGGGACTCCTGCCAATCCTCTTGGGTTTGGTGAGGTAAACCTGAAATTAAGTCCAAACTCCAGTTCTCGATCCCAGCCCGATCCAGCAGGGCCACCGCCGCCTCAATATCGGCCCGACGATGGAAACGGCCACAGGCCTCTAGCAACCGATCCTGAAACGCCTGGACCCCCAAACTAAACCGGTTCACCCCCGCCGCCTGGTAACCCTGCAGTTGGGCCAAGCTAAAGGTTCCGGGATCCACCTCGATCGAACATTCAACCATCCCCGCCAACCCGAACCGCCCCCGTAGCTGGTCCAAAATCCCAGCAATTTGCTCCGGCAGCAGCAGGGACGGCGTACCCCCGCCAAAGAACACCGTTTGCAGCGGAGCCGTCCCCGGATCCCCCAGGACCGGGGTGACTTGAATTTCCTGGGCCAGGGTTTTTAGATAGGCGACGATCGGCTGAAAGTTGCCCCCATGGCGGCGATCACCCGTAACCTGAATCGGAAAATCACAGTAAAAACAGCGCCGCCGACAGAAGGGAATGTGAACATAGGCAGCACGGGGCGGTACAGTAAACGCTTGGTTCCCGTGTGGGTTGGAATCCTGAACTTCGCTAACGGATGTCCCCCCCCGTTGGGTTGGGGAGGGCAGACCGTATAATGAGGGCTGATGATCTTGGCCCATGGGCTAACTTCCTGGTTGCATCCCTGCTGAACTTTGATCCGGTCGATCGCCCTGACTGATACATGCTTGATGCGTTCTTAATCCTTACCTTCATCCTATTCGGGATTGGTCTCGGTTTCTACGGCATAAACTTCCTCCCCATTTCGGTGCTCACCGAAGTGACCAACCTGGAGGGTTTGCGCCTGGTGACCGCTGGTTTTGGTGCCCTAATTTTCGGGGTCGTTGGCTTTGCGGTCCAGACCATCTATCGCCGCATCCAGCAGCAGGTGCGATCGCTGCCGCCAGATATTATTTTCAGCCGTGCCGTCGGTCTGGTCATTGGTCTGCTGATTGCCAACCTCATTCTCGCGCCAATCCTGCTGCTGCCCATCTCCCCGGAGTTTGGTTTTATTAAACCGATGGCTGCCGTACTCAGCAGTCTGATTTTTGGGGTTTCCGGCGTAAACCTGGCCGATGCCCATGGTCGCAGTCTCCTGCGCCTGATCAATCCCAATTCCCTCGAAACATCCCTGGTGGCCGAAGGAACCCTGAAACCTGCCGTCACGAAAGTTCTGGACACCAGTTGCATCATTGATGGCCGATTCCAAGAACTGATCGACACCGGGTTTTTGGAGGGGCAAATCCTCGTCCCCCAATTTGTGCTGCAAGAGCTACAACAGGTGGCCGATGCCTCCAATGACCAAAAGCGGATGCGGGGACGGCGCGGGCTGGATATCCTCAATCAGGTGCGGGAGTCCTACCCCGGTCGCATCATTATTGACAGTGCGAACTATGACGACATCCCCACGGTAGATGCCAAGTTAATTCGTCTGGCCCAGGATATCAACGGAATCCTCTTGACTAATGACTTTAATCTCAGTAAAGTTGCCAATTTCCAAAGCGTGCCGGTCCTCAACGTCAATAGTCTGGCCCAGGCACTCCGTCCCAACTACCTGCCAGGGGATAGTCTCCATTTAAAAATCCTCAAGGAGGGGAAGGAAAGCTCCCAGGGGGTAGGGTATTTGGACGATGGCACCATGGTGGTGGTCGAAGAGGGCCGCACCTATATCGGGACGGATCTGGAAGTGGTGGTGACAGGTGCGCTCCAAACCTCCGCAGGGCGAATGATTTTTGCCCGTCCTGAAGAGCCGTAGTCAGGCCCAGGGTATAGCTACTCACCAGATTACGCCCCAACGCCAGGTCTGGGTCCGAGAGCTGATTCATAGAGCTGATTCATACAGAGCAGCTTTTATACGGGCACCTCGAAAAATCAAAGTTTTTGCCCCGTGACCCACGTCAGAATTAGGGCTGTGGAGTGCGGCTTCGCCGCACTCCAGAATTAATCGAGGTGCCCGCTTGCGGTTTAGCTGCGAAAAAGGCGACTATATTGGGTTTCGTGGGCCATGCTGGCCAGGGACAACCCCCAGCTACAACAGGCGAGCTCGTCATTCGAGAACGCCAGAATCGCGTCGTGACTGCGGTAGAGGTGGGGATGGAGATGGCGGAGAGCCTGCTGACCTTCGGTTTGACCCAGGGGAACCAGACGCACCGCAGCACTGACCAGATTGCTAGCCCAACTGTAGAGATAGCCAGTCAGAGTGGTTTCGGCATCGAGATGCCACCCCGCCGCCACCAACCCAAAGGCGATCGCGAAATTACAGCAATCCTGAAGCTCAGCGGGAATGGGGAACTCTAGGCTGTTGCGTTCCGTTGTGCCCGCTGCTTCCCCCACCACAGTCCAGTTTGGAGTGGCGGGGATGCTTTGACGGGGGGAGCTACGGGGTGCGTTAGAAGAAGAGGGGGCGGCAACGGGAGAAGGCATAGCATCCCCCGATCGCTGCAGTGGCGTGTGCTGGAGCGGGATAACCGGCTGGGACGAGCCTGAACCCGTGCCAGTGTTTGGATCTAGATTAAGATTTTGGGCCAGCTGCAACAGCGATCGACCCATTTGCCAGTGCTGCAGCCGCAATTCTTCCGTTTCTCGCGCTGCACTGAGCCACTGGTTCCACGTCACCAAGGTTTGGGAATCACCCGCCAGCGTTGCAGCATGGGCACGGAGCACGATCGCCGCATCCAGACGAATACTGCCCCAGGTCAGTTCCTGACGCAGCCACTGCACTAAGCTCGATCGATCGTAAATAATCTGGCGATCGATCAGGGTCTCCAACCCCTCGGAGTAGCTGTAGGCTCCCACCGGTAGAGTCGGGCTGACCAGTTGCAGCAGGTTGAGGAGCGCCAGGTCAAATGTCATGGGGTACCGCAATTTTCCTAGGGCAACGGCGAAGTGTCTCTAACAGGCTAATGCTGGGGTGAGTCTGGAGGGCACCTCGATGAATTGGGTTGCGCGGCGAAGCCGCGCAACCCAACCCTGATTCTGCCGTGGGTATTGCGGTGAAAATCTGTATTAATCGAGGTGCCCTGGATGAACCTCGGCAGAGGCGGAGTACAGTGAAGACTGGCATCCCACGCCACTGATAGCCCAGTCGCAGGATCTTACTGGAACAATTCGATCGCCGCCGCCGCACCATCCGACAAGCGCCCGATCGTGATGTTGGGGCGGGGCAACTGGGGTTGGGCCTCGGGACCCGGGACTATTTCCACAGTAACTTGACGGGTACTCCGACCAAAGCCAAGGGCCTTGGCTGCCGCTAAGCTCAGATCGATCGCACAACGACAGCGATCGTTAATCTTCACCACCACACTTTGGTCCCCTCGACTGACTCGCACATAGGTGCCTAGGGGTAAGTGTGGATGAGCAGCCGTGAGCTTTTGATCGGAATAAAGCTCACCTGACGCGGTGGGTAAGCCGTTGTAGTGCCCTGCGTAAACGGTGGCGGTTTCTGCGCGGGCTGGAGCGGCACTGACCCATATCACGAACGCTAGGGGCAGGGCAGACAGCAGGCGTAGGATTCCCATGAAATCAGTCGAACTTCTCTGAATAGGTTTACATTTCTGACAGGGGTGAGCGGCAAGCTCATTCTGGGAGTCTCCCCTGAGTAACCCAGAATCTTCTAATGGGCACCTCGAAAAATTCAAATTTCGACCGTAGTGCCCACGGCAGAATCAGGGTTGAGGCAGGCGGCGAAGCCGCCTGCCTCAATTAATCGAGGTGCCCTACGGCAGAACCAGGGTTGGGTTGGGCGGCGAAGCCGCCCAACCCAATTAATCGAGGTGCTCTGACCCTATTCCTTGTACAACTTCTCAGCAACGTGA
>JAYKIB010000193.1:0-18240 GCA_035285005.1 Prochlorothrix sp.
GCCGCCTGCCTCAATTAATCGAGGTGCCCTACGGCAGAACCAGGGTTGGGTTGGGCGGCGAAGCCGCCCAACCCAATTAATCGAGGTGCTCTGACCCTATTCCTTGTACAACTTCTCAGCAACGTGAACAAAGAAGTCGGGATCATCTTCCTGGTAACTGTCTTGGAAGTCGCCGTAGGTATCGATTTTTTGGAAACCCACTTCATGCATCAAGCGCTGGGTGTAGCTCTTGCGCAGGGGATACATGTTGAGGTTATAGGAACTGCCGTCGGGGAACTGATACTTAAAGCGGGCAAGCCCCTCATCCACATATTCCGGCTCGGCGGTGACGTTTTTGCCACAGTAGTAGTAAGCGTGCTTGCTCGAAAAACCGTTATCCAGAATCGAGTCGTAGTTGCGCTGATCCAAGACCAACAAGCCATCGTGACGTAGGGCGGCATAGAATTCAGCCAGGGCTTTGCGGCGATCCTTTTCTGCAAAGAGGTGGGTAAAGGAATTCCCCAAACAAATGACCGCATCATAGTGGCCGTGGATATCCCGATTCAAAAAGCGCCAGTCCGCTTGTACCGTGCGCATGAGGTGGCCATGCTTACGGGCATTCTCAAACGCTTTGGCCAGCATATTAGCGCTACCATCGCAACTCACCACATCAAAACCTGCTTCCAGCAGCCGAATTGAGTGGAAACCGGTGCCTGTGGCCACATCTAAAACCTTTTTCACGCCCCGCTCTCTCAGCATGTCGATGAAGAAGCGACCCTCAGACTCAGCTCGCTTTTCCCAATCAATGAGGGCATCCCATTTATCAACAAACCCCTCAACATACTCTTGTTTATAGTGATCCGTTTTCCGGACAGCAATGGGATTGTCCCCATAGTCCTGTTCCGTCTTGGTATCAAGAATTTGGGTTCGCATCTGTCTTTCCTGTTACTACGTATATGAGCGATGTTTGAGCGATCGCCGACTTGCTAGAACCCGTTATTGCCATGACATCTTTTCCCACCCAGCACCTCAAGGGGCCACTGGAGAGTGACAGACAAGGCTAGTGATCGTTATCCTGGTATGCCAAAGGTGAAAGCCTTGGAGGGCCAGGACGAAGCAGTGCCGAGAAGACCGCCACAGTCCTGCATGGAGCAATGAACTGGAAGGATATCTCTCAGATGTAAGCAGCCGCAGCATTGTCAAGTGCAGGAGGTATGGAGAAGAAGTCGATTCCACCAACGGGGTCAGCCCCGGGGAATTACACATCTCCGCTATACATCACGCCCTGTTATGCCACTAGGGAAATTAGCGCCACGCGAAGGGTCTACACACCGGAAGCAACCCAGATAAACACACCCTGACAGCGCGCAACATGACAGAGCAATGTTGAGTGCAGTGGGAGTGCGGGTCCAGCCGTGGGTAGAACGTAAGTGACGGTTCAGATTCTGCAGTCAGGTAACAATGTTCACCAGGTAACAAGAACCCGGTTATTGGACCTGATACAGTCAATCACCGCTACAGCGTGGGCAAACAGAATTGAGACAATGGCAAAGTCAGTCAAGTTCTAGGGTTAAAACTGGGAAAGTTGGAGAAGCGTGCTGCGGTCCTTGGGGTACACCTCATTGCGCGACTGCGCTGCTAGAAGGCACCTAAAAACCCGCATGGCTGCGGCCAAACTATCCCTAGCCCAACCCTTGTTGTATCACATTACCGCTCCGGATCCTAATGGCAGGTTATCGTCCTGAAATATAAATTAAACCCGCTGGACTCCTGGCAAGATCACGGCTTTTGAGAAAAACTCCCGTCGGGATCAGCGTTAGGAATGAGCCGGAAAGCGGTGGGCCAAGCGATCGGGACCAACCGGTTGAGATCCGACTGCGATCGATCGTATTGGCATCGGAATTGCCATGGGAATCGTGTCAGTCACGATCGATCGCATCCAAACCTAATGCTGCGGCGCGTTGCTAAGGCTGCGGTACTTATGAAGTAGTGGTTCCGGGCAATGTGGTGATTACGTTGCTCGCTACGGACAGTGTCACCGCCTTGCCGAGGGGGACCGCAGAACGAATGTTTGAGGTGACGGATCCAGAAACCGGTGAGTCCATGGATGCGGAAGACCACGACCACCACGGGGGAAAAGTCGGTTCACCTGCGACGTTCAATATTAGGGTTTGGCGCTTCTTGAAATTCGGGTTTGCAGCATCCTGCACCAAGAGGCCCCCTACATCAATAAACTCCAGACAAAAAGAATCCCCCCGCGATGCGGGGGGATTCCTCCAGAACCTCAGCTTTTACCGCCTCCCCATGGAATCGGGAGGAAGTACGGGGCCGGATGTCATCATTGAACCTACACTGACCGTCAAACTGACGGTCAAGCTGGCCTGAAATTAGCTATCTTTGCCAGCCAAGCTCACACCATCGGAATCCGCCGAGTATTGGCGACGACCCTTATGCACATCGGGGCGCGGAGCCCGATCATAAGCGTCATAGCGACGATCGGTATTACGACCACCATTGCGACGGGGACGACCCCCACCTCCACCATTCCGATTAGGACGAGAACTACTGTGGTGACGACGGTTGCCACGCTTGACCGGTTGGGGCTTCTCAGCGATATCATCCTCGGGAGCCAACCGCATCCAGGCGGGACGGGTACGATCGTAGGCCATTTGCAAGGCGGCGGCGGCGATCGTGTGGGGCTCGTACTCCTCCTCCGCCAGTTGGGCGACGATCGGCAAGAATGAAGCCAAACGCTCGCTGCTGAGGGCCTCCCGCACCTGGGACTTCAGCTTTTCGAGGTGATGAGCTTCAATTTCAGCCCGCGTGGGAATCGAGCGGTTTTCCAGGGTCTGGCGAATGTGGCGCTCAATTTCCTTGAGGCGGCGACGATCGTAGCCCTGGGCCAGGGTAATCGCGGTGCCTTCCTTACCGGCACGACCCGTTCGGCCTACCCGGTGAACAAAGTTCTCCAGGTTATCGGGCAGGTCAAAGTTAATGACATGGCTGAGGTCATCCACGTGGATACCTCGGGCAGCAATATCGGTGGCCACCACGAGGCGCACTTGACGCTGGCGGAAGCGCAGCAACAGCCGTTCCCGCTGGGTTTGGCTCAGGTCACCGTGGTATTCATCGACACTATGGCCCGCTGCTTGGAGTTGGCTGGTGAGCTCCATGGCCGTGCGGCGAGTTCGGACAAAGATAATCGCTGAATCCGGCTCTTCCAGCTCCAGAATCGGCAGCAGAGCGCGGGTTTTAGTCCAGCCACGGGGAATAAAATAGGTGTATTGGTTAATCCGAGCCGGTGCAACCTTGGTTTGTTCGATCGTAATCGTAATCGGCGATCGCAGGAACTTGGTCACCAACTCCCGGATTGTGGGGGGCATGGTGGCGGAGAAAAAGGCCGTCTGGCGATCAGGGGGAGACTGGCTCAGAATCGTTTCCACGTCGTTGATGAAGCCCATGCTCAGCATCTCGTCGGCTTCATCCAGCACTAGCCAGTTGACCTGATCCAGGCGCAATTCACCCCGGCTCAGCAGGTCTAACACCCGTCCCGGGGTGCCAACCACAACTTGGCTACCACGATGGAGACGGCTAATTTGTTGATCGATGGACTGACCACCGTAAACCGTCAGAATATGGACATGGCGATCAGCATTGAACTGGCGCATGGCCTGGGCCACCTGAATGGCCAACTCGCGGGTTGGGGTCAACACCAGGGCTTGGACCGCTCGGTTCTTGGGATCAATGCCCTCTAGAATAGGGAGGGAGAAGGCAGCGGTTTTTCCCGTCCCGGTCTGGGCCTGACCCATCACATCGCGCCCGGAGAGCAGGTGGGGAATCGCTTCAGCTTGAATGGAGGTGGGCGTTTGGAATCCCATTTCCTCTAGGTGTTGAATCCGGGCTTCGGAAAGGCCAAGGCTTTTGAATGAAAGGGTCATAGAAATCCTCGTAAGTGCCAAGTAAGTGCCAAAGGGGGCTAGGGAAACCTAACCCGTGGACTCCTGTTCAACCTCCCTTGACCCAGTGCCCTCCCACACAGGGGGACAGACAACCCTAAATCTCCGACGAGTACCTCGATGGGTGACCGGGGACAGCTTCGCCGCCCGTCCACTCCCCCATTCTGAGGGAAATAACCCCACAGAACGGTGTCTGGTTCGAGGTGTCCCTGGGGGACACAGGTTTGCGAATGCTTGAGGGGAAAGGGATTCATCCCAAAAACTGAAGCTCAGATATCCAAAGCTCGCATTTGGAGAGCCTAGACCGCTGAATCTCAGGAACCGGAACGCCTAGGGGGACAGGAAACCCACCCAGGGATGTGTGATGGGACGTTGCGGCAACGTCCAGGGAAACATTAGGACCGCCATCAAGCTGGACAGTTAGAAACCCAGGTGTGATGAACCTAGGGGTCAGTCATCAATGCTTGGTGGGTGATCGGCAGGGCCTCGATTCGTGAGACCCCGAGGGGTAAAAACTCGGTCGGAACTCGATCGATCAGAGGGAAGAGCCCCCCCTCCAAGGGTGAGATTCCTTGGGAAATCTCGATCGTTCCCAACGGTGCGCGCCGTTAACGGGGCTGAGCCTTGGGACGATCCCCAGGCAGCTCAGTCCTTTGCTCAGTCGGCCACTCTTCGTCCGCTGCAGACTTTCCAGGGTTGCTCTGGCCCCACAAGTGGGCCTGGAGAACATCAGCCGCCGTGGCCACCTGTCCGTGGAGGTCATAGACCTCCGCACCGGTGATTTTGACCGGTACGAGAGACCCCAGGCGGGCATCCCCTTGCACGTAGATGAGTCCATCCACCTCCGGCGCAAAGCGAGGGCTACGGCCAATTTTGAGACCGGTGCCGGGATGCTCTTCTTCAATCAAGACATCCACCACCTTGCCCACCTCAGCCGCGTTTCGAGCTGCGGCGATCGGCTGCTGGAGTGCCATGAGGCGATCGCGACGATCGTCCATCACTGCCTGGGGCAACGGATCCGACAGATCGTAGGCCGGGGTTCCCTCCTCTGGCGAGAAGGTGAACACCCCCACATGGTCAAACTGGTGCCGCTCCACAAAGGCCCGCAAATGCTCAAAGTGGTCCTCGGTTTCCCCGGGGAAGCCGACAATAAAGGTGGTACGGAAGACCGCTTCCGGTAGGGCCGCCTTGAGCTTGACCATGAGATCATCGTTGACCTGACCTTGCCAGGGCCGGTTCATGCGCCGCAGCATCTCCGGGTGGGAATGCTGCAGGGGCAGATCCAGGTAGGGCAACACATTGGGGGTGTTGCGGATCGCCTCAATGACTCGATCGGTCAACCCCGTGGGATAGGCGTAGTGGATCCGAATCCAGGGCACATCCACCAGCCCCAGGGCTTGGAGCAGTTCCGCCAACATTGGCCTACCGTAGAGATCTAAACCGTAGTTGGTGGTGATTTGGGAGATGAGAATAATCTCCTGCACCCCTTCGGCGGCCAGTTGTTCCGCTTCAGCCACGATTGACTCGATCGATCGCGAGCGTTGGTTACCGCGCAGATGGGGAATAATGCAAAAGGCACAACGGTAGTCACAACCCTCAGCAACCCGTAGATAGGCTACGGCCTCCGTTGTGGTGCGGTAGCGCGGAACAGTTTCATCGGCAATATAGGTGGGATTTTCGGAGACTGCCGTCACGCGCTGACCTTGCTCCACCTGTTCAATCACCTGAACAATCTGGTGATAATCTCCCGTCCCCACCAGGGCGACGGCTTCCGGCAGTTCCTCCAGCAACTGCTCCTGGAAATGCTGGGCCATACAGCCCGAAATAACAATTTTTTTACCGGACTCAGCGAGTTCCACAAGGGTCCGAACCGATTCTTCCCGCGCAGCCTGAATAAAGCTACAGGTATTGACAATGACGTAGTCGGCAAATTCTTCGTTCAGGTCCACCGGATACCCCGCCTGGACCAACAGACCCAACATGTGTTCGGTATCAATGCGGTTCTTTTCACAGCCCAGATGAGCCATGGCGATCGTGGGTTTAGTCTTGGTCAGCGTCGGTTCCATAAATGTTTGGGTGTGGTGTCCTCCACGGGTGGAAAGGATGCAGCTTGCCCTGCGCTTACTCCTAGGGGGCTTAACCCGGCGGAGACTAGCCCTGAGGCTGGGGACGTAGGTCCACTTTCTGTTGAAACTCCCTGCGACCATCAAGACACCGAAGCCGGAACCCCAAGCAAGGGGCAAACCTGACCGAGCTGACCCTAGACGTCGTTCTGCGTTTGGGGGCAAAACCATACCCTAGGATGAAAGTATCCGCGATCGCGAAAAAGCGTGAAATGAAGAGAATGAGCTTCTGAAGGCGCGTAACCAAAGCCAAGTTGCAGTCTTGATTTTGGCTTTGGGCCTTTCCCATCCTAGCAAGGCAGTGCATTCACTCTGGCCACGGAGACCGAGACGAGCAGGCCATTAATGCTCCTAACCTTGATGAGGTTGGGAAACCAGGATGGGGCTTGGGTGGTAGGGATCAAGGCGCTCCTTGAACGAACCAGAGACTCCATTAGGAGAAATGGAATTCAAGCGATTCCAGCGAAGCTTGAAGCTGGAGCTTGCTCTTGTAAAACTATACCCCATCTGCTTAACAAATCTCAATATTTTTTAAAATTCTCCCCGGTCCAAGTCCCCACCCCAAATCCCGCCGCTGATTCCGAGACCGATCGGGGGCTGAGATTTCCCTAGACCCGCGCCTATGACAAGGCCAGCCGACTGATACAATTGCTAGCGAAGCAGGTCGCCTCCGGTGTGGCATCGGCTTCAACCCTGCTATTCCAAAAGCTGACAAGTTCCTGACACAAAGGCCGAAACGGCAGACGACAAGCGCGTGGATCTGAATCAAATTTTTCAAACTCCTCATCCCATCATTGGTGTGGTTCATCTCCTTCCCCTGCCGACTTCGCCCCAGTGGGGGGGGAGCCTCCAGGCTGTGTTTGAGCGAGCTGAGCAGGAAGCAACGGCCCTTGCCGCTGGAGGTGCCCACGGTATTTTGGTGGAAAACTTTTTCGATGCTCCATTTTCCAAAAACCGGGTTGATCCCGCTGTGGTCAGTGCCATGAGTTTGGTGGTACAGCGAATCCGGCACCTGGTGCCGCTCCCGGTGGGGATCAATCTGCTGCGTAACGATGCCTGTAGCGCCATGGCGGTGGCTTCCTGTGTGAATGCCCAGTTTATCCGGGTCAATGTGCTGACGGGGGCCATGGCCACGGACCAAGGCGTGATCGAGGGGGTTGCTCATGAGTTGCTGCGTTACCGTCGGGAATTGGGAAGTGATGTCAAAATTCTGGCGGATGTACTGGTTAAACATGCCCGTCCCCTGGGCACTCCCAACTTGACGGTAGCGGTGCAGGATACCATCGAGCGCGGGCTGGCTGATGGCGTGATCCTGTCGGGTTGGGCAACGGGGAGTCCCCCGGATTTGGAAGATCTGGAGTTGGCGAAGGCGGCGGCGCGATCGACTCCGGTGTTTATTGGCAGTGGAGCCAACTGGGACAATGTGGGAGATTTGATGCAATCTGCGGATGGTGTGATTGTGTCCTCGTCGCTGAAGCGTCATGGCCAACGGGATCAATGTATTGACCCGGTGCGGGTGAGCCAGTTTGTGGAGGCCGTGGATCAGGGCATCCAAACACGCAACAAGGCCCAGCAAGCCCAGGCGATCGCCTCGAATAATGGTCGTCCCAGCGGTCGATCGGCCCCCCAAACACCAGTAATTTCCCGCTAAGGTTTTTCGGGAGAGGACTCGATATCGGGTTCGGTGCCGCGTGCCCCCAGGGTCACCACCAGAGAACTACCGGTGCCACCTCAGCCAGCACATCCCCTCCCTTCGCCTGATCGCAACGGGTCTGTTGCGACCAGGCCAGGACCACAGATTCACACCGGGGGGACAGGTTTAGACCTAGCTCCTCTGGTGAATGTCCTCCCGATTGGGGGGATACCACTTTGGGCCTGATTCTGGTCCATGCCGCATCAGAATCAGCATCAAAACCGCATCAGGCTTGACCCAGGGCGTGCAAAAGTTGCCTCATCAACGCGGTACCCTAGGGCAGTAATGGGTGCGGGCTTGAACAGAGCTTGGCTGATACTGACGCCGAGCTACCCTGACATGAAAGCTTGGACACCGGAGCGTAGGCTAGGATCCGGAGCTAGGCACAATAGAGCGGTTGTGTATCACACAGTCAAAGCTGCATCATCAAAAAACGAGCATGGAGGGATTCGAACCCCCGACCCTCAGAACCGGAATCTGATGCTCTATCCACTGAGCTACATGCCCTTACAACTGCTGGAGTTGTGGGTCGCTTGCGAGCGAACCACAGATTTGGAGCAGGCTTATTCAGTAAAGCATAACTCGACCCCAAACGATCACCCCATCTGTAAATCATAATCTTTTCGATACAGTGGCTAACTAGAAGATAGCCCAGGCAAGGATCAGAGTTTAGGTTGGGCGGTTTCGCCGCCCAACTCACTTAGCCATCCAACCCCATTCCTTGAGGGATCCGAATGGACGTCGTTGATCACAGCAGAGATCACCAGTGTCAATACCACAAGAGGCTAATGCCATGGAGCTCAATGTACTCATACTCAAACTACAGCGTTACTCCATCACTGTGCCAATCGATGCGCTCCGTTGCAGCTTCTTTTGGTTTTTGGCCGCGATCTTCTATCCCAATGGACTGTTACGTCGCAGTCCACCGCCCCACGGTACACAGGCGAACATAACCGCATCTCTGTTGCTCATTGTTCTAGGAGTTTATCCCTCCAAGGAACGAGTCATGGAGCTCATCCGCATTTTCAAAGGCGCTGCACTCCCTCTCTCGCATTGGCCACTTACATTTTGCTCGTTGCCAGAAAAAGCAGAGCGCAGGCTCCTCAATTTCTTTACACCAGAATTACATCACCAAGCCCGCTTACAGCTCATTACAAAGCATCTACCTCCTGCGAGGCGGATTCTCGATCTTGGGGGCAGCTGTGGTGGAATGCCTGAAGGTGCACTACTGTACATGGGCTATCCCCATGAGCCCGAAGAGGTCGTGATTGTAGATCTGCCACCACAGTTGCAGTTCAGCAGTTACCGCGAAGCCACCCTATCGCGCCCTCCACTACCAGTTGTGCACCAGCATGGTCGTACTACCATTCGCACTGTGTATACCCCCATGACCGATCTCAGTCCTTTTGAACCAAGCAGCTTTGACCTCGTGTGGAGTGGGCAAAGCATTGAGCACGTGTCTCCAGAAGATGCCAAACGTGTGTTTGAAGCGGTAGCCCGTGTTCTTAAGCCAGAAGGTGTGTTTTGTCTCGATACCCCAAATCGTCGGGTCTCGGCACTGCTCACGCGAGGCGGAATGCTGCACCCCGAGCACAAAATCGAGTATACAGCTGCTGAACTCAAGAAATTAGCTGAGGATCTGGGATACCAAGTGTCTCAAATGCTTGGAGAAACAGTATTGCCATTCTCCCGCGAAATAGGGCGTTATTGTCGGGCCGAAGCACGCGTTGGTGCCTTGGTCACTGAATCGGTAGATGATGGTCTCTCCTTCTTTCTCTGTTGTAAACAAGACAAACGGCACCTCGATTAATCCAAATTTGTTTGAAAAACTGCGCCGATCGTAACTTCTCCAAGCCTTTGCGGTACCCTAACAACTGCCACCCAGCCCCTCCTCCATGTTCCTACAGCACCTTCACCTGCGCAGTTTTCGCAACTACAGCGACCAATTGGTTACCTTCGCAGCCCCCAAAACAATTCTGTTGGGGGAGAACGCCCAGGGTAAGTCCAATCTGTTGGAGGCAGTGGAACTCCTGTCTACCCTGCGATCCCATCGGGTCAGCCGCGATCGAGATCTGGTGCAAGACAACCAGGACCAGGGTCATATCACGGCCTTTTTGCAACGAGATTTGGGGGTTTTCAAGCTGGGGCTGACCCTACGGGCTTCGGGTCGCCGTACAGCAATGCTCAACATGGAAACCCTACGCCGCCAATTGGATTTGTTGGGAACCTTGAATACGGTCCAGTTTTCCGCCTTGGACTTGGAACTGGTGCGGGGGGGGCCAGCACAGCGGCGGGATTGGATCGATCGGCTCCTGGTGCAACTGGAACCGGTGGCGGCCCATTTGTTGCAGCAGTATGGGCGGGTATTGCGGCAGCGCAATGTGTTGTTGAAAGGGTTGGGGAAGGCGGAGACCGATCGGGCGGGGGGCAATGGGGGAAGCGGCTTAGGTAGCAGTTTAGGAGGCGGCAGTGTCGAGAGTGGGGAAGAGGGACTAGAGGGTTGGTCGGAGGAGGACGAGGAAGCAGGGACGATTCCAGCTGGAAATTCCCAACTGGCGGTTTGGGATGCTCAGTTAGCCAGTTTAGGCACCCAGGTCATGCGTCGCCGCCGCCGTGCCCTCAATCGCCTGATTCCCCTAGCCCAACGCTGGCACCATCAGATTAGTGGCCAGCAGGAAACTTTGACCGTGCGCTATCTACCCAATGTGGGGGCTGGGGTATTGGAGGCTGTTGAGATTGCAGGACCAGGGAGAGAGAACGATCGGGGGATTGACGATCGATCGCCGGGTAATCGGGAACTGGACGATCGGGCGCTTGATCATCCACCAACCAATCACAGTGAAGCGAAGACTCGTGAGGCTAAGACCCACGCCGCGATCGATCGCCTCGATGATCCCACCTACCTCCAGGGCTTATTTTTGGAGCAGATTCGCGATCGATCCCGCGCTGAGCAGTACCAGGGCACATCATTGGTTGGTCCCCACCGGGATGAGGTGGAGTTATTGATTAATGACACCCCGGCCCGTCACTATGGCTCCCAAGGACAACAGCGGACAGTGGTTTTGGCCTTGAAATTGGCGGAGTTGGAACTGCTGGAAACCGTGATTCGGGAGCCACCGGTTTTGTTGCTGGATGACGTGCTGGCGGAGTTGGACCTGAAGCGGCAGAACCAGTTACTGGAGGCGATCGACGATCGCTTCCAAACCCTGATCACCACCACCCATCTCGGTGCCTTCGATAGCCAATGGCTCAAAGACTCCCAAATCCTAACCGTGGACTCCGGCACCCTCCTGCCCCAACCGTAGGCTTGTGGAAGCGGCCTGAAAAATCCTACAGTAGACACCTAACCGACCTAACTTGTACCTCATAACCAAAGCCCTACCGTGAGCGAAGCCACTACCCTCCTGCGCACCCCCCTCTACGACCAAATTCTAGCCCAAGGGGCCAAAATGACTGAATTTGGCGGCTGGGACATGCCTGTCCAATTTAGCAGTCTCTTGAAAGAACATGAGCACGTCCGCACGGCCCAAGGCGTATTTGATATTTCCCACATGGGCAAATTCATTTTGCGGGGGGATGGAGTCCTGGCCCAGCTTGATGCCCTGGTGCCCTCGGCGGTGACGGGTCTACAACCAGGAGCAGCCCAATATACCGTTCTGCTTAACGAACACGGTGGCATCATTGATGACCTGATTATCTATGCCCAGGATGTCACTCCCGGCCAGGAAGTGATTACCCTAATTGTGAATGCAGCCACCTGCGCTAAGGATAAGGCGTGGTTACTACAGCATTTAGATCAAAATCGGGTTCAGTTTGAAGATTTAAGCCAAAGTCACACCTTAATTGCGATTCAAGGACCCCAGGCTGTGGCTACGTTGCAAGCACTGGTGCCCGTGGATTTAGCACAGGTCTCCCGTTTTGGCCATGTTTCCAGCACGGTGCAGGGCCAACCCGCCTTCCTAGCCCGCACCGGCTATACCGGCGAGGATGGCTTTGAAGTAATGATGGCGGCGGCGGCAGGGCAGGCGCTGTGGCAAAGCTGGATGGATCAAGGGATTGCGCCCTGTGGATTGGGGGCGCGGGATACCCTGCGGCTAGAAGCGGCCATGTGTCTGTATGGTCAGGATATTAGCGACAGCACGACCCCCCTAGAGGCCGGATTAGGCTGGTTGGTACATTTGGATCGGAAGGGTGACTTTGTGGGCCGATCGATCCTGGAACAGCAGAAAGCCAACGGCGTAACGCGACGGTTGGTGGGCTTGGAAATGGAAGGCCGCAACATTGCCCGCCATGACTATCCCGTCACCGCCAACGGAGAAGTGGTGGGTCAAGTGACAAGCGGCACCTGGTCTCCAACCTTACAAAAGGCGATCGCCCTGGCCTATGTCCCCACCTCCCTCGCCAAGGTGGGCACTGCAGTTACCGTCACAATTCGCGGTAAGGACTGCTCTGGAACGGTGGTTAAAAAGCCCTTCTATAAACGCCAATAACACAGCTCAGTCAGTGGATCGATCGCAGTCGAACCTTGGGATACCTCGATTCATCCAAAGTAAAGCGGGGGGGTACAGATAGAACGCGGGTTTTAGCCCCCCTCGCCCTGAGAGAGAGAGGTTGGGGTGAGGGGCTTCCAGAGTATCTACCGAACTCACGCTGGTTGGGGCGGCGCAGCCACCCCACCCCATTAATCGCGGTCCCCCTTAGTGTTTCGATCAAAAGAGGGGGCTTAAACCCCCTCTTTGCCTATTAGTTAGGCGTGGTAATCCCCTCCATAGTCTGGGATCCACCAAGTTATCGCAGGTGCATTTCACGGTTGCCGAGGGAAATCGTTCCGGCCATCGATCGATAGGGAAAATGTGGAGTGGGCCCCTGGCCCGTTCCCAGCTGAAATAGGCCCGTCATCGCGCCCTAAGGGCGTGACATCAATTCACTGTGAAACTCTTGCGACATCAGAGTTACACGCCTGCCCCAGTTGGGCACTTCGATGAATTGGGTTGGGCGGCAAAGTCGCCCAACCCAACCCCGATTTTTGCCTAGGGAATGAGATCAAAACTTGGATTTTTCGAGGTGCCCCCCAGTTGTGGGAGCTAGGGGCTGTATCCCTGACTCTGAGAGCATTCTAGGGTTAAATGATGACGGCCCCTAGTAGGCAAAAACCCCAACACCGTAGTAGCAAGGTTCATTGCTGCAATCGAACATATGAACGTCCAACGTAAACTCACTGGTCCAGGCCGGAGTCACTTCAACCACTGGGAAATCATCCGTTTCATAGTCGGAGTCGATCGAATTGCCATTGGCATCGAACAGTTCCATATCTAAATCGCTACAGTCTTCGTCACACACACCAATAATGGTGTAACTCACGCCCTCGTACAGCGTGACCGTCAAGTTATCCGTAATGCCCGCCCCCGTCCGATCGATATAGGGGTCATAGACCATTTCATAGCCCGATCCCCCCACGGCCATCGCCGCCGCGTCCAGTTGAGCCTCCACTTGACGCTCATATCGACTTTGGGCTGGGCTGGGCTGGGCCGTCATGGCAACAATGGCGGTTGCTAAGGTGACAGCTCCCAAAGATAGGGTGGGACATGGCAGGGACAGATGGGATGGAAGACGGAACATAGGACGAATCCCCAAAGTAACAATAAGCGCTGGCCCGCAAAAGGGGCTAGGGTGGCGTGGTACTACACCTCAATCAGTTGGAATGCGCACCTGGTGATGAATAGGCCGGCTCTCACAATAGGGCACTTCGATTCATTAGGCTGGGCGGCAAAGTTGTCCACCGCAACTTTTACTTTTACGGGAGCCACTTCCTCAAACCCTATGGAGCCACTTCCTCAAACCCTATATTTTTTGAGAAGCCCTATTCTTCATCCTTTGGGCACCTCGATTAATCCAAACTTTGAGGAAATGACCCACGCAAGAATCAGGGTTTGGGGTAGGCGGCGCAGCCGCCTACCCCAATTAATCGAGGTGCCCCTTTATTATAGCGGTTATCAATTGCATGAAGTACAGAAATCAAGATGTACATTGCCTCCGGCGGAGTACATCCGGCCTCACCTAAGCATTAGCCGCTATGGGCTCTAATGCCAACTATATTCATACAGCACGGTTCATAACAGGACTGCACGGGGCAGGAGTTGACCCACCTTCGGCAAGCCAATGTCCTCTACCCGGTGCATCAACAAGAACTGTAACGATATGGCCTACTCAAGAACTATGAAACGCTGGCAAGTTGTGGGATTAGCTCTGTGGAGCACGATCGTCCTGGGCTACCTGGGGATTTTTCTGGGGCTCCGCCTCCTACAAACACGCCTCATTTTTCGCCCCCTCACCCCAGTTCCCGCCCTTACCCCCGCTGACTTAGGATGGGAAGCTGAGGCTGTGACCTTAACCGTACCTCCGGCCAGTCCGATCGATCACCGATCGAACCCCATCGATCGCCTCCAAGGTTGGTGGTTCCCCCCCCACATCACCACGACTTCTCCCAAAGCCTGGATTCTCTTTCTGGGGCGACGCAAAACCATGGCGGACCATGGGCAAAGCCATGCCCTGCGATACCGCATTGCCGCGCTAGCGGGTCAGTCTGCGGGGTTACTGATGCTAGATTATCGGGGCTATGGCCAAAGTGCCGGTCCCCATCCCACAGAAACACGGCTTTATGCAGATGGGGAAGCTGCATGGCATTTTTTGCGAGACACCCAAGGAATCGCACCGGATCATATTTTTTTCTATGGTTATTCGTTAGGCGCTGCCGTGGCATTGGAAATGGCATTACGCCATCCCACGGCGGGCGGAGTGGTCGTAGACGGGGGCTTTACCACCCTGGCAGAGACGATCGACGCCCATCTGTCCCCTCACTCTCCCCTACGTCTATTCCCGCTGGATTTAATTTTGACCCAACCCTTTGATAACGCCAGTCGAGTAGCTCAGCTGCAAATGCCGGTGTTGATTGTCCATGGCACAGCGGATGAGGTGGTACCGGTGGAACTAGGGAAGATGCTCTTTGCAGTGGCTTCGCAGCCCAAGGAGATGATCCTCGTGACGGGAGCCAATCATGAGTCTACGGCTGTGTTGGGCGGTGAGCAGTATCTGGGAGCGTTACAGCGATTTTTAGAACAGGAGCCGGATTACTAAAGAGCACCTCGATTAATTGTGGTGGGCGGCTTTGCCACCCACCACAAGCCTGATTCTTACGTGGGTCAGAGGACTAAAACTTGGATTAATCGAGGTGCCCTAAAGCCAGATTACAGAAACCGAATTACAGAAGGGCACCCTCAGTACCGGACAAAAAAGTGATCAGAATGGCCCTAAACCCTTACAGGGTAGGCATTTGAGTCTGATCGTCTGAAACCCTTGTATGGTAGGCGTTTCCAAAGTTTTGTCCGGTACAGAGAAGGGCACCTCGATTAATTGGGTTGGGCGGCAAAGCCGCCCAACCCAAACCCCGATTCTTGCGTAAGCTGTCTCCCAAAAATTCGGATTAATCGAGGTGTCCATTAGATAATTTTTGAAGCTACGGCCCCTTGGCAACAATCCGAACGGTTTGGAGCGTGGGGTCTTCGCAGCCCGTAATTGCACCGCCTTGGGCGTGAATATTCTGAAGCGTCTCCAGGATCGATCGGGTAATGGGTTCCCCTGGGAAAAGAAGGGGAATCCCAGGGGGGTAAGGGCAAATACAGTCCGCGCAGAGACGATCGATCGCCACTTCCCAAGGCACCACGGTGGTGGGGGCAAAGTGGGCATCCCGAGGGCTCAGCTGGGGCACGATCGGGCTAGGGTGATCGAGAAGTGGGGGGGGGAACGGGAAAGGGAGTGCCATGGCCGCAGGAGGAGGGCCAGCGGGGCCAGCAGTGCTGAGATCGCGGAAGCCCTGGACCAATCCTTCCAGATCCGCCGCTGTATTACCGAGGCTGATAATAAAGGTCAGGTGTCGCAGGCTAGGCAGTTCCGCCAGAATACCCCGCTCCACCAGCCAGTCATCCACCGCAAACCCCGATCGACCGAGAGCCGCCACTTCCACGGTTAGCCGCGTCGGATCCCAAGTCCAGAACCCCGAGCGCGGTGCCGCCAGTTGCCAAACCCGCAGTCCCGGAATGGCAGCCAGTGCGCTCTGGGCTTGGTGCGCCAGGTGGAGGGTCTGGGCCATGAGGTCTAGACCGGCGGTGGCCATTTGGTGGCGAGCAGCATCCAGGGACGCGAGGAGAAGTGCGTTGGGGCTGGAGGACTGGAGGAGGGCGAGGGCTTGGTTGAGGCGTTGGGGGCTGACCCGATCGCCACAGGTGTGAACCATGGCCGACTGGCTCAAGGACGAGAGGGTTTTATGAATGGATTGGACCGAGAGATCAGCACCCTGGCTGAGGGCACGGGGGGGCAGGTCCGGATGGAACCCCCAGTGGGCTCCGTGGGCTTCATCAACGAGGAGAGGAATGCCCTGGGTATGGGTGAGGGCGGCGATCGCGGCTATATCTGCGCCCACACCTTGGTAGGTGGGCGACAGGAGCAAAACCGCCTTCAGATCCGGATGTTGGTCGAGGGCATGGGCCACTTGGTCCGGGGTCAGTGTTCCCCACAGATCCCAGTCAGCAGCGTAAACCGGGTTCACAAAAACCGGCATGGCTCCGCTGAAGATGAGACCGGCCAGGGCCGATCGATGGCTATTGCGAGGCAGCAGAATCTTGTCCCCCGGCCCACAGGTGGCGAGGATGGCGGCCATGACCCCCGCCGTGGAGCCATTCACCAAAAACCAGGTGCGATCGGCCCCAAAGGTTTGGGCAGCTAAGCGCTGGGCAGCATCGATCGGGCCTTGGGGGGCAAATAGATTGTCTAGGTCAGGTAATTCAGGCAAGTCCCACTGCCAGAGAGACGATCCCCAAACCCCTCGCAAGCTACTAGGGGCGCTCTGCCCCCGCTGATGACCAGGGGTATGGAACGGGGAGCCACGATGCTGGGCCGATCGGTACAGGGCCGCAACAAGGGGAAGATCGTTGGGATCGAAAAAGGGAACGGGCAATCGGGGACCTCCGTGGGAATGCGGCAGCTTGGTCACCCAACCCCAACTTCCACGGGAACACCTCGGCCACCTACCTGGCCAGCTGTAGACCTGCCCAGGGTGCGATCGGGGTCTCGATCGCAACTTGAAAATCTAAGTACCGGACAAAAAAGTGATCAGCATGGCCCCAAACCCTTGTAGGCTAAGCATTTGAGGCTGATCGCCTAAAACCCTTGTATAGTAGGTATTTCCAGGGTTTTGTCCGGTACAGAGCTTGAAAATTACCTTAGGGCACTTCGATTAGTTGGGCTGGGCAGCTTCGCCGCCCAGCCCCAACCCCTATTCCTGCGCGGGCTATCTCCCAAAAAGTTGGGCTAATCGAGGCGCTCCTTAGAGTTATCTTAAAAATGCGGAACCCGGGACTTGAACCCGGACAGAGTTATCCCCCACTAGAACCTGAATCTAGCGCGTCTACCAATTCCGCCAGTTCCGCAACTGGTCTTGAGCCTGGGCGATTTAGAGGAACTCTCTAACTGCTTCAGCGATTTACTATCCTGCATGACTTTTGGAGATTCGTCAAGCGTTTTGAGAATTTTCACAAATTTTTACCCAATGCTGATCTGGCAACTACCCCGTTGCCGCTGAGGGGAGGTTTGAAAACTTCTGCCTAGGTCCCGTAGACCCTTGCGGAATGGGTGCATCCCGTTTTGGAAGCCCTCACCCTAAATTCTTCTCCCGCGTTGGGAGAGGGACTTTAATCTTATTTCCCTTCTCCCAGCTTGGGATAGGGAGCTAGGGAATGAGGGCCAAACCCGCCCGAGTGAGATACACACCCTGCAGAATCTCCCTCGGTCCCCCTTTTGCCTGGGAAGGAATAGGCTGTCCCTTACCAAGGGGAGCGAGCGGGGGGACTCCCTTAGGCTCATACATCTCCCTGAGGATCCCCTCGTGCAGCAGAGGACCCCCGGCCCAGACTTATTCTAGACTTGCCCTAGATTCGGGGCGCCTCGCAAAGTCCCAAGGTTCTTTCTGTGCTAGTGCCTCACTTGCCAGGGTAGAAGCAGCCCAATTCCCGATACTGCCGTACCCATATCCTTGTGTCTAGTGGGCACCTCGATTAATTATGGCGGGCGGCTGCGCCGCCCGCCATAACCTTGATTCTGCCGTGGGCACCGCGCTGAAAATTTGAATTTTTCGAGGTGCTCTAGTGGACTACCCATTCTGTGATCCAGGCAAAGGTCAGAGCTTGAATGGGACGGCAAACTGTCCAGCGCAATTACATTGAGGTACCCATAGGCATGGATCAGGTGAAGTAACTTAAACTACGAACAATCCAGAGAACCTTACGCTAGAATTACGGGCGGACACTTTAGGGGGCACCTCGATTAATTGAAAAAAGGGCTATCTCATCATGAGACTCAGGCTGGGAAGCACCTCGTTAAATTATTAGCTAATAGATTGCAAGAGGTCTTTAATATTTTGAATTGTAAAGACAAGCTT
>JAYKIB010000194.1:0-24883 GCA_035285005.1 Prochlorothrix sp.
AGGCGGCTCAGCAGGTTGCCGAGAGCTATTTACAGGCCTATCGATCGAGCCGAGTGGATTTACCGGATGGTTGCAAAGAGGCGAGCTATGCCCAGCAGATTAGCCAGAGCTACCCCTTTCATCCAGAACTATTCAACCTCTTGATGAATAAAATCGCCTCAATTCCGGAGTTTCAGCGAACAAGGGGCGCGTTACGGCTTTTTGCGCGGGTGGTTCGCTATCTCTGGCAACACCCGAGTGATTGGATGGCTTTAATTCATCCCCATCATTTGCCCGTGGGGATGGATGCGGAGATTACCGCAGATTTAACCTCTCGGCTCCAACGGCCCCAGATGGAGCTACCCGTGCGGGCGGATATTCATAACCTGGAGGGACGAAGCGCCTATGCCCAGGTTCATGATCAAGACTGGATTGCAGCGGGGCAGCCGCCGTTTTCCAGTTGGGTGGCCCGAACGATTTTTTTGAACTCGCTGACCCAAGGAACCACGGCGGGGATTCGGCGATCGGAGCTAAACCTGGCGCTGCTGATGCCCAAGATGGATAGCGGCTTTGGGGACCGTGCCCTGGAACGGCTGGTGAAGGTGGCCTGGTATTTGGATCTGGACCTGGTGACGACGATCGCGGGGTCAGCTCACGAAACGATCGCCCGCTTTAAGGAAGAGCCGTCGATCAACAAGATTATTGCGGAGGAGAAGGAGCAAATCGGCATTACCCAGGCGAAGGAAGACCTGCGGCAGCGCCGGGATAGTATTTTTGCCAAGAAGTTTTTTGACCTGGTGGCGGGGCCAGAGGGAGCCTATGACGTGGACGATCGGGCGGATACGATCGCCCTTTGTGTGATTGATTTCAATGAGGAGACGGTGACGGGCACCACCGATGGCCCTCCCCTCTTGGTGGAGCAGATTTTCAATAATACGGGGGAGTCGGGCAAGTTTCGGACTTTTAAGAACCGTTTACTCTTTCTTGTTCCGAATAAGGGGGAACTGGAGCGGGCGATCGACTTAGCACGGGAGTATCGGGCGGTGCGAAGTATTTTGGCGAACCAAGGGCGCTTGGAAGACTTGTCGGAGAGCCAACAGAAGCAACTAAAGGCTAAGGAAGGCGCTCTAGATTTAGATGTACGGATTGCCCTGACCAATACCTATCGCCATTTGTTTTACCCGACCCAAGATCCGGTGAAGGCTCCCAAGGGATTGATGCACTATGCTTTGCCAACCCAGGATTCCAGCATGATTAAGGGCAAGAATAACCAGCAGGAGGTGATCCTCAAGGCGTTGAAGGATTGTGGCAAGATTCGGCCTGACGAGGCGAAGGCGTTTGCTCCGGCCTATGTGCTCCAGAAGGTGTGGCCCAGTGGCTTGGATCGGTGGAGTACGAAGGCGCTGCGGGAGACCTTTGCCAAGAATCTGGCGCTGAATTTGTTGCTGGAGGCGGAGGTGATTAAGCTGCGGGAGACGATTCGGCGCGGCTTAGAGGAAGGGCAGTGGGATCTACAGGTGGGCAGGCAGGTCTGGGTTAAGCAGCCGGAGCAGGATTTACCGCCGTTGCCGACGCTGGAGTTTTCCGATCGCCTGGAACTCTTTCGCCGGGGGATTCTGAAGCTGCCGGAACCGAAGGTGATTGAACTGGATGCCCAGGTGCTGCCTGGTGGCGGTGAGGTGCGAAAGGTGCAGGTGCGCTGGCGGGCGAAGGGGGCGCTGGGGGTGAAGCTGTACCAGGGTGAGGTGTTGTTGGGGGCGGATTATGCGCCGTCCGATCGCTATGAGGGCGAGATTACGGGAACGACGGCGTTTCGGGTGGTGGTGGACTATGGGGAAGAGGGAACGGAGGAGAAGACGGTGCAGGCGGTGGTCTATGGGGATGGAACGCCTCCTGTGCCCAATGGCAAGGATGGAGCTGTTCCACTGCCGCTTTTGACCCGTCCCGAAACCTTTGACTTGATGGGAACGCCGAATAAGACGTTTAATGACTTTGCCGATGAGGTGCAGAGTTGGAAGATTCAGTCGGTGTCTGAGCTAGTGGTGACGGTGGAGGGTATCTCGGACTATCGCAAGCTGTGTACGGCGGTGGGCTTGTTTACGCGGTTTCAGCCCAGTATTGAGCAGATGGTGCGGATTCAAACGGGGCAACAGTTTGTCAATCTGGACTATCAGGGAGATCTGCGGGGCTTCCAGAGTTTTAAGGCTCCGCTGGAGGCAATGCTGAACCGGGAGGGGGTGCAGGGAGAGGCACGGCTGAAGCTGCGCTTTGGGTTTGAGTCGCCGGTGCCGCCTTCGGGGTCTCCGATCAGTGAGATTCAGGGGGCTTTGGGGCGGAATCCGGTCGATCGGTTGTTGCTTTGGGTGAGGGTGGGGTATGAATCTCTCTGAATCCCCCTAAATCCCCCTTAAATAAGGGGGACTTACAGAAATCTCTCTTGTCCCCCCCTTCTAAAGGGGGGCTAGGGGGGATTCCAGGCCATAGTAGGAAATTGTGAGGCTATGCAAGAGTTTCAGTTGCGGGTGGTGCCGCTGCAAAATAATGAGTTTGCCCTGGAGCTATACCAATGTGCTTACAAGCGGGCGGGGCAGAAGAAGCGACCAGCGGCGAAGCGGGTGGGCCGACTGAAGGGGAAGCAGTTGGTTCAGGCGCGGCAGATGGTCTATAGCTGTCTGAAGGCGAACCAGTACGATCCCCAGACCTTGACCCATCGGCGGCAGGCGCCCTATGTGTTGTCTGAGGAGTCGGGGGTGAATTTGGCGCTGTTGTTCCAGGCGTTGCAGCCGTTGTCGAAGCTGGAGCGGATGGCGAATATTACGGCGGGGATTGCGGAGATGAGTAATGAGGAGGCCCATTATTGGTTTGCGAAGGTGTCCAATGGGCACAGGCGATCGGCGCTGAAGGCAATCCGAGTGCTACTGGGGGATAGTTAGTTGATAGAACCCGCTAACGGCCAGTTCTCTGACCTAAAATTTGAGGTGAAGACCCCGTTGAAAATTTTCTATGAGCCGGATGAAGTTACGACCCTTTTTGAACCCGTACCAGTTTTCCTGCTAAGGGAGCTTCGGGAGCATCCCACTTTTGTTAAAACCCCCTAGAAGCCACCTACGGCAATGGCCCTCACCCTAAATCCCTCTCCCAGAAGGGGAATGGGGATGAGGGCCAGACTCGCCAAGGTGAGATGCACCCGATCGAGGTACCCTAAACGCAATTCCCCCACAGCGCCTGAGAAACTCTCACCATGCTCGCCACCGCGCCACTACCCACAGCCCCCATCACCCAAACCTGCACCCTCACCAATATCAGTTGGCCCACCTACCAAGCCCTCCTACGCGACATGGGGGACCACCGTGCTGCTCGCCTCAGCTACACCCAGGGACATCTCCACATCAAAATGCCCTCCAAACTCCACGAACTCATTAACCGCCTCCTGGCCCGCCTCGTCACCACCCTCACCGAAGAACTCAACCTAGAAATCGTCGATCTAGGGTCCACTACCCTGCAACGCGAAGACCTGGCCAAAGGCGTAGAACCCGACACCTGTTTTTATATCCAAAACGCCCCCCAACTCCAAGGCGTAGACCCCACCATTCCCCCCGATCTGCCTCCCGACCTCGTGATCGAAGTCGATATCACCAGCCCCTCCACCCAGCGCATGGACATTTACCAGCAGCTTGGAGTCCCCGAACTGTGGTGCTACACCCAGCAACAAGGACTACTCATCTACCACCTGCAACCCTCCTCCACCTATACCCTCGTCTCCCACAGTCCAACTTTCCCCTTCCTCAGCAGCGAAAAAATCAACACCCTCATCCAATCTCGCCAAACCCAGCCCGAAAACACTGTCATTCGCACCTTCCGCCAGTGGTTACAGGCTAACCCAATAACCGGGTACCTCGATTAATTGTGGGGGGGGCGGCGCAGCCGCCCCCCACAACCCTGATTATTGCGTAGATCACTGGGCAATAATTGGGATTTTCCGAGGTGCCCTATAATCATTAAGGAAAATCAACTTCTCACACTAGTCTTTCCATGAAAAGAAATGATCGCAAAACTAGCAGTGATGATAATGCCGTTAATCATCTCCGATCGCAGCAAGCTGAGCCTATACCCCCGGGTGAGTATAAACAGCGTTATTTAGCGGCTAGGGCAACGGTCAAGGAACGCGATGAAAAGTTACAGCGAGTCTCGGCGGCTCTGGTGACGACGCAGGAGCAGTTTGCGGTTGTCCAGCAGCAGTATGAGGTGGTTCAGAATGAGATTGTGGTTTGGCAGGGTAAGGTTCAGGAAAATGAGCAGCTTTATCGAGCCGAACAAGCGCGTTATCAAGAAACCTTGGGTTTATACAATCAGGAGCGCGATCGAGCTAATAGCCTGCTAGCGCAATACGAAGCAGCGGACGCGGAACGAGCACAGTATCTGGTGCTCTATGAGGATACCCTCGCAGAGCTTGAGTTTGAGAAGCGCTCTAAGGCAGGGATTAAGGGTTGGGAAACGCGCCGTAAGCGGGAAAATGAGAGACTGAAGCAGGAGATTGCGGAGTTAGCGATTTTGTTACGGGATTCGCTGGATCGCAAGGAGGAGGCGATCGCCAACTTGGAAACCATGGCGAGTCGGATGGATCGGATTCAAAATTTAGTAAATTCTGTTGAAAGTGGCACAAAGGAAGGTCAGGCTAATCTGTTGGAGAAATTACGGCGAATTTGGGTGAGTATTAAGGAAATTCTTGCGGAGTAGACAGAAGAAAATGGGCTCAGAGTCTGATCTTGTGGAGTCTGAAGGGGCATCTGAGATTGTGACGGCGGGTTTCCAGCCTAGTCGTAAGTTTGGGGATCAGGCGCGGCAGATTGCCGATCGACTGCGGGCAGAGACAGAGTTGCAAGTGAGGCTAACGGCTCGGATTTTGGGGGCTGCGGCTCAGATCGCGGATAATCACGATCGGCTAATTGATGAGGTGGTGGAGATGGTGGAAGAGGAGCTTGATCAGCGAGAGGAGCAGGCCCCAACGACTCCGGTGACAGAACAGCAATTAAAGCAGCGTTTTAAGACGCTCAAGGCGGCAAAAGCCCATTTTGGGATTAAGGCGGCAAGTTGGGCTATTTTAGCTGAGAAAGTCAATCAGTCTCGGATATCCTCAAGCTCTTTGCAACCAACGCCTTCGGAAGTGACAAACCAGACTCCCGATCGATTGCTGATGCTGGAGCAAGAGGTGAAAGCGCTTCATACCAAGGTCGATCGGCTTATTGCACTTGTCGTGGAGCTATCTACTGCTGCCCGATTGGGGAGTTGAGGTGGGAGCATCCCACTTTTGTTAAAACACCCTAGGAACCACCTACGGCAATGGCCCTCACCGAAAGGGGGATACGACCTATGGGGACCACTGGGCTGGGTCGGGGTTTATGGCGGTGTGTGAGGTGATGCCGGGGCAGTCGTTTTATGTGGCGGTGCTGTATCACGAGTGGTTTATTCTTGAGCCACTTGCCGATCAACTGGCGTAAGAATACTTAAAGGTTGTGTTCGGGAAAAGTTACGACCCTTTTTGAACCCGTACCAGTTTTCCTGCTAAGGGAGCTTCGGCTTCTATTGCCCGATCGATACGTTCAGCCAGTTGAATTTTATCGGGGTCGTCTTTGCAGACAATGATGCCAGCGTGATCGGTGCTCTGCTGATGCAAGCGAATGAAGTCACGGCGGTTCAGGGTTAGGACTGCCCGATCGAGCAGAGTTGCAAAGGCGAGGACTTCGTTGTCGGGAATACTTTGGTTCGCGTTACCTGCTTCCTGTACGGTCAGGACATCATGGTTCAAGGTGCGCAGGTGCTGAGTTGCTTTGCGAGGAAATTGCTCGTCAGCGTAAAGGTTGGTCATGCTTAAGGCAGGGGGCAGCTAAGCGGCTTCGTTGTCTTGGATGGCCTGTTGGATTTCTTGGGGATGGGCTGTGGCATAGGCCCAAGCGTTGGCAAGGTCTGTGGCGGTGAGGGTGGGATAGTTTTCAAGCAGTTCGACTTCGCTACTGCCCAGGTGACGGGCCTGCACCAGTACCCAGATGGGGATACGGGTGTTGACAATGCGGGCATCTCCTCCACAAACACCAGATGTTTTTTCGATCCCGGCCCAAGTCCGATCGAGGCTCTTGAGCAAAAGCTGGATGGCTTGGGCTTTTTCGGGCAAGCTCAGGGTTAACAATTGGGGTTCAAGATCGCGTAAGCTCATGGTGAGGCGCCGCCGACAGGTCTCTGGCCTCTAGGATACAGCCTGATGCTGGCGCTGTTGTTCGTTTCCTCTTGCCCTTCCCCGTTGGATTCTTTTGGTTATGTCTGAGCCTACCCGCCCTGCTGTTTTCATCGAGAATATTTTCCCGGTTAATCTCCTCAATCAGCAGGTGTATTTCGAGAATGGGGGCAATCCCTTTAAGGGGCTGCATCGCTGGTATTCCCGTAAACCCCTGTCCTTCAGTCGGGCTTCGGTGTTGGGGTCTCTATTACCTGCCGAGGTGACCATGGAGGAGTTTGAGTATCTGTTGGGGTTGGATCGGGCCAGACAGGATGAAACGGACATGGAGCGGGACGATCGCCACCAGAGAACCCGTCTCTACAAAACACCGCCATCTCCTGAACGGGTGAAGCGGGTACAGGAACTGTGTGAGCAGGTGTGGGGCGATAAAACTCCGGCGGTGTTGGATGCCTTTGCGGGGGGTGGCTCCATACCCTTTGAGGCGGCTCGGTATGGGTTGCGGGTGTTTGCCTCTGACCTGAATCCGGTGGCGGTGGTGACCATGAAGGCTGCCATTGAGTTTCCCTTGATGTTTGGGGCGGAGTTACAGCAGGATATTGATCAATGGGTGCAATGGGTTGGGCAGCAGGCGGAGGAACGGTTAGGGGAGTTTTTTCCAGCGCAGGAGGGGGAGAAGGTTCAGAATTATCTTTGGGCGCATACGGTGCAATGTCCCAACTGTCAGTCTACGGTGCCCCTGAGTCCGAATTGGTGGATTGATAGATCGCCAGGGGCAATTAAAAAGGGTGAAATTTGTGCGGTTAAACCTGTGCCGAATCCGGCAGAAAAACGGGTTAATTTTGAGTTGGTTAAGGGCACCAAGGGCAAAGGAAACACGATTAAGACGATCGATGGTGATTTTGATCCGAATGATTTTTCGACCATGAGCCGAGGGGTGGGTAAATGTCCTAATTGTGATTCGATCATTGAAGATTCAGTTGTCAAAAAACAAGCTCAAGCTGAAGGTTTAGGACATCAACTTTACGCCGTTGCATTTAAACAAGGAAAAGGATCTTTAGAATTTAGAGTTTATAATGATGTTGATTTACAAGGATTTGAGCTTGCAGAGAAAAAATTACAAGAATTAGAAAATTCAAGCAATAGCCACTTAATCCCAGATATTCAAATCCCTTATAGTAATCGCGTTTATGAAAGAGATTGTGTGGATCAGCTTGGTCTAACAAATTGGAAAGTATTTTTCAACCCTCGGCAGCTTTTAACATTGGTGGCTTATGTAGAGATTATCAATGAGGCGAAGGAGAAGATTCGGGAGGAGTTAGGGGAGGAGAAGGCAGGGGCGATCGCCACTTACCTCGCTTTAGTTTGCGATCGATGTGCCGATATGAATAGTCGATTATCCCGATGGAGAGGTGATCCACCTATTCCTGCTGGAGCTTCCGCATCTCATGCCCTGAATTTAATGTGGAATTATCCAGAATCACATACAGAAAGATTATGGGATTGGTGTTCCGCAACTGTAGCAAAAGATTATTTAAAGCTTTGCGATTCACTGAATACAAAAATCAACTCATCCAGCCTCAACCTCGAAACCCACACTGAAAAAAGCTTTCACATCGAAAACGCCTCTGCCGATAGCCTCTTTCACCTGCCCGACCAAAGCCTTGATGCGATCGTCACTGATCCCCCCTACTACAGCACCATTCAATACGCCGAACTCTCCGACTTTTTCTACGTCTGGCAAAAGCGAATTTTAGGCGATATCTTCCCCGAACTCTATTACAGCGAACTCACCGACAAAGACCGGGAAGCCGTTGCCAACCCCTCCCGCTTCCGCAACATGGGAGCCAGCCCCAAAGACCTCGCCGACCAGGACTACGAAGCCAAAATGCAAATGGCCTTCAGCGAGTATTACCGAGTGCTGAAGGATAACGGCGTAATGACGGTGCAGTTTAACCACAAGGACTCTGGCGCTTGGGATGTCCTGGCCCAATCCCTCATTACCGCCGGATTCGAGATCACCGCAAGCTGGGCCGTCAGCACCGAAAACCCCCAAAACCTCCACCAAGCCCAGAAAAATAGCGTCTCTAGTACCGTCCTGCTGGTGTGCCGTAAACGTGACCCCAACACCGGATCCGCCTGGTGGGATGATATTCGCCCGGAACTATCGAACCTCGTGGAGCAACGTGCCCCGGAATTTGAAGCCAACGACATCACCGGGATTGACCTCTATCTCAGTTCCTTTGGCCCAGCCCTCAATGTGTTTAGCCGTGCCTGGCCCGTACTCGACAGTTCCGGTGAAGAAATGCGCCCTGAAGTTGCCTTTGAGGAAGCCCGTAAAGCCATCTCCAACTACCGACTCCATAAACTCCTGAACCAAGACACCAGCGGCTTCGATGCCCTGACCCAGTGGTATATCCTCGCCTGGGACACCTTCCAAGCCCGTGAGTTCCCCTTCGACGATGCCCGCCAACTGGCCCTGGCGGTGGGTGGTTTTGACCTCAATGCAGACCTCAAAAATACCCATAAACTCATCGAAGCTAAAGGCGGCACCTGTACCCTCCTCACTCCCCAACAACGCCTCAAGAAACGCGCCTTTTCCATTAGTCCTATGGACTTTACCTTCACCTCAGCGATCGATGCCCTCCACGCCGTCATCGCCCTCTACCAGGAAGACCAGAGCATCGACCCCGTGCGCCGCTTCCTCCAAAACACCGACCTCCTCAGCAACGACCTCTTTATGCGGGCCTGGGAAGTCGCCCTCAAAGCCATCCCCCACATCAGCGACGATCGCAAACGCATCCCCGAAGAAAAAACCCTCGCCGACCTCTGGCTCGCCATGGACGAAATCCAAGCCAAAGTCCTCTACACCCAGCCCACGCTAGACTTAGACCAAGGGCAAATGAGTTTACTGGACACCTAAGAATCCCCCTCAATCCCCCTTTTTAAGGGGGAAGCTCCCTGTCCTTCCTACCCTAGTACCTGTAGGGTGCGTTAGGCGTAGCCGTAACGCACCGCAGCGTCAGGCTTTGATGCGTTATACTGTCGCTTTTCTGGAATGCCGTCAGGCTATACGCATCCGACAGAAACGATCCACAGGACTCCACCCATGTTCACCGGGATTAAACAGCAAGCCACCGTCAAGCCAGGGGGTATCATTGAGCTGACCTCACCTGACTTGCAAGAAGGCACAACCGTAGAGGTCATTGTCCTGATCCAAACAGAACCTGGACAAGCAAACAGCCCGGAAGGGGCATCCCAGCCAGCCAGATCCCTCGCTCAATTTATTGGAGCCGCCCCTGGCAACTTTGCAACCCCCGAAGAAGCAGACCACTTCATCCGGCAAGAACGAGATGCATGGAACGCCTAAGATGGAACTCCTAAGATCGATCGGGTCAGGGACCGTCTATCTAGACACCAATATCTGGATCTATGCGCTTGAAAACTATCCCCAATATAGCCAGACGCTCCAAATTCTCTTTCAAGCCCTAGATCAAGGGCACATCACGGCTTGCACCAGCGAATTAACCCTCGCTGAGACCCTCGTTAAACCGATACAGCGAGAAAACATCGCACAGCAGACAATTTGTGAGCAGTTCATCAATAGCACGGCCTATTTAAGCGTCATTCCCATCAACCGCTCTATTCTTGTCAGTGCGGCCCAGATTAGGGCTAACTCTCAGCTTAAACTACCAGATGCCATCCACGCTGCCACCGCTTTGCAGACCCATTGCACCAGATTCTTGACGAACGATCGACAATTCCAAAAGCTCGCCACCCTTTCAGTCCTGCTCCTTTCCGAGATGGCATAACCTGACCAGTAGTTCCCTCAAACAGTAATCCTTGTTCACTCCCCATTCTCCCCCATGACCTCCACCCTCCTCACCCCCTCCCTCTCTCCGCCCGCCGAGAAGCAAAGCCTTCTCCTCCACGGCGTAACCTGGCACCAGTACGATGCCCTGGTCGGTCTGTTCATGGACCAATTCCCCGCCCTCCGCATGACCTACCTAGAGGGAACCCTCGAACTGATGACCACCTCCTCCGAGCATGAACGCCTCAAAACCATTATCGGTCGCCTAATCGAAGCCTTTGCCGAAGAACTAGACCTCGACCTCAACGGCTACGGAGCCGCCACCTTCCGCAAACAAGCCGCCGAACGGGGACTCGAACCCGATGAGTGCTACTGCTTTGGAGAACTGCAAGACTTCCCCGATATTGCCGTGGAAGTGGTGATCACCAGCGGCACGATCGATAAACTCCGGGTTTACCAAGGCTTAGGTGTTCAGGAAGTCTGGTTTTGCCAAAAAGGAGTTTTTACGGTCTACTCCCTCATCGATACCGAGCAAGGCTACGCAGCCAGCCCCAGCAGTGCCCTTTTGCCCCAACTCGACTTTGGGCTGCTTTGCCAGTTCCTCGACAACCCTAAACAAACCCAATCCGTCAAAGCCTACCGTCAGGCTCTCCAAGCCAGCCTAGGGGGACAATAATGGCCCTCACCCTAAATCCCTCTCCCAGAACGGGAGTGAGACTTCTCCCGGCTTGGGAGAAGCGGTGTCCTGAGCGCAGTCGAACGGGCGATGCCCTGAGCGCAGCCGTTGGCTTCGCCTGCCCGGAGGGCATAGGGGGCTAGGGGATGAGGGCTAGACTCGTCAACGTTGAGATGCACCCGTAGCAATTAGGGTTGGGGGAGGACTTCAACCCCACTCCACCCCCCATGCACCAAAGTATCCAATCTAGAATCCGGTCTGACCCTGCCTGCCTGTCAAAAAAACTATGCTCTAATGGACACCTCGATTCAGCCCAATCCTTGGGGCACCTCGAACAATCAAAGTTCTTGTCCAGTGACCCACGTAAGGGCACCTCGATTAATCCGAATTTTTGGGAGATAGCCCACGCAAGAAGTAGGGTTTGGGTTGGGCGGCGAAGCCGCACGCCATAATTAATCGAGGTGCTCCTTGGTGGATAGACTACCCAGCAATTAAGGGTGGGGGGCTCCGACTCTGCTCAGTCCCTCGATGCATCGAAGTACCCTAATGACTCAGGCAGCCCGCGCCGTTACTGAGGATGGTTCTGGAGCATAAATCTGCGCTGCGTGGGATATCCCGGCCTGATCCAGTTTTAACTAATCGATCCCTTGCCCTCGCTCCCAATCCCCTTTATCCTCCCTGCTATGGCCCCTATTCCCTCCCCGATCGATCCCCGATCGACCCCCCTTTCCTTCTGGACCAAGCTTGCCTTTGGTGCCGGAGACCTGGGCACGGCCATTACGGCCAACCTTCAGGTGTTTTACTTGCTCTACTTCTTCACCAGTGTGGCAGGGCTAAACCCCGGTTTAGCGGGCGGAATCCTCCTCATTGGCAAGGTTTGGGATGCGATTAATGACCCGATCGTGGGAATTCTCAGCGATCGGACCCGAAGTTCCTGGGGACGGCGTTATCCCTGGATGCTGTGGGCTTCTTTGCCCTTTGGCCTGAGCTTTTTTTTGATGTGGCTAGTTCCTGTGGAGGGGGAATGGGGACTGTTTTGGTACTACAGCCTGATGGCGATTATCTTTAACACTACCTATACGGCTGTGAATTTGCCCTATACGGCCCTGACGGCTGAATTAACCCAGGATTATAATGAACGCACGAGTCTAAATAGCTTTCGCTTCTTTTTTTCGATCGGAGGTAGCATTCTCTCCCTCATTCTAGCCCAGGTGGTCTTTGCCCAAGTGCGCGATCCTGCCCTGCGCTACCCCGTACTAGGGGCCATTTGTGCGGTGGTGTCCGTGCTGCCGATCTATTGGTGCGTGTGGGGGACAAAGGGGCGCACCTTGGGGGTCGATCGGGGACGGCAGAACCAGAAACGGCGAAACCCGGAACGGGGCAATCAGGGGCAGCAGAAACAGGCGAATATACCGCTTGCGACGGACTCTAGCATGCCTATTAGCCAGCAACTGCGTATTGCCTTTAATAATCGCCCTTTTTTATTTGTGATTGGGATTTATCTCTGCTCCTGGCTAGGCGTTCAGGTCACCGCCACGGTGATTCCCTATTTTGTGATCTATTGGATGGGATTTGCAGAGGAGAACATGACCCCCGTGTTGCTGGCGGTGCAGGGCACAGCGTTGGTGATGCTGTTTGTGTGGAGTGCGGTCAGTCAGCGGGTGGGCAAGAAGGTCACCTATTTTGCGGGGACGGGGCTGTGGATCCTGGCCCAGGCGGGGCTGTTTTTCCTACAACCGGGTCAGACCGTCTGGCTGTACGGCTTGGCGATCGTTGCGGGGTGTGGAGTATCCACGGCCTATCTCATTCCCTGGTCCATGGTGCCGGATGTGATCGAGCTGGATGAACTGGAAACAGGACAACGGCGAGAGGGCGTATTCTATGGCTTTATGGTGCTGTTACAAAAGCTAGGACTGGCTTTAGGGCTATTTTTAGTGGGAAAATCCTTGGATTTAGCGGGGTTTGTCTCCACCAGTGCAGGGGAGGCCGTCTCCCAACAACCTGATTCGGCCCTCTTTGCAATTCGGGTGGCGATCGGTCCAGTGCCGACGGTGTGCCTAGTCTGTGGTCTGGTACTGGCCTATTTTTACCCGATTAATCAGGCAATGCACCAGGATATACTGCTCAAGCTCCAGGAACGCCGCCAAAGTCGATCGATCGAAGGCCCATACTCAGATGCCGCCGATTCCTGATCGCGTGAATCTTGGACTCCTCGTTCACCCAGGCTCGGTCTCCCGAAGAGGATCTGTATAAATCTCAATAAATCTCAGGGCACCTCGATTTATTCAAATTTCGACCGTAGTGCTCACGGCAGAATCAGGGTTGTGGCAGGCGGCTTCGCCGCCTGCCACAATTAATCGAGGTGCCCCTCAGAGGATGTTTGGAAACCTAAGAGAATCCCCTCTAACCTCCCTTGTAAAGGGGGGGACGGCTTTTTCTTCCCCCTTCATTCTCCTCTTCAAAAGGGGGACGGAGGGGGATTCTGCTAGGGCCGTAGGCCCTAGCCCTAGCCCTAGTTTCTAAACATCCTCTAGGACTGGCTGAGGCTGTGTTTTGCCCGATCGATCGCCGCCTTGACCTGCTCAAACCCCGTGCCCCCGTAGCTATTACGGGCCGAGACCACTTGCTGAGGCGCGATCGCCGCGTAAATGTCCTCCTCAAACTGGGGATGCAACGCCTGCCACTCCGCCAGCGTCAAATCCTTGAGCAACTTATCCTGGGCCAAACAGGTGCGCACCACCTTACCGACCAGATTATAGGCTTCCCGGAACGGCACGCCCTTCGCCGCCAGGTAATCGGCCACATCGGTGGCATTGGAAAAGTCCTCTGTCACGGCCTGATTGAGGCGATCGGTTTGGAACTCCAGCCCCTCCGCCATCAAAATCGTCATGCACTCCAGGCACCCTTTCACCGTTTTGACCGTATCAAAGAGCGCTTCCTTATCATCCTGGAGATCCTTGTTGTAGGCCAGGGGTAAACCCTTCATCAGCACCAAAAGCGCCTGTAAATTCCCAAAAACTCGGCCCGTTTTCCCCCGCACCAGTTCCGGCACATCGGGATTTTTCTTCTGGGGCATAATGCTGGATCCCGTGGCGCAATTATCCTTCAGACGGACAAAACGGAACTCTTCCGAAGCCCAGAGGATAATTTCCTCAGATAGACGGCTGAGGTGAACCATAATCAGGCTGGCTGCGCCGAGGAACTCAATGGCAAAGTCCCGATCGCTAACGCCATCCAAACTATTGCCATAAACGCCCTCAAACCCTAGCAGTTCAGCCGTGTAATGGCGATCGATGGGGAAGGTGGTTCCGGCCAAGGCACCGGACCCCAGGGGGCACTGATTCACCCGCTTGCGCACATCCCCCAGCCGTTCCCAGTCGCGCTGGGCCATGGCGAAATAGGCGAGGAGGTGGTGGGCAAGGCTCAGGGGCTGGGCGCGTTGGAGGTGGGTATAGCCCGGAATCAGGGTTTCCACATGGATTTCCGCTAGGGTCAGCAGGGTTTGCTGGAAGTGACGCAAAAGCACCCGAATTTCGTCGAGATGGTGCCGCAGATAGAGGCGGGTATCCGTGCCCACTTGGTCATTGCGGGAGCGGGCCGTATGCAGCTTTTTGCCCACATCTCCCACCAGATCCGTCAGTCGCCGCTCCACGGCAAAGTGAACATCTTCAAAGTCGATCCCAGGGGTAAACTGGCCCTGGCGATATTCCTGGCGGATTTGCTCTAACCCTTGAACCAGGGTTTCCCCTTCTTCAGCGGAAATAATCCCAGTTTTGGCCAACATTTTGGCATGGGCCTGGGATCCGGTGAGGTCAAATTCAATTAGGGCAATATCAAAGCCAATGCTGGCGTTAAATTCAGCGATCGTGGGGTGTAGCGCTGATTCAAAGCGTTGGCTCCAGGTTTGGGGGGCAGCGTTCGGGGTAGTCAAGGCGGTGGCGGGGGATACAGATTTTGGACAGATCCCACTATAACAGCCTGTCCCAAAGCCATTGAGGAAAAGCAGGGTTCTGTTAGGGACAGCTCACATATGGCTGCCACTCCTAGGGCCACTACCCCGATGGCCGCTACTCCTAGGGCCACCACCCCATTCACCGAGTTCTCCCCTGTCCAAATCGATCGCGAGAGGATGTTTGGCACCCTAAGAGGATGTTTGGAAACCTAGGAAAATCCCCCCTAATCCCCCTTTAAAAGGGGAGGATAGCCTCTTCTCTTCAAAAGGGGGAAGAAGAGGGATTCTGCAAGGGCCTACGGCCCTGGGCCGCAGTTTCCAAATATTCTCTACACAACGGGTTCGGGACTAGAGCCGGAAGAGGGATCCCACTGTCGCCGGAACAAGACCAACGTCAGATCATCCGCCACTGGTTGGTCCCCCAAATGGCGATGCACATCCTCAATCAGGGTGGCTTGGATCCGGGCCAGCGGTTGTCCCCAACAGTCTTGGAAAACCTGGCACAATCGATCGCGACCATAGATCTGTTTCTGCTCATTCATCGCCTCGGTGATCCCATCCGTGTATAGAAGTACCGTATCCTGAGGATGCAGTTCTAGCACTAAAGTCTGCATAAACGGCGTAATATCCGACTCGAGGCCCAAAGGAAAGCCATAATTGAACGTGTCGATTACTTCCAGCCGTTGATCATGGCGCAAAATTAGCACGTCCTCATGCTGCCCACAGAGGAAAATTTGCCCCGATCGATACTCCAGTAAGGTCAGGGTCATCTGCTTGGGGCTGCCCATGCGGCGCGTATTGGCGCAAATCATACGATTCAGGGCGCTCAGCTGCTCCATCATCGAAGCGGTATTGGACTCCAATAGCGATCGTAACGCCGCCTGCACCATCAACATCACCATGCCGCTCTCCAAGCCATGGCCCGTCACATCCCCGATCGCAATATAAATTCGATCGTGGAGATACATCACATCATAGTAATCGCCCCCCACCTCCTCCGCCGGTTCCATGAAGCCCCTCACCTCTAAATCCGGGATATGGGACAGAAACATCGCTGGAGGTAACAGCATCTGCTGTAAATCATGGGTAATCGCTAGCTCTGCCTCCTGCATCGCTAACTGCCGCCGACTTTCGAGCAGTTCAGCCTCTGCCTGCTGCCGATCGGCCATTTCCCGCCGCAACTGCTCTAGGGTCAGGGCCAAATCATGGGTCCCCTGATCCACCGCTGCCTGGAGACGGCTCGGCTCGCTGATTAACACAAAAACGAAGCTACCACTCACCCCCGCCATCAGCAGCCCCGCCCCCCACAACCACCAGAACAGGGGAGAATGCTGGCTCCAACCCTCCCGAGGCATGGCGGCAATTTGCCAAGACCCATTGGGTAGCGTCACCATCAGCGTGACCGGGTCCGTCTCAAAGATCTCCTCGGATCCAAAGAACACTGCCCCCTGCTCACCGAGGGCATCTTTTCCTCGCAAAGATACCTGGAGCCGCTCTGTCAAGTCTAATAGACCACTATCCTGGTACAGTTGGTCTGCATCGACTAAAATACTGGCAAATCCCCAGTAATAGTCCGCAACAGGAGCGGAATCAACCCTGTCGGGCTTGGAGATAGGAGCCGATCGATCTGGACTTGCCTCGGAGAGCGGTGGCTGACCCAGGGCATAGATGGGAATTCGGTTAATAAAGGCAAGGCCACCCTGTACCAATTGGGTGGGACCGGCCACGATCGATCGTCGCTCCCGAATCGCCCGCTCTAGGGCAGCGCGTTGCTCTGGAACCCCCAGCACGTTCAACCCCAAGGCTTTTTCATTGCCCACGAAGGGGTAAATATGGCTAATGCGGGAATCCTTAGCCAGGTTGGTGCTGCGGATCCCTGGTTGCTTACGGAGGATGGTTTCGGCCATGGCCGCAAACTCGGCTTGGTCCGTATCGGGATGGGTCGCAACGTAGGCCACTAGTCCCTCGACGATGAGGAGGCGGGAATTGACGATCGCCTCCAATTTAGCCCGTAAAGTACTGATCTGTTGGAGTATTGTGGCGCGTTCGGCTTCTTGAAAGCGCCGATAGTCGGTTTCCACGATAAAGCTCGTGGTCAGCAAAACAGCCACCGTCGTCACGACGGCCCCCCCAAGGGCTTGTTTCACCTGAAGCAGCTTCATGGGTCAGCCAAGATCGCTTGCAATCCACTTACCACCCGATCGATCGCCTGCTCCGCCGCCGCCCCCTGCAAAACCCCATAGGCAAGGCGCAGGGCACAGCCCTCGGGGTTCGCACCAAAGGCACTGCCGGGAATCACCGCAACCCGGTGGTCCTCAATCCAGCGACGGGTTACCTCCAGGGGGGAAAGGGGCGTGTCCAGCTTCAGGAAGAGGTAAAAGGCACCGTGGGCGGGGGCCACGGTGCAGCGATCGGCCCAGGGTGCTAAAGCCTGGAGCCACTGACGGCGCACCCGATCGAGATCGGGCCAAAATTGCTGACAGTAGGCGGATCCAAGATTAAGGGCTGCCAAAGCTGCATATTGGGAGACCACCGGCGGACAGATCAGGATGGTGTCCTGGATTTTACGGACTGGTTCCAGGAGTGCCCTGGGGATGGCCATATAGCCGATACGCCAACTGGCAAAACCATAGGATTTGGACAGACTGAAGAGAGAGAGGGTGTGATCGATCGCCTCCGGAAACCGAGCCGGGGACACATGGGACCGATCGTCGTAGGTGAAGTATTCGTAGGCTTCGTCACTGATGTGATAAATACCCCGATCGCGGCAAAGCTGGTTTACCGCCCGCAGGTCGGCCTCGGGATAGACAGCTCCGGTCGGGTTATTGGGAGAAATGGTGACAATGGCGCGGGTTCTGGGTGTAATGGCCGCCTCGATCGCCCCAAGCTGTAACTGGTACTGGTTATCGGTGGGCACCAACACAGGCCGACAACTGGCCATGGTAATCGCCATTTCGTGGTTGAAATAGTAGGGCGTTTGGAGAATAATCTCATCCCCCGGCTCCGTAATGGCTAGCACCGCATTCATAAAGGCCATATTGCTCCCCGCCGTGACCACAATCGCCCTGCGATCGTCCCGGGGGATGCCGTTATCCTGGGCCAATTTTGCTTCGATCGCCGCCACCAAAGGTGGGATCCCAGTCACGGCCTGGTAGCGGTGGCTGTGGGGTTGGGCCATGCCCTCAGCGATCGCGGCTGTAATGCTGGGAGGGGGACCATAGTGGACAATCCCCTGGCCCAGGGAGAGGGTGCCGGGATTCTGGCGAATCAGGTCCGCCACCACCGGGATAATCGGAGTTTGGACCTGATCCATGCGACTGAGCTGGCGGGGAAAGGAGGCTGGGACCATACTGGGATCATCGGTGTGGGAGGGGGCTGGGGGACTTAAATTTTATCACTGGCGATCGCCTGGGATGCCTTGGACTCCTCCATCGCCAGTCCCCGTTTCAGGCTCCAACACAGCAGCAATAGTACCCCCGCAAAGGGCAAACCCGTGGCGATCGAGGCCGTTTGCAACGCCTGGAGACCGCCCCCCACCAGCAACACCGCCGCCATCACCCCCTCCAGCGCGGCCCAGATCATCTTCTGCTGGGCGGGTGGATGGAGCTTACCGCCGGAGGTGAGGTAGTGGACCACCAAGGCACCGGAGTTCGCCGAGGTCACAAAGAAGGTAATCACCAGCAATACCCCCAGGCCCGAGATGATCGTGGCTACGCTACGGGTCACGGCCAGTCCCCCCGGTAGCTCCTGACTCAACTGTTGCACTAACACAAAGAGCGTATTCGCCACATTATCCGCCAGGGCCGCCCCCAGGGGCGTCGCCTGTAACACCTGGGCCGTGGTCTCACCGACGGCACCCGTTCCCGCCATTGCCTCCGCCCCCGCCCCCCGCAGGGTCGCCAAGGCCGGATCCGCCAGGGTCAAATCCAAGGCCGTGTCCCCCAGCACCGTCAGCCATAAAAACGATAGTAAACTGGGCACCAGCAACACCCCCAGGCTAAATTCCCGCACCGTGCGCCCCCGCGACACCCGCGCAATGAACATGCCCACAAAAGGCGACCAGGAAATCCACCAGCCCCAGTAAAAGAGCGTCCATTGACTGCGCCATTCCTCACTAATTTGACCCCGATCCCAGAGACTGAAGGTGGGTAACACCGTGGTATAGCTCGCCAGGTTTTCCAGTAACTGTTGGAGCAGCTGAAGGCTGGGGCCTGCCAGAAAAATAAACGCCATAAAGGCCGCCGCCAGGTAAAGATTCCACTCGCTCAGGCGACGCACCCCCTCATCCAAGCTCCCCATTAGGGAAACTAAGGCCACGCCCGTAATGACAGCAATGAGGATAATTTGGCTACTGAGGGTGTCGGGAAACGCGCCCCACAGACCGTGGACCCCCGCCGCGATCTGTTCCACCCCCAGCCCCAGGGAGGTGGCTAAGCCAAAGAGGGTAGCCACCACCGCTAGGATATCGATGCAATGACCAGGCCATTGATTGATTTTGTCCTTAAGTAGGGGATAAAAGCCCGATCGTAGGGTTAGGGGCAGCCCCCAGTTAAAGGTGGCGAATCCCAGGGCTAGGGCCACCAGGGCATAGATGCCCCAGGCATGGAACCCCCAATGGAAAAAGGTGATTCCCATGGCGAGGGGGAGGGAGTCCGTCGCTCCCCTGGGGAGATCCAGGGGCGGGGCCGCAAAGTGGCTTAAGGGTTCCCCCACGCTCCAAAACATCAACCCAATGCCCATTCCCGCACTCATCAGCATCGCTAACCAGGCGAAGGTGCTGAACTCGGGACGGGCCTGGGTACCCCCCAGCCGCAGGTGACCGTAGCGACCCACGGCAAAGTAGAGAACCGCCATGAGATAAAGATTCCCGGCCCCAATTAAAAAGCCGCCGCAGTAGTGGGTGATGAAGTCCTGGATCTGGTCAAAGGCTTGGGCCGATCGATCGGGGAAGCCCAAGGTCAAGCCAATCATGAGGACGATCGCCGTCCCCGCCACCAGAGCTACTTCCGGGTGCAGATTGAGGCCCAGGGCAGTCCAGTTCCGGGCTCGAATATCGGGGATGGGGGCCTGGGGGTCAAGCAGATCAGAACGGCCAATGGTGCCTGGGGGCGGGGAGGCTGGAGCCTTGGGGGCGGGTTGGTTGGAATCTGGAGTGTGGACAGAAGAGTTTTCAGGATAGGCCATAGCCACGGTTACGGAAGAACGATCGCCCGTCCCGATCGCGATCGGGTAGACCTTGCCGCTAGATTTCACGGGAAAATCGCACGGATGGGCCTAACGGTGCCTCTAGTGTACCAACCGCTCGATCGGCCCCTAGATTCGCCCCTCACGTCGCCCCTCACTTTGCCCCGGCGCGGACCTCAGCCCGATGCAAGATCACCTCACCGGGTCGATCGCCAGGGTCCTGAGCATCCCCACAATCCGCACCTTTCCCGGTCCATTGCCGATAGCCGGGACGCTGGACCGTCACGGGATCCCCCTCCGCCGGAACCGGTCCCACACAGGTGTGGTGCCGGGGATCGTAGGCTAGGGTTTCCCCGATCGCCCCGATCGGTTCCACGCCCCAACTGTGCAACAACCCCTCCAGGGGAGCCAACAGCGGTAACACCTTCGCCGCCAGCAGGTCCGGCTTGGTCACCGTGGCCGCATGGACCACCTTGGGCCAATTTTTGAGCCAGGGTTCCAGTTGGGCCAGGGCTTGCCGTTGGAGCGAATGGGTGAGGATTTCGGCCTGCCGATCGAGCTGGGCCTGGAGACGATGGCATTCTGCTTGCCAGTTCACCGGAGCCTGTGGCTGGGGGTGAGCCTGGGCCTGAGTCGGGACATAATCCGGAGTCTGATGCTGGGGGTAAGCCAGGGCCGGCTCCGGGGCTGCCCCTGCCGAGGCTTCCGGCCCATCCATTGCTGAATGCGGCGGGCAGTCATCCGGCTGGGGGGAATCTGCTGGCAGCGCGATCGCGCCCGCCGCCCGTAACAACTCCCCCAACTCCAGCCCCAAGGCGTGGGCCAGCCGCTGCACCGCCGCTAGCCGCATCTCCAAAACGGCCCCGCGCCGTAGGTGTTGCACTTGCCGCAGGGACACCTGCCCCCGCTCCGCCACCGCTCGCCAGCTTGTTAGTCCCTGTTGCTGCCGCTGCTGCTGGAGAAACTGTCCCCAGGTCTCGCGATCGAGCCGATCGATCGGTGCTGGTGGGGAAGCGTGTTGTTGGGGTTGTTGGGGTTGTTGAGGTTGTGTAAAAGGTTGTCGGGAGGCTTGTGAAGTCCCGATCGTCTCTGTTGGCATCACTGGCTTGCTCATTTCCTTACGCCATCCCCATCAAACCCTGGGGCACTTCAATTAGGTAGATTGGGCGGCTTCGCCGCCCAACCTACCCTTCATTTTGACGTGGGAGCACCTCGATTAATTGTGGCGTGTGGCGAAGCCGCCCGCCACACCCCTGATTCTTACGGGGGGCACTGGGCAAAAACTTTGATTAATCGAGGTGCCCGTATCTTACTTACCCGTACCTTAATTAAGGGTGAGGGGCGGCGAAGCCGCCCCTCACTACCCTGATTCTTGCGTCGGTCACAACACGGAAATTTAAATTAATGGGCACCTCCATTAATTGTGGGGGGCGGCGAAGCCGCCCCCCACAACCCTGATTCTGCCTTAGGTACTACGGTGGAAAGTTAAATGAATCGAGGTGCCCTAATCGAGGCGCCCTAGCGATATTCAAATCACAACCCAGTTAGATCCGAGTAACCTGAAGGCCCAGTCCCCAGGGTCAGAAAAAAACTGTGCTATCTTAGGGGGCAACCCCGTACCGACTGGTCCTAAACCAGTGCGCAGCGGGCACATTGAAAAATTGTCCAGCCGATTCGGTTGGGGTCCTCGCAGCGCGTCGGGCTTGTTCCCGCCTCTGCTCCCCCCAGTCGATCGCAATATTGTATTAACCAGGAGGTGGTGCTTATGGTTGAGAGTAGTAAAACCATGGGTCTTGAGGTTGTTGTAGACCGGCTGCGTGCCGGGGCTGTGCTCTAGGAGTTCCTCCCGGCAGTCAGGTAACAATCTGAAGATCCAGCTAGACCGCTCCCCCTAACCGACCATCCTGATTCGTGTGACTGCACCGATCGACCCGATGGACCGAGCCGAGGGGGAGCGGATAGTTTTTTAAAGCCCCCAATCCCGATCGAGTGGGCACTGCACACCCTACAATCCCTGAGCCCATGCTACTGACCCCTGCTGAAATCCAAGCCAAAGCCAGCAGCCTACCCAGCGGCTGGCAAGTCGAAGGCAAAACCCTCACCTGTCGTCGCACCTTTCCCGACTTCATTGCTGCGATCGCCTTTATCAATGCCCTGGTGGAACCCGCCGAAGCCGCTGGCCACCACCCCGATCTCGCCATTTCCTACAACAAGGTGAGCATTACCCTCACCACCCACGATGCCGGTGGGCTGACCCAAAAAGACTTTGATCTCGCCCAAGTGCTCAGCCAGTTATAGATAAACTGCGCCCGTCGCCAGACCCAAACCCAGAGCAAACGCAATCTTAATCCCATCGATCGGCGTTGGTATAGAACCGCCCTCAAGGTTATGCTGAGGGGGTGTACTGTAGCCCCTCTGTAACTATGACTACATTCCCCGTAGCCAGCCCTACATTACAAGTGGAGATCACAGAGCGCATCGATTCCCTTAACGGTGGTGTGAGGAGTCCCTTAATGACCAAACTTTTCTGGAAATCCCTAGGCATAACGCCCTTGCTGTTGGGGGCGGCCCTAGCTGCTGGAAGTGCAAATGCCCAAAGCGTCGGCAACTCCGGCACCCTCGACCAAATCAATCAATACAACGCTGATATTGAAAACCTAGGTCAGTTGCGCTCCATTAACCAACTGACTGACGTGCGTCCTACGGACTGGGCGTACCAAGCCGTGCGCTCCCTGGTGGAGCGTTACAACTGCGTTGCTGGCTACCCCAATGGTACCTTCCGGGGCACCAGCGCCATGAACCGCTATGAAGCAGCCGCCCTTGTTAACGCCTGTATGGACACGGTTAACGACCTAATCGCTGCGTCCACCGCTGACCTGGTCACCGAAGATGACCTGGCCGTGCTGCAACGCCTGCAAGAAGAATTCCAAGCGGAACTGGCGACCCTACGGGGTCGCGTGGATTCCCTAGAGACTCGCACCGCTACCCTGGAAGCCAACCAATTTTCCACCACCACAAAGCTGGAGGGGGAAGCGCTGATGGTTCTGGCAGACGCCTTTGATGACAACTCCGGAACTGGCGGCGGAAACACCCTATTTGGGGCACGGGTTCGCCTCAACTTCAAGACCAGCTTTAGCGGGGAAGACCTCCTCTTCACGAGCCTGGAAGGCGAAAACATTAGAGATGTCACCTCCCTCAATGGGGGACTGGGGGTTGGGGGTCTGGAGTATGCCACTGACCAGCCCCTCCCTTCTGGCGATGGGGCTGAGCCTTCGATTACCCTAGATGCCCTGTGGTACCAGTTCTCCCCAGCGGATCAGGCAACCGTTGTGGTTGGTCCCATTGGGGTTGACAGTAGCCTCTTTGTGCCGACCACGGTTTGGGGCGGTGGTTTCAGCACCGACAACCTCGATACCACGGCAATCTTTGAGCAAGATGCTGACGAGGCCGGGATTGGGGGTAACTACCAGTTCAACGACACCTTCAACTTTGCAGCGGGCTACACCGCTAACATGCTGGCCGGTACTGCCAGTGAGGGAGTCTTTGGAGATGACTACGGTCTGTTTGCCCAGTTAACCGCCACACGGGGTAAGTTCACGGGTGCTATTAACTACGGTCGCCAGTACGTGGACGGTGGAGCCGATGGTTTAGACGGCAATCTGTGGGACGGTGTTGGTACGGCAACGGCTGCGGATCCCTTTGGCGGTGCGCCCGCGTCAGCGGATACGGTGGGACTGATTTTATCCTATGAGTTCTCACCCAAGTTCATCTTCCAGGGGTATGCCGCCCATAGCTGGATGAACAGCGAGACCTCCAGCGCCAACGCCCGATCTTTGGCTGCGGGTCTGGGTTTTGTCTTCCCCGATGCCTTCTTGGAAGGGAACGAAGCCGGTCTGGCCTTTGGCTTGCCCCCCTATGTCTATGACAGTGACAATGGGGCATCTCGCGATAGCGAAACCCCCTTCTTGGTAGACATGTACTATAGCTGGAAAGTGAGCGACAATATCTCGATCACGCCTGCGGTGGTTCTCATCTTCAATGGTGAAGGTGGGTCTGCGGATGGGAACGATGATTTTGAAGCCGTCAGTGCCCTCAAAACTCGCTTTACGTTCTAGGCGATCGCCATCCTGAAGGATCAACCTGACGTGTAGGGTGGGCCTCCGGCCTGCCCTTTTTTTGTGGGTACATCTTTTGTGGATACATCTCACGGGGAGACGGGCCAGGGGATCGATGCGGTTGGGTTGGGGAACGCAACCTAACCGACGGCGCTTTGACTGCGCGCAGCGCCCGAAATCCAACCGAAAACCCTTGGAATGGATAGGGAGGGATGGGGATCTATGCCCTTGGCAAGACCAAGGGTGACAGATTTTCAGGTGCCACAGCCCCTAGCCAAATCGATCGACTAGCGCTATGTTAAGACTATCTATGGGACTACATCCCTGGCAGTCTGCCCCTCGGGTAGACCGGGGACGTAGCCCAAGACCCATTAAAAGTGACTATCTTAGTCCTGGTGTGAGGATTACGTAATGACTAAACTATTCTGGAAATCCCTGGTGGTAACACCAGTGATCTTGGGTACTGCCCTCTTCGCAAGCAGCGCCTCTGCCCAAGAACTGAGCGATTCTGAAACCCTGAGCCAAATCAACGAGTACACCTCCGTTGAGAGCGACATGGGCCAACTGCGCTCCGTGAACCAACTGAGCGATGTGCGTCCCACGGACTGGGCTTACCAAGCGGTTCGCTCCCTAGTTGAGCGCTACAACTGCGTCGCCGGTTATCCCGACGGCACCTTCCGGGGCAGCCGCGCCATGACCCGTTACGAAGCAGCCGCCCTCGTTAACGCTTGTATGGACACCGTTAACGACCTGATTGCCGCTGCCACCGCTGACCTGGTTACCAAAGAAGACCTGGCAGTGCTGCAACGGCTGCAAGAAGAATTCCAAGCTGAACTGGCGACCCTGCGCGGCCGTGTGGATTCCCTGGAAGCCCGCACCGCTGAACTGGAAGCTAACCAGTTCTCCACCACCACCAAGCTGGGCGGTGGCGCACTCT
>JAYKIB010000195.1:0-17484 GCA_035285005.1 Prochlorothrix sp.
ATGCAGCGATCGTCCGTCAGAGCAATACCGCAACGGCACCATCAGACCACAGCATCACCAAACTACAGCACCAACATCGCCCCCGGTGCACCGATACCGAAACGCGCAGCTAGAGCCGGCGTGAAGGGCAGTAAGACGAGCAACGTCAGCAGCAGGGCAACCAGGCCCCACAGGGCACGGGTATCATCGGGTTCCGTGATCTCCTCCAGGTTGGGGCGTTCCTGCTGCCGTTGCAGGAACACCGACAGAATGGCCCAGTAGAGCGCGATCGGGTTAAAGAAAGAAGCCACCACCAAAAAGACAATGGCAACGATCGTGGTGCGACCCGCCACCTTACGGCCATAAATCGCCTGGACAATCCGACCCCCATCCAACTGTCCCAGGGGCACCAGGTTGAGGGCCGTAATCACTAGGCCCAACCAGCCCGCCACAAAGAGGGGATGCAAATTCACAAAGTTTTCCTGGAGCTGACCGCCCAGCACCACCCGGGCGATCGATCCCACCAGTAACGAGCCCTGGAAGAAGGGGGTCGGCAACTCAATGGCCAGATCCCCCGCAGGCAAAACCATCCCCGCCAGCAAGCAGAGCAAGGCCAAGGCCCCTCCAATCGCGGGTCCGGCGATCGAAATATCAAACAACACCGTGCGATCGGGCAAAATCGACTCAAACCGAGTAATCGCCCCAAAGGATCCCAATTGCCATGAGGGAATGAAAAAGGGAAAACCGAGCCGCACCTCATACCGACGAGCCATCCACCAATGGCCCAACTCATGGCCCACCAAACTGGCCAGGAGACCCAGGCCGATCGGCAACGCCTCTAGGATGCGATCGGGCGCTTGCAACACATCAAAGCCGTACTGCAAACCACCCCGCTCCAGGACCGTAAAAACCGTGACTAGAAAAATGCCAAAGCCCAACAGTTGCTGGGAGCGCGTTAGGGGGCGCTGAATGTTACTGCTGGGGAGGACGATGGCCGTGGGGCGATCGGTGGGATCAGCCACCAGGTAGAGACGATAGCGATCGCCCAAGGTCGCCTCCAGCTTCTCCGCCATCCGTCGATAGGAAGACTGGGCCTCACCCCGCAAATTGCCTTTAAAAATCACCCCATCCTGATAGGGCACCGTCTCCGTCGCGAAGAAAGTATCAATCCCAAAAATACCCTTCATCTTTTGCAGATCCTCTTGGGGCACAGGCCGAAAGGGAGACAAGGGAAGGGAGGGGAGGGATCGATTCCGTGGGTCCAATGGCGCTGACATGGGGGAGCCGGTCCCCCGGCCCAAGGACGGATCCAAGGTCGATTCCTCCGGAGCCTCAGCAGGGCCGGGAGCCTCTGGATCGGCTTCCTGTTGAGTTGCCTCCTGGGCCTCCTCCGCTTTGGCCCGCGCCTGCAACTCCTCCATCATCAGCTTAGCCGCCCGATCGCGCAGCATCTGCTCCTGGCCCATTTCCCGGAGCCGCCGCCCCAGATAGATGTAGATGGCCACGGCAATCAGGAAGAGAAAGAGGATAAAAGCAAAATTAACGTAGATTCCCAGAGCAAAAAGGCCGAAAAAGAGCAGCCAAGGAGCCAGGAGGATAATGGACTGGAGCCAGGTGAGGATGCCCAACTTTCCGTAGGGACGAGCGCGGATAAACCCCCAAACAATGGTCCCCACAGCCACGAAGGCAAAGAAAAAAGTTGTGGCGTTGTCTGCCGTCATAGCGTTTTTCCAGGCACGTTTTCCAGGCAAAGTGCAGGCAAATCCCCGGTGCTTAGGGGGCCAGCTACCCTTCCTAATCTACCTGAGTTTCTGACTTCCCTCTAGATGAGACTACGCCGAAGGGCGGGTTGAATCACTACCAGGGAAACCGCGCTAAAGCCCAACAGGACCGCCACTGCGCCCCCTAGGGTCACATCCCCAAAAGGTGCGGTCATCACGACACTGGACCAACTCCAGTCGCTGTGGAGATAGAGGTAACGCACGGGTTCGATCGCGTAGCTGAGGGGGTTGAGGCTAGCCACCCACTGGAGCCATGGGGGCATAAAGGAGAGGGGTGCTAAAGCAGTGCTGGCAAAGAGAAGCGGCAAGTTGGTGACAAAAATGACCGCGATCAGCTCAATGTGTCCCGGCAAGCTGAAGGCAAGACCTAGACTGAGGGCAGTCACCCCCAGGACCAACACCATCACCATCAAGGTCACCAACAGGAGACCGGCAAGATTGGGCAATCCGGCCCCCAGCACCGCACTGGTGGCAATGATGGCCAGGGTCTGGATGAGGCTCAGGGTCATGATGTAGAGCGCCGAGGCAAGGACGATCGAGAAGCGGGAGGCTAGGGGCGCAACCAGCAGGCGATTGAGAAAGCCAAACTCCCGATCGAACATGACCGGTAACCCCGCATTCAAGGCTCCACTAAACGCGGTGAACACAATCACCCCGGCACCGAGGAACTGACCGTAGGTCACATCCGTGCCAAAGAGTCCCTGGGGCGCATTCTGGAACAGGGCACCGAACAGCACCAGCCACATCAGGGGCTGAATAACCCCGGCCACCAGGGTGCTGGGACGGCGCTGGAGTTGGATGAAGAGGCGACGGTTCAGGGCAAGGGTTTCCTGCCAAAACTCAGGGGAGAGCAGCCCTGGAGCGGTGTTCGCTGCGACGGAGGCGCTTTGGGGGGGCGTGGATAGGGTGGTACTCATAGAATTTAGGATTTGAAATCAGGCAGAAATTGGGAATCGGGCAAGAACTGGGCACCTCAATTAATGGGGTTGGGCGGCTTCGCTGCCCAACCCAACCCCGATTCTTGCGTAGGCCACTGGGCGAAAACTTTGATTTTTCGAGGTGCCCAACTGGGAATCAGGCAGGAATTGTTAACCAAGGGTATCGCGATTCACGGGGCTGGGCGAGTGGACAACCCCACAATGCGGCACCTCCAGACTCGATCGTCCGTCCCTACCTGGGAATGGCAACGGACCTGTTGTTTCGGACAGCCGGAAGCCAGAACTCCCTGCGACAGAACAGCCCCGTGGAGAACAGCCCAGTGGGAGGCCCACACGGGAACAACCCCCAAGGGAACCGAAAACGGGGGAACACGCCTCAACGGATTGGTCCATTGCCATATACACTTTATGAAGATAATTGAAACAATGCTGATGCGCTGGTTGCCTCCCACTATGGTTCGCCAAAACACGGTTCGCCCCCTCCATGTCCCTGGTGCTTGCACCGCAACCCTGGTGTCCCTCTTGGGGAGCCTTGGTCTTGCGACCCCCCTCCAAGCCCAAACCGAATCCATCTCACCGGCAACCCCGATCGCCCAAGCTGCTCCAGCCAGTACCGATGACCTTCCCGACGATCTGCGGCCCCTGAGCCAGGGCAGCAGTCTTCTCAGCCTCGAAGGCGGACAGCGCTTGCTGGACAATGCGGCTCTGTTAATGGAGCAGGGTCGCTACGCCGACGCTCAGCAGAACCTGCGCAATGCCCGTATTGCCTTCAACCAAATCAGTAATTTCCATCAACAGCTCTTTGATCTCTTTCTCGGCATTGATGCCCGTGTGGCTGAACGGCAACGCCTCAGCGCCGTGGAAGCGGCCCAACTCCGGGACGAAGCGGCCTATCGCCTTGCCCTAGCCCATGTTGCGGCTGACGAGCATGCCCTCAGCGTGCCCCTACTGATCCAGGTGCTGCGTAGCCAGAACCCCACCTCTAACCTGGGCCAACAGTCCCACCAACGCCTGTTTGAAATTGGCTTTATCGATACGCCCTCCCCCCTGCTCAACCCGGGCAGTGCAGCGGATTTGGGAGGCGGAAGCAGCAGCACCAACCCAGTCGCGACGGGTCAGGAAACGGCCGATGGCACGACCACTGCCGCCGAAGCCCCCGACGATCGCCCCCTATTGGCATCCGATGAGGTGTTGAGTCTGAGGGGGGGACGACGCTTAATGGCGGAGGCCACTGCTGTTCTCTCCGCTCGGGACTATGGCACCGCAACGGAGAAGCTAAAGGAGGCGCGGCGGGTGTTGAACCAACTGAGCAACCTCTATCAGGATCTCAATAGCTCCTTCCGAGGGATTTACACCGATATTGCCGAAGCGGAGCAGCTGCGGGCAGTGGAGGCGGCCAGCTTGCGAGATGAGGCCACCTATCAATTGGCTCTGGTACATCGCGTCCAGAACCAGTCTGAACTGGCGGTACCGCTCCTGATTCAAGTCCTCCAGAGCCAAAACCCCGCCTCGGAACTGGGACAACAGGCCTATGCCCAACTCTTGGAGTTAGGATTTGTGGATACTCCCTACCGCTGGCAAGGGGTCACGGGGGGACGCTAGATTTCGGGGACGGCGCGGGTTGCTCGATAACTAAACCCCAAGTCCGGAGCCTCGATCGTCTCGATCGCTGCCGCAAGTTCCCAGGGGCACCGGATACCGAACTGCTTGCTTCCTGAGCCTCGATTCCTGAGCTTCGATCGTCTCGATCGCTGCCGCCCGATCGCTGCCGCCCGGTTGCTCCCGATTGCTACCACCCGGTTGTTATAGTTGTTCTGAATTGTCGTTCTATCCTGGGGTGCCCCATTGCTTGGGATCCGACCCCTCCCCCCTGTTCCCTATGGCTAACCCCACCCAAACCCCTGCTCCCACCACGGCCCCCACTGCCGACAAACTCAAGCCTGACTGGGCTGGTGAAGACTGGCTCTCGCGGGGGGTGAACCTCCTGATCCAGACCAAGCCCATCTATGCCCTGATGAAGCAGCAGGCGCGGCAGGTCCTGATTAAAACCGCCGAAAAGAAAGGGGTACCCTGGCGGGAACAGGCCGAGCAATTAGCCCAGTCGGGCATTACCGATCGTCTCGCGGCCATCACCAACCCGAACGTCACCTACCCGGACTATTACCAGGTCCCCTTCCACGCCTACGACGAGGGCAACCTCTGCTGGTTAGCAGCCTGTGAAGCGGAACCCGCCACCTATGCCATGGGGCTACGAGTCTGGCCGAAGGAAGACCTCAGCGCAGCGGAGGCCCAGGCACGGCTGCGGTCCAGTTTTCACGATGTGCTGGATCGGGAAATACAGCAGCCAGTGGTGGATATTTTGGATGTGGGCTGCTCCGTGGGAATTTCGACCCTTGCCCTCCATCGCCATTACCACCAGCGCCACCAGCAGGCCCCCGATCGCCATCCTCTCCCCCGCACGATCGGTCTCGATCTCTCCCCCTACATGCTTACCGTGGCCCAACACCAGGACACCCAGGGGGAAATTAGCCAGTGGCTCCATGCCCAAGCAGAAGCCACTGGACTACCCGATGCCGCCTTTGACCTCATTACGCTGCAATTTCTGATCCACGAGTTGCCCCGCCATGCCAGCCGCGCCATTTTCCAGGAATGTCTGCGCCTGCTGCGACCGGGTGGCTGTTTTGCGCTGGTGGATAACAATCCCAAGTCACCGGTGATCCAGAACCTGCCCCCGGTGCTGTTCACCCTCATGAAGAGCACGGAACCCTGGAGCGACGACTACTACACCTTTGATGTGGAGACCTGTTTGCGGGAGGTGGGCTTTGAGTATCGCACCACGGTGGCCAGCGATCCCCGCCACCGCACGATCGTTGCCTTTAAGCCCCAGCTCTAAACGCCCCCAGTCTCCACGCTGACCCGATCGCCCACCCGCAGCACCTTACCGGCCTCCGTGGCAGGAATGCGCGTATTGATACTTAAACGGTAGGGATTTTGAAAGCGATCGGCCACGGTCCAATCCGGCAGGGTCAGACGACGCTGTTGGTTAAATTGCCGTTGAAACTGGGCCCAAACCTCGCCAGTGGCCGGATCCCGAGTCGGAACCACACAGCGCTTACAGGGATTAATGCCCAACACCTGCACCGAACCAAGCTGAAACGGGGTCACGCTGCCCTCTTCCCCAAACAGCCGATCCTCCCAAAAGGCAGGCACCCCAGAGATTTCTAGATTGACCCGAAACCGTCCCCGCATTTGCGCGAGGCTTTGCCCCGGGAACCATTGCGTGACAGTGGCTAGACTCGCTTCGCTAATCAACGTCGGTCCCGGCGACACCGGATCATCGGGAAAGCCCCGATCGGTATTTTCAGCGATCGCTACGGGATAGCCCAAACCGTTGCTGAGCCAGTCCGTCAAGGCCGATCGACCGGGCACAAGTTCAAAGGTTTGCCCCTTGTCCAGGTGATCCCAGCCTAGGGTGACTCGATCGGGCTGATGGGTTCCCTGGCCGGGTTCAAACCGCGATCGTAGGCGGTGAATTTTCGGTTCCCGCTTCCCATTCACCCAGGGATTGGCCTTGCCTTGGGCCACCCGGACCGGATCAATCCGTTCATCGACAATGGCCCAACGGCGATCGAAGGCAAGGGATCCCCCCGGTGCGATCGGGACCTCTGGCACATCCCAGGGATCCAGAGCCTTAATGGGGTAAATCAGGATGCGGCTGAGGCGGGCAGTCATGGGCGATCGGCGACGGGGGGTTTACAACGGCAATAACCTTGCTATAGTCGCATCAAATGCAGCCGCTCATGAAGCCGCTTCATGGGGGGAACTTTAGCCCCCGGAGGCCCTTCTGAGAGGGTATCGTTTCCTGGAATACCGATTCCCATCATTTCTTACCGCCGCATTCTCCTGTCCCCCTGTCCCCTTGCCCTCCAGCGCCATGACCCGTCTTCCCCTTGCTCTCTCTGCCCTCGCCTTCACTGCCCTCAGTTGGGGCAGCCTAACCCCAATCGCCCAAGCCCAGGATGCTAGCCAAGTGCGACAACTGCTCTCGGACGGCAACTGTCCCCAATGCAACCTGCGGCGAGCTGGCCTAGTTCTTGCAGACCTGGAGCAGGCCAATTTGGAAGCGGCTAACCTGTCGGGTGCCAATCTCAGTCGGGCCAACTTATCGGGCGCTAACCTGCGCGGGGCCAACCTCCAGGGAGTCAGCCTGGTGGGGGCGAACCTCATGGGGGCGGATCTGAAAGGAGCGGATCTGTCCGGGGCAGATCTGCGGGATGCCTATGTACTGGGGGCCATTTTAGACGGCACCGTCATGGACTACACCAACCTCCAGGGCACGGTGGGTTTGCCCTCGTCGGCGGGACGATTTGAGGATTTCCATAACTGGGGAGTAGCCGCTGCCAAGGCCGGTCGCCATGGGGAGGCGATCGAGTACTACAACGAAGCCCTCAGTCGCAATCCGGAGTTTGCCTTGACCTACCTCAGTCGGGCGATTTCGCGACAGAATTTGAATGATATGAATGGGGCGATCGAAGATTCCCAAACGGCTGCGGCCCTGTTTGAGACCCAGGGCAATAGCCAGGGCCAGGAAGTTGCCACCAATCTTGCCCTGGTCCTGGAGGAAGCCCAAAACCCCCAAAATCGTAGCGGCGGTTTCCTGAACACCATGCGCAACACGGTCCAGTCCGTTACGCCCCTACTGCTCCGGTTTTTGTTTTAAGAACGTGTTTGGAAACTTCGACTCGGTGCCGTAGCCCCTTGCGGAATCCCCCTCAGTCCCCCTTTTGAAGAGGAGTAAAGGCTATCCCCCTCTTCAAAAGGGGGAAGAACAGGCTATCCCCCCCTTGTAAAGGGGGGGGGTAGGGGGGATTCCCTTCGGTTTTCAAACATCCTCTGAGTCCCCCTTTACAAGCAGACAGAAAATACCGCCCCCCCGATTCCCAAAATCCACCCGGTTCACAAAATCTCTTGACTTAAATTGCAGTGCCAAGGGGCAAAGTCTGGTATAACGCCTATACGTCGCGGGCTTACTGACCTGTGGCCTCGGGGGGTGCTGGGTTCTGGAAGCCGATCGGTCCCGATCGCAGGCAGACAGTCAAGCCTCTCAATGCTCTCAGTTACCAGATTGGATCCATGACTGAAACCGTTACCGTCGGCATTATTGGTGCATCGGGCTATGGGGGAGTGCAGCTGGTGCGCCTCCTTCAGGATCACCCCCATCTCAAGATTACCTATCTCGCAGGCGATAGTAGCGCCGGCAAAGCCTTCACCGACCTCTATCCCCACTTGACCAACCGCATTGACCTGAAGATTGAGCCGATCGATCTGGATGCAATCGCCGATCGCTGCCAAGTGGTCTTTCTCTCCCTGCCCAACAACCTCGCCTACGGCATGGCTCCCGCCCTCGTGGCCAAGGGCTGTAAGGTGCTGGATCTGTCTGCAGACTATCGCTTCTCGGACTTAGGGGTCTACCAAACCTGGTATGGGGGCGATCGGCAAGATGGGGAAGTTGCCGCCCAAGCCGTCTATGGGTTACCGGAAATTTACCGGGACAAAATTGCCCAAGCCCAACTGGTGGGCTGTCCCGGTTGCTACCCCACCGCAACGCTGTTAGCCCTGTCTCCCCTAGTCAAGCAGGGACTGATTGACCTGGGAAGTATTGTCATTGATGCCAAATCCGGCGCCTCCGGTGGCGGTCGTAAAGCTAAGACCAATCTGTTACTCGCAGAAGCAGAAAGCTCCGTAGGAGCCTACGGGGTCGCCCGACACCGTCACACCCCAGAAATTGAGCAAATCTGTAGCGATCTCAGCGGTCAGCCCGTGCTAGTCCAGTTTACGCCCCACCTGATGCCCATGGTACGGGGGATTTTATCCACGGTCTACGCCAAGCTGCGGGATCCGGGACTGGTCAGCGAAGATTTGACCACGGTGTATAACGCGTTCTACCGCAACTCGCCGTGGGTCAATGTGTTGCCCCACGGCACCTATCCCCAGACAAAGTGGTCCTGTGGCAGCAACCTCTGCTACCTCAGCGTGGAGGTGGATCCACGCACCCAGCGCGTGATCGTCCTGTCAACGATCGACAATATGATTAAGGGCCAATCGGGTCAGGCTGTGCAGTGCTTAAACATCATGATGGGCTGGGATGAAACCCTGGGCTTGCCCAAGTTGTGTTTCTATCCCTAGGGCGTGCCATCCATTAACGGGGCACCTCGATTAATTGGGTTGGGCGGCGAAGCCGCCCAACCCAAACCCCGATTATTGCGTGGGCTGTCTCCCAAAAATTCGGATTAATCGAGGTGCCCAACGGTAAAACGCTTGCCATACCCAGAGGGACGCGCCCGCCCCAGGTGTGGGAGCGAGGAGCTGGATTCCTGACTCTGAGGGCAGTCTAGGGTTAAATAATGACCATCCCTAGCGGCTCCCCGACTCCACTCATCGGTCCATTGCTCTCCCACGTCAGAACCATGGCTGAACTTTGGGTCTGCCACAACCACACCTGCCGCCACCAGGGGGCGAAAGCCGTCTTCGCAGCTTTGCGCCGGGAAATCGATCGCCAGCAGCTAGATCTGGCACCACCGAATCTGGCACCACCGGATAACCCACCGCCCGGGTCCCCACCCCCGGATCCCCAAGGCCCAGATCCCAGCCGCGATCGCCCCCTACACACCGTCCAGATCGCTGGATGTCTAGGCCACTGTGGCAGCGGTCCCATGGTCATCGCAGTCCCCGGCGATCGCTGGTTTTATGGTGCCCAGCCGGAAGATGCGGCCGCAATCTTACACAGTCTCACAGACAGTCCCCCAGAATCACCCTAAACAGGCCAAAACTGCCCTAGACCATCGGTTTTAACGAGGGCGTGTAGCATTAACAGAAGAAACCTCGCGATCCCAGCCTTACACACCTACCCCGGTTATAGAAGCGGGCACCTCGAAAAACCAAAGTTCTTGCCCAGTGCCCACAGGTCACCTCGATTCATTCAACTTTTCACCGGAGTGCCTAGGGCAGAATCAGGGTTGGTGGGGGCGGCGAAGCCGCCCCCACCATTAATCGAGGTGATCCACGTAAGGATCAGGGTTGAGGCGCGCGACGGCGCCGCCCCCCACCATTAATCGAGGTGACCCACATAAGGATCAGGGTTGAGGCGTGCGGCGAAGCCGCACGCCTCAATTAATCGAGGTGCCCAAGCTAGGGACTGTGTCCCTAATTCTGGGGACAGTCTAGGATTCAATGATGACAGCCCCTAGGACTGGGGTAGATTAAACACCACCAGCGGATCGATCGTTTCAGCCGTGGTAAAGCCAAAAATCTGGCCATAAAACCAAATTTCTCCCTCTAGGGAACGCTTAATATTCTCAGCCTTGCGAAAGCCATGTTGTTCTTCCGTAAAGGGCACATAGGCCACCGGGATGCCCTTTTGTTTCAGGGCTTCCACCATCATTTCCGTCTGGTTGGGCGGCACAATCCGATCCTCTAGCCCCTGGAAGAAGACCGCCGGACAGTTGAGTCGATCGGTGTGATTAATGGGCGATCGATCCTCATACAGCACCTTCTCCGCCGGATAGGGACCGACCAAGCTATCTAAATAACGCGATTCAAACTTGTGGGTATCCTCCGCCAGGGCCGTCAGGTCACTGACCCCGTAGCGACTTGCGCCCGCCCGGAATACCTCCGTAAAGGCCAAGGCACACAGGGTCGTGTAGCCCCCGGCACTGCCCCCCTCGATCGCCAGTCGATCGCCATCCACATCACCGCGCTCCACCATGTAGCGGGCCCCATTGGCACAGTCCGCCACATCCACCACGCCCCACTGGCCCTTGAGCCGTTCCCGATAGGCCCGTCCATAGCCCGTACTACCGCCATAGTTCACGTCCAGGACCCCAAACCCACGACTGGTCCAGTACTGAATCGTCAGATTTAGGCTCGATCGGGTCGCTGCAGTGGGTCCGCCATGGCTTTTCACCAACAGGGGCGGCTTTTCGTTGGCCATGCCCTCAAAGTCGGGATTGGTGGGGGGATAGTACAGGGCGTAGGCGGTGAGATTGTCGTCGGTGGGAAAGGCGATCGGCTCGGGGTGGGAGAGATAGCGCGGATCGAGATCGAGAGGGTTAGAGGATTGGATGGGGGTGAGGGTCTCGGTGGTGAGATCGAGCAAAAAGAGGGTGGTGGCCTGGACCGCCGATCCCGCCATGAACGCCACCCGATCGCCGCTCACCTGGACATTGCTAATTTCCGTAAAGGGCAAATCCAGGGGCGTTAACACCGGCTGGGGCGGGCTCAGATCCAGACGGGCCAAGGACCACACCCCATCCTGGGTATAGCTGCAAATAATTTCCTGGGCCGATCGAAAGCCGTAGGTGCTCATGCCAAAGATCCACTGGGGCATCCCAAACTCGGCCTCCAGTGCATAGACCCGATCGCCCTGACCCTCGGGAGATTGGGGATCCCAGCGGTACAGATTCCACCAATTGCTGCGATCGCTGACAAAATACAAACGGCCATCCGGTGACCAGCAGGGCTGGAAAATCGACTCCGTGGGACCACCGGCCACCCGCCGAATTTCCCCTAGGGAACCATCGGCTTGAAACGTCCCCACCCAGAGTACCGTCCCATCCCAGGGCATTTGGGGATGATCCCACGTGATCCAGGCCAGGTGGCGACCGTCGGGGCTGAGGCTGGGGGAGGCGAAAAAGTCATGGCCACTGGCGAGGATTTCCCCGTCCTGGAGGACGGGATCGGTGCTGGGATCAGACGGGGGATCGATCGACAGCCGGATGAGGGCATTCACCGGCTCACCGCCCTGGCGATGGTCTTCCCGAATCCCAATCCAAGCCCGCAACTGGGGATGGATGATACCGTTGGCATAGCGAAGGTCCACGTCGGCGGGGGTGAGGGGTTGGGGATCCTGACCGGGCACCAGTCGGTAGAGGCGTTGGTCCTTGAAGTTGGAAAAATAGGCAACCCGATCGGCCACGGTGCAGCAGTCGCCGCCATACTCGTGGACACGGGTCCGCACATTGAGATGCGCGGGGGTCAGATCCGGGGCCGAGCTAGGGCCATCGTAGCGACGCAAAACATTGCGGGCTCCCTCAGCGGGGCGCATTTCGACCCAGTACAACTGCTCCCCATCAAACACAGCTTCGCCCAACCCGATCGTGTTAGCAGCAATCAGGTCAGCCGTGATGGGGGAAGACCAGGAACCATAGGGTGCAGAGGTAAGGATCATAGGGAATTGCGGAAATAAACTAAGTTTAAAGCGTAAATGCACCCGGTTTGGCAGCTTATCCGTTGTCATTTTACAGGTCACCTCGAAAAATCCAAGTTATCGCCCTCTGACCTACGTAAAAATTAGGGTTGGGTTGGGTGGCGAAGCCGGCCAACCCCCCATTAATCGAGGTGCCCTACAGATATATCGCATCTGTAAGATGCTGTATTCCGTCCCCAAACCGCCGAAAATACCCATGAGAGCCTGGATTAACGACGATGTACTCTACCTCCACCCCGAGGACGTGCCCCAATACAAAAAAGGCGGCTCCGTGGTTCGGAACACCTATTTTTGGGCCCTACGATCGATCGCAGCCCGATCGTCCTTCAACAAACCCTGGGAATATGAAGCCGAGGTGTGGTTCGCCCTCCAACGGATGTTGATGAGTTTTCTGGAGTCCGGCTATCTACCCCTGGGGGAAACCCAACTGGAATTCGACCCCGAGGCCACGATTCCAGCTGTCCTTCGATCGGTGTCAACCTGGCAGTAGCAGGGGAGAACGGGGGTGATAAGATCAGGTCCAGTTTTGCTTTTATCCCACCTGTCTCGCAGCCAAGAGGTATCATGTTCAAGCAATACGAGACGCTTCAGCACGTTCTCAGCACGGTTTTTGTAATCGTTACCCTTGCCGGTCTCGGCATCCCCCTCCTGTTTTTTGTGGTGGGTAAAATTATTGAGAGTTTTTCCAGCCAGCGCACCTATGAATTTGATGCACCCATCCAAGGGCGCATGGGCCAGCTGGGGCTAGAAACCTGGAAAGAGGTTTGCCAAGCCGCCGGGGTACGCCGGAGCACCCTGGACCTCCTGCGCCAGGGTGAAGTCGATCGGCTGCGCCTCAAGCAACTGCGCCGCCTTGGGGAAGGGCTACAACTCTCGGTGCCCGACCTCCTGCGCCTCGTGGACTGTGCCGACTTTGGTCGCTCCCGTGCGGCCATGTCCTTCGCCGCCACGCCCACCTTCTGGCAGAATTTGCAAAACCTGCTTAGCCCCAAAACCAGCGAGAGCTAAGGACGAAAGGGCACCCCGAAAAATTCAAATTGCGATCGCAGTGCCCACAGCAGAATCAGGGTTGTGGCAGGCGGCTTCGCCGCCTGCCACGATTAATTGAAATGCCCCTCAGGATCAGGGACACAACCCCTAGTTTTATGAATTAGGGCGGGCGTGTAACGCTGGTATCCCAAGGTTTTTATCATTCATTGATGACATGCCTGATGACACGCCCTCAGTGCAAAAGATCTGTCCCAGGGGAGCGGCTGATTACACGCGCAGGCATCCATCGATCGATGCAGTTGTGATGGGCTTATCACAGGGCTGGGCTAGGGCAAGGATGCGGGGTGTTAGCCCTGGTGCAGTGCCCATTCCAGCCCCCTGCCCCCCGGGTCCGCCCCCCAGGTAGTCTCCACGGTCAGTCCCCCTAGTTCGCCTTGCCGAATTCGTTCGTTCTCAATTGGTCCGTTCTACTCAGTCCCTATGACCTTCACCCAACTGCCTCCGCCTCCCCACCACAAAGCCAAAGGCTTAAAGCGCGATAGTCGCCGCCCTGCCAAGGATCTATGCAGTGACTGCGGCCTGTGCGACACCCACTACGTCCACTACGTCAAAGACGCCTGCGCCTTCCTCAATCAGCAGTTTGAAAGCCTAGAGGAACAGTCCCACGGACGACAGCGAGACCTGGATAATCCTCGGGAACTCTACTTTGGCGTTCACCAAACCATGGTGGCAGCCCGGAAAAAAGACCCGATCGCCGGTGCCCAATGGACCGGCATCGTCAGCACGATCGCCTGTGAGATGCTCAACCAGGGCTGGGTGGAAGGTGTCATTTGCGTGCAGAACACCCCAGAGGACCGCTTTGGTCCCCAGGTGGTCCTGGCTCGCACCCCCGAAGAAGTTCTCGCCGCCAAGGTGAACAAACCCACCCTCTCCCCCAATCTCTCCGTGTTGGAGCAGGTCGAACAATCGGGCATGAAACGGGTCCTGGCGATCGGGGTGGGCTGCCAAATCCAAGCCCTACGGGCAGTACAGGACCAAATCGGCCTAGAAAAACTGTATGTACTGGGGATGCCCTGCGTGGACAACGTCAGTCGCGCCGGACTGGAGAAATTCCTCAACACCACCAGCCGCTCCCCCGAAACCGTGGTCCACTATGAGTTTATGCAGGACTTTAATGTCCACTTTAAGCATGAGGACGGGTCAGAAGAGAAGGTTCCCTTCTTTGGCCTCAAAACGAACCAACTCAAGGATATTTTTGCCCCCTCCTGCCTCAGTTGCTTCGACTATGTCAATAATCTGGCCGACTTGACCGTGGGCTACATGGGCGCAAACTTCGGCTGGCAGTGGATCGTGGTGCGTAACCAGACGGGCCGAGAGATGCTAGACCTGGTGCGGGATCAGTTGGAAATGGAACCCGTCACCGCCGAGGGCGATCGCCATGCAGCGGTGCAGCAGAGTATCCCCGCCTACGAGAAAGGTGTAACGCTACCCATGTGGGCCGCCAAGCTGATGGGGGTCTTTATCGAGCGCTTTGGACCGAAGGGACTAGAGTATGCCCGTTTCTCGATCGACTCCCACTTTACTCGCAATTATCTGTACGTACGCCGCCATTACCCCGAAAAACTAGCCGCCCATGTACCGGAATTTGCCAAGCGGATTGTGGCACAGTACAAGCTTCCAGAGGGCTAAGGCACAGTTGACGGAACCCCTTGCCGTAGGGTTTGATGGGATGCGGCCCAACCGCACCCTCGCCCCCTCTACTGCTTGGATCCCCATGGTTGTCCAACTCAACTCTCCCCTGTTGCAACGCGCTGAGTTTCCGGTCCAAGCGCATCACTCCCCTGGATCCGAAGGATTGCCCCGGGTGGAAGGGCGAGTTCAACTGGTCACCGCTCCCCACCGCAGCTTTTTCACCAGTGTGATGGCAGAAGCCTTTCGCCTTGCGGGACAAGGTATGGGGGTGTTGGTGGTCCAGTTCCTGAAAGGGGGAGTCCACCAGGGGGGCGATCGACCCATGAACTTTTGCCGCAGTCTCGACTGGTTTCGCTGTAATTTACCGTTTTGCATCACGGAGGCCCAGCTCCAGCACACCGATCGCCTGCCCCAGGCCCAGGCTTCTGTCCAAGCCCTCTGGCAACGAACCCAGCAGCGCATTGCCCAGGGCCAGGATAATCTGGTGGTCTTGGATGAACTGAGTTTGGCGGTCCACTGGGGCCTCATTGCCGAAGGGGAAGTGTTGCAGTTATTGGCCAACCGTCCCATTCACATGGATGTGGTGCTCACGGGTCCCCACATGCCGGAAAGTTTACTCAACCAAGCGGACCAAATCACCGAATTACGTCGCCCCCATCTGTAATCATCGCCCATGCCTTGTTCCCCCCAACCCCTGGCAGGGCAACGGGTCCTGGTGACCCGATCGGCCAGCCAATCCCCCCAATTTACGCGCCTACTCCAGGCCCAGGGGGCCACCGTACTGGAAATGCCCACCCTGGAGATTGGTCCGCCCTCCAGCTGGGCCGCCCTCGACCGGGCGATCGATCGGGTGGACACCTTCGATTGGCTCATTCTCACCTCCGCCAATGGGGTCACGGCCTGGTGTGAGCGGCTGGCCAGGGTGGGGGGGCAGCTGGATCGCGGTCAGCGGCTCAAAATTGCGGTGGTGGGCAAGAAAACGGCGGCGGTGTTGGAACAGCAAGGTCGATCGCCGGATTTCATTCCCCCGGACTACGTGGCGGATTCCCTGGTGCGCCATTTCCCCGAAACGGTGGCGGGCAAGGCGATTCTCTTCCCTCGGGTGGAGACGGGCGGGCGGGAGGTGCTGGCCCAAGAATTCCGCAACCAGGGGGCAACCGTGACGGAGGTACCCGCCTATGAGTCCCGCTGTCCGGCTGCGGTGGACCCTGGGACAGCCGAGGCGATCGCCCAGGGTCAAGTGAGCCTAATCACCTTTGCCAGTTCCAAAACCGTTCGCAATTTTGGCCACCTCTTGCAACGACACTTTGGGGACGGGTGGCTCCGGTTATTGGAACAGACGGCGATCGCTTCGATCGGTCCCCAAACCTCTACCACCTGTCGAGATCTGTTCGATCGGGTGGATGTCGAAGCAGAGGAATACACCCTAGAGGGACTCACGGCAGCGATCGTGGCCTGGGGAAACCAGCTACATCGGCCCTGATCAAGCAAAAGCAAAATCAATTGGATCGCAGGGCAAAAATTTGCATTAATCGAGATGCTCCTCAATCAGAGCCTGGGTTTTCGCACCTAAGGCAGCATTTTGCTCAGTTAACCGGACAAAAAAAGCTCTACCCCGTGGGGTAGAGCTTTTTTAGGTAACGAGTAAGAAAATTACTCAGGCAATTTCAGACCAATCCTAGAAGCGGAAACGGGTCTTAATAGCGCCCACAGCGGTGAAGTTATCTTCAACGCCAGTGTTGCCACCATCAGCATTGAAGAGAAGCAGAACGCTGGGAGCGATGAAAATGTTGTCGCTGACTTTGAAGTCGTAGTACATATCAACTGCGATAGGCACGGAATCGTCTTCGTTAGCGACGGTATCGTTGTTGTAAACGTAGGGAGGAATACCGACGGAGATACCTGCTTCGTTACCATCAATGAACGCATCAGGGAAGACAGCACCAATACCGGCGGACAGGGCCTTGGCATCAGCAGAGGTCAGCTTGTCATCAGACCAAGCGTGGCTGAAGTAGCTTTGGAAGATGAACTTGGGAGAGAACTGGTAGGACACCAAAGCGTTCAGGGCGCTGGTACCGCTGGGGTTGCTCCCAAAGGGCGAACCAGAAGCAGTCGTACCCACACCATCCCAGATATTGCTATTGCGGTTGTAGTCATAGGTGTAGGCAAGAGCGCCGGTAAACTTACCGGTTTCACCGGTCAACTGGGCACCAGCGGTGAAGTCGCCGTTGAAGACGCCAACGGCCGGATCGCCAGCAGGCCGGTCAGCTGCGTAACCTGCAGCGATGTTGAAGTACTCGTTGATTTGGTAGTTACCACCAATACCAGCTTCGTCGGAGTTGCTTTCGTAGGCAGCACCACTATCAAAGTAGTCGGTCAGGCCGCTGCTGCTCCAAACGGTGGTGGGAACGAAGTTAGCAAAGCCCACACCCAGGGGACCAACGGTCACTTCGGCCTTCTCGCCGACGGGGAAGCGGTACCACAGGGCATCCAACTGGACATTGGGTTGGCTAGAAAAGGACGTGCCAGTGGTGCCAGCATACTCAAGGGCACCGGTGGAGAAGGAGGTGGAGTTACCAATATTCTTACCCTGCAAACGAGTCCGCAACAGGTCTTCTCCGGTGAAGCTGCTATCCAAGTTCAGACGAACCCGGCCACCAAACACGGTGTTGCGACCATCGGTACCGTCACCGAAGGCATCGTTGAAGGAGAAGAGTGCGCCACCGCCCAGCTTGGTGGTGGTGGAGAACTGGTTAGCTTCCAGTTCAGCGGTGCGGGCTTCCAGGGAATCCACACGGCCGCGCAGGGTCGCCAGTTCAGCTTGGAATTCTTCTTGCAG
>JAYKIB010000196.1:0-5148 GCA_035285005.1 Prochlorothrix sp.
TAAATTTGAACAGGAAAAATCCGCTCAAGCCGATCGCTAAAAACAGCATAATCGGATTATGCAAAATAATGGATGTGATGATCGTCAGGCCCGATAGAACCAGGCTCAAACCAAAGGTGACAAAGCCCGTTGCCTGTCGAGATAAATTACCCAGAAATGGCAACACATCCAACAAAATATTGAGGGGTGCAACCACCATGCTCATCCCGATCCACATCATAAAAAATCCCGCCGTACGGAACCCCCAGGTCAAGGCTGAATTTTCAAAAGAAAGGGCATCGATCGCCTCAGTTCGATTGCCGGAAAAAAGACGATAAACACTGATGTTACGAGGGCCAGCATAGGGAGTAAGGGTATTCCCTTGGGCGAGGGCACCCACCACCGTGGCCTGAATGCCTTGGTTCAGCGATCGATACTGAATCCGCAGATCACCCACCTCAGGACTGGTGAGGCTCCCCTTCCCCAGGAAAAGATAGGAACCCGCCAGGGTTGCCCCGGAGTTGGGTAAGAGCATTGTGTTATTGAGCGTGACGGTAGAGGGAGTGGGTAGGTTGAGCCGCTGTAATTCTAGGCTGTATTGCCCTACTTTTGCCTGGGAAACCTTAAATGTGTCACTTTCGACGGATTTTGTCGGGTTCGTGTGACCATTAGGCTGCTTAAAGCTGGTTGAGGATTCAGGACTCTCAGACCAGTCCTTGGTGTAGGTGTAGGTGGTGCTGGTGGTTTCCGAGCCGCCCGCGTTTGTCTGGCTCTGGCTATCGGTGCTTTCTTCCCAGGCGTACATTTCCGAGGTGCGCCGTAGGGCCACATAATCGCCGGGTTGCAGGTATAGGCCATCCCCCAGGGTTTCCGAGCTGGTCAACGTCCCTGTGACGGACACAAACTCGCCAATTTCTGCGCTGGGTGCGCCGGTTGCGGTAATTTCGGTGGAGGTTTTCACCAGTTGGGCGAGATTGATCCGCCCTTCATTCCAATAGAGGAGGACAAAGGCAGCTAAAAACAGCAGGATCCCAAATAACACTCCCACAAAAGAGTTAAGGATTCTCTGAAAATAGCCTGTGGTTTCTGTTTCGGTGAACTGATCACTCATGAATTTTGCATTCGTAACATCAAGACTTCGACAAGAAACCATCTACAGGGCACCTCGATTAAGTGTGAAGGGGTGCATCCCGTTTTGGAAGCCCTCACCCTAAATCCCTCTCCTAAAGAGGGAGAGGGACTTTTCCCCTTCTCCCTCTTTGGGAGAAGCGGTGCCCTGAGCGCAGTCGAAGGGGGCTAGGGGATGAGGGCCAGACTCACCAAAGTGAGATGTACCCGTGTGAAGTGTGGCTTCGCCACACTTCACAACCCTGATTCTTACGGGTACCTCGATGAATTGGGTTGGGCGGCTTCGACTCTGCTCAGTCTGCCATAGCCCTCATTCTTGGGTGGGTCACCGGGCAAAAATTAGAATTCTTTGAGGTGCCATTCCGGAGTTCACTGGGTAAAAACTTTGATTTTTTGAGGTGCCCCCCAAGGGCACCTCGACTAATTGTGGCAGGCGGCGAAGCCGCCTGCCACAACCCCGATTCTGCCGTGGGTACTGCGGTCGAAATTGGAATTTTTCGAGGTGCCCCCAAGCATTGGGGGCGATTATAACACTGCCGGTTTGGACGATCGACTCGGTTCAATTCAAGGGGTTCGATCGCGGATCCGTACAGTTTAGAATCAGTTCACAGGATAAAAGCTGGACACTCCCATGAATTGTGGTGGACTTCGACTCCGCTCAGCCTGCCATACCCCATTCATCGAGGTGCCCAGAACCTAGCTCACATCAAAATCAAGGTTGGGGTAGGGTCTTTCTAGAAATGCTGGAAGCCCTGCTCAAGGCTGAGGTGGGCCAGGGGCGGGCCGTGGGGACGATCGCGAAGGATCACCGAGGGCGTAGCCGTCCCAGGGACTGCCGGTGGCATTCGGATCTGGCCGATCGCCGTCAGAGGCGAAGTAGAGAATCGATCGCCGTAGCTTTGTAGCCAATCCCAGGCCGAAACCGGTAAACACAACACTAATTCAAAGTCTTCTCCCCCATACAGGGTCCAGTCCAGGGCAGTTTGACTCCCCTGCCAGGAGGCCAACCCGATCGGTTGGGGCAGTTGTGAACCATAAAGCTCGGCATCCACACCACTGGCACGGCACAATTGCAGGACCGCATCCGCCAACCCATCGCTACTATCCATGGCAGCGAGGGGCCGATCGAGCTGGAGATCCCCTTGCAGTTGGCGCAACACCGGCACCCAATCTAGGCGGGGGCGTGGGTATTGGTGGGCCTGGATCCACGCCGATCGCTGGGCGGCAGGCGGGATCGCGCCCCCCCGCAGCTCCGGCTTCGGTCCCAACGTAGACTCCGCACCTTGATGTGCCCCAGGGGGATCGGACAGTTCCTTTGGCAGCAATAGCTCCAACCCTGCCCGTGAAGCGCCATGAGTTCCCGTTACCGCGATAATATCTCCCGCCTGCGCCGCCGATCGGGTCAGCACGTTAGTGGGCGGCACCTCTCCCATGGCCGTAATCGACACCATCAAGCGGGCCGATCGGCATAAATCTCCCCCCACGATCGCCGTCCCATAGGCTTCGCAACAGTCCCGCAAGCCCCCATAGAACTGCTCAACCCAGACTAGGGATGTGGTGGGGGGGAGGGCCAGGGCCACGGTCAGCCCCAAGGGTAACGCCCCCATGGCAGCCAAATCCGAGAGGTTCGCCGCCGCCGCCCGCCAGCCCGCAGCATGGGGGGGCGTGGTTGCGTCGCTGAAGTGAACCCCGGCAATGAGGGCATCGGTGGTCACCACCAAAGACTGACCCGGACTCGGGTGCAGCACTGCACCATCATCCCCGATCGCATCGGGTAAACAGTAGGGTTGGATGCGCTGGAGCATTCCCTGTTCACCCAGATCAGCAACTGTGGGAGATGGGGTAGGAGAGGGGGGATCTGGGCTGGGATCTGGGCTAGGTATTGAAGGCATAGGGGGGGCGATCGTGTTGATCCAAGCTTAGACCAATTCAGGATCCGGGGATGGCGGAGCGATCGGATTCCCAAGGCTCAATTGCACATCTTGAGGGTTAAGCGCCATTAAATCTTCCACATGCTGCCGTAATCCCTCACACATGGCGTCTAAGGGTAGATCATTGGGATCAGCGCCAAAGGGATTCTCAATTTCCAGGCCAATTTCCTCAATCCCCAGCAGGGTAAAGCTGACCAGTGCCGTCACCCAACCCGTCAAGAAGCCCAGGGAGCTCACCCACTGTACCGGTAAGCTCAGGCAATAAAACATCAAAAGCTGGCGTAAGTGGATAGAATAGGCCAACGGAAGCGGCGTTTTGAGGATTCGCTCACAGGCTCCCAGGTTATCCACCTGTCGATTAATCAGTTCCACCATGGCCGTCATTTGGTACGTTCCCACCGCTCCCCGATCGTGCTGTTGCCGCAGGTAGTCGTTAATCCAAAACATCACCTCTAGGGGCGGATGCTGAACCCGTTGCAGTTTTTGCAGTTGGGCCGGGGTGACGAGGGTGGTGAGTTCGGCCTCGGGCGGAAGGCCGCGCAGGTGAAATTTAGTGGCGAAGGTGAAGGCGCTAATCAGGCGCAGGATCTGCTGTTTCTGGGCAACGTCGGCGGAGCTGCTGGTTTTAATGAAGACCCAAATCTGACGGGCGAGGTTGCGGTTGGTGTTGATGATACTGCCCCAAATTTTGCGCCCTTCCCAAAAGCGATCGTAGGCGGTGTTAGTCCGAAAGACGAGCAGCAGACCCAGGACAACACTGGGCACGATTTGGTCAATGTTGGAGTAGGCCACGGGATAGCCGCGATCGTACAGCACTGAGATGAACAGTCCAAACAGCCCACAAATCACGACTCGGGGCCAAATCCCCGGAATCACCGATCCCTGGATCTGAATGATGCCCCGAAACCATTGGCGCGTACCGCGTTTTTCCATACCTGATGTCCCATAGGATGATCCTGAGGGGCACCTCGATTCATGGGAGTGGGCGACGCATCCGCCCACTCCAAACCCTGATTCTTGCGGGGGCTGTCTCCCAAAAGTTTGGATGAATCGAGGTGCCCTAATGTAGTAGTAGCATTTTAAGTCGTTGTGAGGTGCCCCCGATGCTGGCTTCCGTGCTGGATAACTGTGAACCCCGTGATGAGATTTTGGCCGGGGATCTGTCCCTTGATGTATTTGCGGCTAAGTTGCGATTGGTGGTAGAGCGTAAGGCTCCTCCGGTGTACCAGGACTCCACCCTGTTTTTCGCTAATACGTTCGCGACTCAAGGCTTGCAGACCTTGATTGAAGAGGTATTTGGACGGCTGACCCAGCAAGGCGTAGGTTCACCGATTATCCGCCTGGAAACCAGCTTTGGGGGTGGGAAAACCCATGATGAGATTGCTCTGTGGCACATCGGACAGGAAGGCCGGACGATCGCGGGCATTGAGCGGTTTGTGTCGGATCTGTCGAAGCTACCGGAGCGTCCGGTTCAGGTGGCGGCGGTGGATGGGCGGGATTTGGATCCAGAAGCGGGAATTTACCACCCTGAGACGGGGCTAACCACCTATACCCTGTGGGGCGAGATTGCTTACCAAATTGGTCATATTGAGGGCTATCAGCTTCTGAGGGGGTCCGATGAGAGTGGCATTAGCCCAGGCACTTCGGTGCTGGAGCGGCTGATCCAGGGACAACCGACCTTAATCATGCTGGATGAGGTGGCGCGGTATCTACGCGCTGCCAAGGCCAAGCTGGTGGGCAACAGTGACTTGGCCCAGCAGGTGGTGGCCTTTTTGTTTTCGCTGATGGACCTGGCCGCATCCTGCAACCATGTGGTTTTTGTCTATTCCCTCGCCTCTGAAAAGGACACCTTTGCCCAGGAAACCCAGGAACTCCAGGAAACCATGCGTGCGTCTGCGCGACAGGAGCGGATTTTAAGCCCCAGTAGCGATGTGGAAGTCTACAACATCGTGAAGCAACGGATGTTTAAGCAGATTAGTGACCAGGCGGCTCAGCAGGTTGCCGAGAGCTATTTACAGGCCTATCGATCGAGCCGAGTGGATTTACCGGATGGTTGCAAAGAGGCGAGCTATGCCCAGCAGATTAGCCAGAGCTACCCCTTTCATCCAGA
>JAYKIB010000197.1:0-28141 GCA_035285005.1 Prochlorothrix sp.
AGTTCGCCCAGGAACGGGACCAGTTCGCCCAGGAACGGGACCAGTTCGCCCAGGAACGGGACCAGTTCGCCCAGGAACGCGATCGAGCCTTTGCCAAACTGCGGGAGATGGGTATTGATCCCAAGGATTTGTAGGCCAGGATGCAGCTGCTGCCCAGGACCGTTGCTGACGATCGAATTAGCTCTGGGTTTGGACGGTGCTGGTTACCCCACTCGACGAGAACGTACTCCCCCGCGTAGCGGGGGATGCCATGCCCGATCGGGTCTTGACGAATTCGATCGTTGCCCTTGAAACCGTTGTTTAGAACGTTGCCCTGATGCTGACCCAGCGACTGAAACCCGCCAACCCCCTTAACTATCCCCTGGCCGTGCTCGTGGGAGGACTACTCTTGGTGGTGGGGGTCCGAGGGGTGCGCTTACCGAGTGGAGTGATGCTGCCCCTGGCAGGGCTGACCGCGCTGGGGGTGGCAACCTGGCGCCGTAGTCAGGAGCCAGAGCGCCTGGATTTAGGAGATCCGGCCCTGGAGGCCCAAATTGCTGCGGCTTTGGAACAGGCCACCCACCTGGCGGCCCAGGCCGAAACCCTACGGCAAGAAGCGGGCGATCGTTTAACGGAAGCCCATCAACTGGACCTACTCGTGACGGTACAGTTGGCCTGTGACCATGCCCGGGAACTGCCCCAGCAAATCCAAGCCATGGCCCGCAAGTTCCAGGGACAGGATAGCCTGGTATCCGTGGAGACCCTGGAGGCTCAACTTCGTAAAGCCAAGGCCCAAAGACAGCACCAGAGCGGCATGGCACGGGCGCAGTGGCAAAAGTTGGTGCAGTCCCTAGAGCGCAATATTGCCTTGGCTCAGCAGGGGGATGATGTGCGCCAAGCCCAGGTGATCGGCCTATCCAACGTCATTCTGGAAACGATCGAGGTTTTACAGCGCCTACAGCTTCAGTTACGTCGATCGGATCTTAGCGGCGCTGGGGGATCGGGCGGGGAGGGTAGGACTGGCGGCGAGACCGAAAGCCTGGCCGCCCTCGGGGAGGCTCTGGCCAGTTGCCAGAAAAATCTTGATCTTTTGATGTCCTAGGGAGCGTAGACCCCCATGCCTCGATCGATATTTAATCCCGGGTCCCATTCGCGGTTCAATGCCGGGGGCGCTCTGCCCCAGCCCCTACGCTGGGTCAGTTCCCTCCTGATTGCGGCGACTTCCCTAGCCCTAGCCTATGCTCCCGTGCCGGGACTGCGCCAAACCCTCGTGGTGGTCAGTGGCAGCGAGTTAAAGGAAGCATTAGAAGATTTAGAAGTTAAATTTGAGCAACAGTATCGGGATATTGACCTTCAGCTTGAAATCCAAGGCTCCCAGGACATGGTGGATCGCTACGGGGCGGGAACCAATGATTTTACGGCGACCGTGCTGATTCCCGCCGATGGACAGTTGCTGACGGAGTTGGAGCGCCAGTGGCAGGTGCAAAATCCCCAGGGGAAGCCGCTCTTTGCCACAGAACCGCAGCCGATCGCCAAAACATTGTTGGTGGGGGTTGTATGGCCCGATCGGGGGCAGCAGTTATTTCCCCAGGGTCGTTTCCAGTGGCAGCAACTCGATGCGGTCCTGGCGGGCGATCGGCGTTGGGAGGCGGTGGGTGGTCCGCCGGAGTGGGGCAGCGTTGACCTGCTGATCACCGACCCCAGCCGTTCCAACAGTGGTCAACTCAGCCTGAGTCTGTGGCTCCAGTCCCGTCTTGGTCAAGATACCCTCGATGCAGCGAGTCTGAGCACTACCCCGGCCCAAACCCTGCTCTCCCAACTCAAAACCGCCCTCTATCAACCGGCACCCTCCACCGATACTCTCCTGCAGCAGTTCATTACCCAGGGCCCCAACAATGCGGATCTGGCGTTGGTCTACGAAAGTATTGCCCTCCATCGCTGGTCCCAGGCCCAGGTCAATCCAGGCAGATCCTACCAAATCTATTACCTCGATCCCACCCTGGAAACCGTGGCCACGGGGGTGGTCCTGCGTCCCGGTAACGGGGGCGGCCAGGTGCGGGCGGGTCGTTCTTTTCTCCAGTTTTTGCAGGAACCGGCACAGCAGCAAGTGTTCGCCACCTATGGCTTTCGTCCGGTCGATCGCAACTTTGATCTCACGGCAGTGCCCAACAGTCCCTGGGCCGCCAATATTCCCGGTGCCCAGCCCCTGCCATCTGGACGGATCGGCGCGGCTCCCGATGCCGCCACCCGTGCTGCGCTGGTCCAGGCCTGGCAGCAGGTCCGTTAGACCGGGTGCGATCCCGGCCACGATCCGTCGTTTCCCGGATCTCGCTATACTAGAAAGATCCGGCGATTCTAAATCATCGCCCTTCCGCGTTTCCCTCGCTTCATCCGTTCGCTGTTTGTGTGATGACCGTCGCTGCCCCTGCCCTTGGCCACATTTTCCCCTTTCCCCTGGACGATTTCCAAAAACAGGCCATTTTCGCCCTGGATCACGATCGCTCCGTTGTGGTCTGTGCGCCCACGGGTTCGGGGAAAACCCTGATCGGTGAATACGCCATTCATCGCGCCCTGGCCCATGGTAAGCGGGTTTTCTACACCACTCCCCTCAAGGCGTTGTCGAATCAGAAGCTGCGGGATTTTCGGGAGCAGTTTGGCTCCCAGCAGGTGGGACTGCTGACGGGGGATGTGTCCGTGAACCGGGAGGCCCCGATCCTGGTGATGACGACGGAGATTTTCCGCAATATGCTCTACGGCACCCCGATCGGGGAGATCAGTCCGGCCTTGGTGGGGGTGGAAACGGTGGTGCTGGATGAGTGCCACTATATGAACGATCGGACCCGGGGTACGGTTTGGGAAGAGTCCATTATTTACTGTCCCCCCAGTATTCAACTGGTGGCCCTATCGGCCACGATCGCGAATAGTGAGCAATTGACGGACTGGTTGACTCAGGTTCACGGTCCCACGGACTTGGTTTACTCCGATTTTCGTCCTGTTCCCCTGCAATTCAGCTTTTGTAGCGATAAGGGGCTTTTCCCGCTCCTCAACGATCAGAAAACCGATCTCCATCCCAACTTTAAAGCCCGTCTTAAAAAGAAAAAGGGGGCTAAGGTTTCCAAGCGCCAGCCGCCAACGCCCGGTTTACCCTTTGTGCTGCAACAGCTCTACGATCGGGATATGTTGCCGGCAATTTACTTTATTTTTAGCCGGAAGGGCTGTGAGCGGGCTGTGGATGATTGCGCCAATCTATCGCTCGTGAATCCTCAGGAAGCCGCCACGATTCGTGCGCAAGTGGATGTTTTTCTGAGCCACAGTGCCGCTGCCGCCAAGGACAGCCAAGTGGATGCCCTCTGTCGCGGTATTGCCTCGCACCATGCCGGATTGCTGCCCGCGTGGAAGGGGCTGGTGGAAGAGCTATTCCAGCAGGGATTGGTCAAAGTGGTTTTCGCCACCGAAACCCTAGCCGCCGGGATTAATATGCCGGCCCGCACCACCGTAATCTCGGTCCTGTCCAAGCGCACCGATGATGGCCACCGTCTGCTCAATCCGTCGGAGTTTTTGCAAATGGCGGGCCGGGCGGGGCGACGCGGCATGGACCCCCAGGGCTACGTGGTCACGGTCCAGAGCCGATTCCAAGGGGTGAAGGAAGCGGCCCAAATTGCCACGGCCAAGGCCGATCCGTTGGTCAGCCAGTTTACGCCCAGCTATGGCATGGTTTTGAACCTGCTGCAAACCCACACGCTCACGGAAGCCCAGGAACTGGTGGAACGCAGCTTTGGTCGCTATTTGGCCATGCTCACCCTCAAGCCCCAACAGGAAGCGATCGCTGCCGTGGCTGCCGACATGGAGGAACTCCGGGCGGATTTAGCTGAGGTACCCTGGGATCAGTTTGATGCCTACGAAAAACTGAAGGGACATCTCAAAGAAGAGGAGCGGCTGCTGCAAATTCTCCAAAATCAAGCAGAAGACCGGCAATCGAAGGAAATGACCCTGGCTCTTGCCTTTGCGGTGGCGGGTACCTTCCTCACCCTCCAGGGGAAGCATGTCCCCTATGCCCAGCCCCTACCGGCGGTGCTGGTGGCCAAGGCTCCTGGCCCTAATCAGTCTCCCTATCTGATTTGTTTAGGCTGGGATAATTGCTGGCTCGTGGTCACAACCTTAGATGTGGTGGCGCTCCATGGAGAAGTACCGCGTCTGACGGCGGTGGATAGTCTTGTGCCACCGATCGCCCTGGAAATTCGCCCCGGCCAGTCCCATGCGGGGGATGGGGAGACGGTGGCTCTGGTGCAGCAGTTGCAGGCAATGGTCCAACGCCATGGTTTGGGTGCTAACTCCAATGATCTGATGGAAGTGCTCCAAGCGGAGGAGGTGCAAACCCAGCTGGAGCGCACGGCTGAGGTGCGATCGCGACTGGAGGCCCATCCGGTGCATAAGTGGCAAGGTCATAACCATTTGCGTAAGAAGCGTCGTCGTTTAGAGCGATTAGAGGCGGAATACCTGGATCGGCAGGCGAAATTCGAGAGCTTCTCCCACCGTCACTGGGAGGAATTCCTGAATTTGCTCTATATCCTTCAGGAGTTCCAGGGTGTTGAGGAAACCCAACCGACGATTTTGGGTGAAAATATTGCTGCGCTTCGGGGAGAAAATCAGCTCTGGCTAGGTTTGGCGTTTAGTTCCGGTCTTTTCGATGATCTTGCGCCCCAGCACTTGGCTGCAGTCTGTCATGCCCTGATTAGTGATATCACCCGCCCGGATCTCTGGGTCCGTTATCGGGTCCCGAATGCGGTGGAAGACAGCTTGGAGGGGTTGCGTCCGGTGCGTCGCCGTTTGCTGCAAACCCAGCACCGCTACCAAGTCCACCTGCCCACGTGCTTGGAGTTGGAGCTGACGGGTTTGGTAGAAGCCTGGGCCTTGGGGTGCTCCTGGTGGGATTTGTGTAGCCAAACCAGTTTGGATGAGGGGGATATTGTCCGAATTCTGCGGCGGGTCTTGGATTTGCTCAACCAGTTACCCTATGTGCCCCATATTGCCCGGGAGCTCAAACGTAATGCGTCACGGGCAGCCCAGTTAATCGATCGATTCCCGGTGCGGGATTTAGTGGTGGTGCCAGAGGCAGAGCTGGAGACGGCGATCGAGCTGGTGGCAGCGGAGGAGGCGGGTGATGTGGCAGCGGCAGAGGACGGTGATGAGGACGGTGAGGACGAAACCGATGGGGATGCAGGGAGTGCCAATGAGACCGATGCAGCCGCTGGAGATGCAACCGATGCAGCCGCTGGGTAACCGCACCCGCGTCTGACCCTAGGATGCGTGACGGTTGTGCCTGAGGCACCCTCCTGAGGCGCACCCTATTGTATTAACCCCGGGATCGACGCTGGAGCTACGGTGCGGGGCGGCTCTACCGAATGCACCCTTCTAGATTGACTCAGAAATGGGCGATAATGCGGGAGCTGTTATCCCTGGCCCACACCATGACCCAAGCCACTCCCGCGATCTGGGGCACCCCCCTCCAGCCCCATAGCCAACGCCTCCTCCTGTTGGGATCCGGCGAACTGGGCCGGGAGGTGGCCCTAGAGGCTATGCGCCTGGGGATTGAGGTGATCGCTGTAGACTCCTACTCCCACGCCCCCGCCATGCAGATGGCCCACCGTAGCCATGTGGTGGATATGCTCGATGGCAGCAAGGTGCGCTACCTCATCGAACAGGAAAAACCCACCTGGATTGTCCCCGAAGTGGAGGCGATCGCCACCGATACGCTCCTCGCCCTTGAAACAGAGGGCTGGACAGTCATCCCCACCGCCCGCGCCACCCAACTCACCATGGACCGTGAAGGAATCCGGCGCTTAGCGGCAGAAACCCTGGGTTTGAAAACATCTCCCTACCGGTTTGCCGATACCCTGGCCCAATATCAGGATGCCGTGGCTGCTGTGGGGCTGCCCTGTGTGGTGAAACCGGTGATGAGTTCTTCCGGTAAAGGTCAAAGTATTGTGCGATCGCCCGAGGACATCGAGGCGGCCTGGACCTATGCCCAAACTGGGGCGCGTGCCCAGAAAGCACGGGTGATTGTCGAAGGATTTGTCAGCTTTGAGACGGAAATTACCCTGCTCACGGTTCGATCGGCCTCGGGTACCCACTTTTGCCCCCCGATCGGCCATATTCAAGTGAGCGGTGACTACCGGGAATCTTGGCAGCCCTGTCCCCTCCACCCCGACACCCTGGCCACCTGTCACCAAATTGCTGAGCAAATCACCACGGCTCTGGGGGGGCAAGGGCTCTTTGGAGTTGAGCTGTTCATTGCTGGTGCCCCGGATCAAACCCAAACGGTCTATTTCAGTGAGGTGAGCCCCCGCCCCCACGACACCGGCATGGTCACCCTGGTGAGCCAGAATATGTCTGAGTTTGAGCTGCATGTGCGGGCAATCACCGGACTGCCGATCGGAGAGATTACCGTGACCCAACCGGGTGCTTCAGCGGTGATTTTGGCCACGGGACAGGGTAGCGATCCCCACTTTACGGGTGTGGCCGAAGCCCTTGAAGTTCCCACCAGTAAGATTCGCCTTTTTGGCAAGCCGGTGACGCGCCCTAACCGGCGAATGGGGGTGGCTTTGGCCCTGGGCACAACGATCGAAGAGGCTCGGCAACGGGCTAAAACCTGCGCCGATCGGGTTCAGGTTTTGCATCACTAATGTTTTGCATCACTAATGGGCACCTCGATTCATTGTGGGGGGGCGGCGAAGCCGCCCCCCCATACCCCTGATTCCTGCGTGGATCACAGGGCAAAAATTTGGATCATAAATTTGGATCATAAAAATTTGGATCATATTGAGGGGCACCTCGATTCATTGTGGTGCCCCTTAGAACGTGTTTGAAAACTTCGACTCGGTGCCGTAGACCCTTGCGGAATCCCCCTCAGTCCCCCTTTTGAAGGGGGAAGCAAAGACTATCCCACCCTTTACAAGGGTGGCTAGGGGGGGATTCTCTTGGGTTTTCAAACATCTTCTTAGTCGAGGGATCCGAGAGGTTGGTAGTCGGGATCTGGGGGGTTGAGGATGGCAGCGTCTGGAGCCTGGGGCATCGGGGCAGGCATCGCTGTTGGGTCTGCCTGGGGGAGCACAAAGGAGAATGTTGATCCCTGGTGTACCTCACTCACAATTTCCAGCTGTGTATTGAGATTCCCCAAATAGGTTTGGCATAACATCAAGCCCAGGCCCGTCCCTTTTTCCCGCGCTGTCCCCGTGGTGGATAAGCCTCGATACCGTTCCCCCACAGCCTCTAAGGTATAGGCATCCATGCCCACACCCTCGTCTTTCACACCAATCCGAACCTTATCTCCCTGTACCTGGGCAAAAATCTCGACATTCCCATCCTTAAAGCTATATTTCACCGCATTGCTCAGCAGGTTCCGCAGCACAATCTCCACCCAATCCCGATCGCCCAGGGCATAGACCGCTGGAGAAACTTGATGGTACAGATGAACTCCCTTTGCATCCGCCATAGACTGAACTCAATCCTGGCAAGCCACCACCACCGGCTCCACCGCAAAGGCATAGGGTGTGACCAGGGGCCTTTTCACCTGCTCCTTCGCCCAATCCAGGACTTTACTCACCTTGTCGTGGGTCTTCTGTAGGTGGGGCCGCACTTCGGGAATGAGTGCGCCAATCTTGCGACCTTCGAGAAAGCCCTGCTCAAAGAGGGCAATGGTGTTGTCCAGGGCCGCCAGTGGACTCCGTAGATCGTGGGCAATGATCCCGAGGGTTTGGTCTTTGATCTGATTGAGCCGTTCTAGGCTCTGCCGTTGCTCTTCGATGATAGAGAGACTTTGGGAGAGATCCTCCACCTTCAGCCGTAAATCCAGCAGGTTTTCCACCTGCCTCGCTAGGATTTTAAGGGCAAACCGCTGGGCTGTGCTCAGGGTACGGGTGTAGCGATCGATGACGCAGAGGGTCCCGAGGGGGTGACCCTGGGACGATCGCAGCGGCTGACCTGCATAGAAACGAATCTGGGGTTCACCCACAACTAAGGGATTGTCATGGAACCGCTCATCTTGGGTCGCATCATCAATTTCAAAAATATCTTGTCCATGGAGCGCATGGGGACAAAAGGCGATGTCCCGAGGGGTTTCCTGGGCCTCCAGTCCCACTTTGGCCTTGAACCATTGACGACGATCGTCCACTAGACTCACCAGGGCAATTTCTGCCCCACAAATCATCGCCGCCAACTGGACCAACTCATCAAAGTCGGTCTCCGCTTCGGTGTCCAAAATATTGTGGCGTAGCAAATCGGCAACGCGCTGGTCTTCGTTGGGCAGGGTTGGGGCAGGAATCATAAATGATGCGTCGTGGTGGGAGACTGGAACCCTCCCGTTACAGGCTGGGTTTGCACATCCTGAATTCCAGTTGTGCCATGTTTAGCAAGTGTCAAGTTGCGCCGCAGCCATCCTGTGGCCACGGACAGGTGTGGGATGGGAACTTCTGCCTATCGTGACTAACGCTGCGGTGAGGCTAGATGTATCCCGCTGGAGGCGAGATACGTCTTGAGCCCTGTACCTTATGCAACTGATAATCGCTAGCGGGGGAAGCTCACGGTTTTACCCAGTTGTTATTCAACTGTTATTCAACTGTTCGTTGCTATGGTGGGCACGTCGATTAATACAGATTTTTGGGAGTTAGCCCACGCAAAAATAAGGATTTGACTTGGGCGGCGTAGCTGCCCAAGCTAATTAATCGAGGTGTTCTAGTGTCTCTATTTTAAAGGCTGTTGGAATGACTCGTGCAAAATTCAGCGATCGAGTTGTCAGATTGCCCCTGCGCTGACCCACTGGGGTAGACTTGAAAACAACTGCGACCCAGATCGCGATGCCCGTTTCAGCCACTGCCGCCATGGAAATCATCCTTAAAATCCTCCGTCAGCGCCCCTCCCAGGCCCCCCAGTTTCACCGCTACACCCTGGAGGTTCAGGCTGGGACGACCCTGCTCGACTGCCTCAATCGGGTGAAGTGGGAGCAGGACGGTACCTTGGCGTTTCGGAAAAACTGTCGTAACACCATCTGTGGCAGTTGTGCCATGGGGATTAATGGCCGATCGGCCTTGGCCTGCAAGGAAAATGTGGGTAGTGAAATCCAGCGGATGGAGGCCGGAGGAATTTTAGAGCAGGAGGACGATCGCCCGGTTTTTACGATTACACCCATGGGTAATATGCCGGTCATGAAGGATCTTGTGGTGGATATGTCGGGGTTTTGGCAGGACCTGAAAGCGGTGGATCCCTACGTCAGCACGGCATCGCGGCAAATCCCCGAGCGGGAGTTTCTGCAAACCCCCGAGCAACGGGCCAAGCTCGATCAGATGGGCAATTGTATTCTCTGCGGTGCCTGCTACTCCGAATGTAATGCCAAAACGGTGAACCCCGAGTTCCCCGGTCCCCATGCGCTGGCTAAAGCGTTTCGCACCTGGGTAGACTCCCGCGACGATCGCACGGAAGAGCGCCTGGAGCAGTATAACCAGGGGACCGCTGGGGTTTGGGGCTGTACCCGCTGCTATGCCTGTAATGCGGTCTGTCCCATGGAGGTGGAACCCTACGAGCAAATCGCCAAACTAAAGCAGCAGATTCTCACCCGCAAGGATGAGCAGGACAGTCGCCCGGTGCGCCACCGCAAGGTGCTGGTGGACCTGGTGAAGCAGGGGGGCTGGGTGGATGAACGCAAGTTTGGGGTGCGGGTGGTCAGTAATACGTTCCGGGATCTGCCGGGTTTGTTTAGTCTGGGGCCGTTGGGGCTGCGGATGATCGCCCGGGGGAAGTTCCCGTTCACCTTTGAGGCGTCGGAGGGGACGGCGCAGGTTCGATCGCTGATCGAATCGGTCCAAGCACTCCCCGCAGAACCGAAGTAGGGCCGGGGGGGAGTGAACTTATGTTAACCAGGGGCAAGATATACCTTGCCCCTGGTCTTGCCGCTGGCGGGGGTACCGCTCGCCGCTAGCGGGGGGCCTCTTGACTCACATCCTTGTCCAAGCGTTAGCCGTTATATGAGCCAACAACCTGGATTAATCGTCATTTGTGGGGCAACGGCAACGGGTAAGTCAGCCCTCGCCCTGGAATTGGCCCAACAGTTTAATACGGTGATTCTCACGGCTGATTCTCGCCAGGTCTATCGGGGCTTCGATATCGGTACTGCCAAACCGACGATCGCTGAGCAGCAGCAAGTGCCCCATCACCTGCTTGATCTGTGTGACCCCCGCGAAACGTTTACCCTGGGCGACTATCAAGCCCAGGCCCAAACCCTAATTGCCCGATACCATGCCCAGGGTAAAACGCCACTGCTCGTCGGGGGGACGGGCCTTTATATCAAGAGCATTACGCGGGGCCTACAGATGCCTCGGGTGCCGCCACAACCCCAGCTACGGCAACAACTGAGTGACCTGGGCCAGGGACACTGCTATGCCTTACTTGCGCAGGTGGACCCGATCTCCACCCAGCGCATCCATGCCAACGATGCGGTGCGCACGCTGCGGGCCTTGGAAGTCTATTACACCACCGGCCAACCCCTGTCCCAACAGCAGGGGGAACAGCCCCCTACCTACCCCATTTTGCAAATCGGCTTGACCTGGGATCGATCGACCCTCCACCACCGCATTGCCCAACGCACCCAACAGATGGTTAAAATCGGATTTGTGGAAGAGGTTGTTGCCCTCGGAAAGTGCTACGGTTGGGAGCTACCGCTGCTCCAGACCTTGGGCTATGGTGAACTCGGGCGCTACATTCGAGGCGAAATCGCGTTCAGCGAAGCCATCACCCTAACGGTGCAACACACCCGCCAGTTCGCCAAACGTCAAGAAACCTGGTTTCGATCTGTGGATGACCTAGAGTGGATCTCCCTGGAGAATGGAAATGCTAGGCATTGCATTGCCACGAAAATCCAAGATTTTTTAGGTTACCTCGATTAATTCAAACTCCCGTTCTGTGATCCACCCCAGAACCAGGGGCTGTCATCCTTTAATCCTAGATTACCCTTGGGATCAGAGACATAGCCCCTCGCTGATCCAACTGGAACGGGCGTGTGCCTCTGATATCGTCGGGTCTCTACAGGTCATTGATGACACGACTTAGGGGTGTGGGAGGCGGCGCAGCTCCCCCCCTCCCCAATGATCGAGATCAGGCAACGAATCGGGTCGTTAAGGTGTGTTGCAGCTTGGTGAGGCCCGGTGGGGTCCGGTGAGGTGTGGAAACCGGGCTGGCTTTTCTGCACGACTCACGCCCTTTGATTGTCGAGATTCATCCAGAGCCATGACGCAGCATCAATATAAAAACATTATGGAAATCTTGGTGGAGCAGGAAGTGGCCCACCAAATCCGAAAAGTGCCGCCCCAGATGGTGCAGTATGTCCGGGCCGTGGAGGTGATTACCTATGCCCTCAATCGCCTGCCGGTGCTCTATGCTTGCAGTGAGAAGGGAATGAAGATCCAACTGCGGGAGGCAAAGCAGCGCTATGGTCCCCAGATTGTCCAGCAGGTGCAGTGGGCGATTACGGCGGTCCAGCGTGATCCCCTGCGCCAATTTAAGCCGATTCAGCAAAAGGACCAGAAAACCCTGGATGATCTACGAACCCTGTTGAAAAATCCGGAGTTAACTTGGGAAAATGTGCCCCAAGCGGTTTCTCAGCTTTTAACCCTCTCCATGGAGCAGCACTTTAACCAGAAGCGGGTTGAGGCTCCCGCTCCCCAGGAGGACGAGCCTAAAAGTCCCGGTTACAAACAATACCGGAAAAAGGATACCTGGGGGGAGAACGATCGTAAGGTGAAGCCGAACTTAGACGATTTTGACTGGGATCAGGATGCGTTTGTTCGCTAACTTGGAAAATGAATGGTAAGTCGGAGATTTTAATTCCTGGGGTCTAGATTCCTGATATTTTGGCAATGGGCACTCGCGCCGCATCGTCCCAGCGTCTAGGGGGCACCTCGATTCATTGTGGCCGGCGGCGAAGCCGCCGGCCACAACCCTGATTCTGCTGTGGGCACTACGGTCGAAATTTGAATCGATCGAGGTGCCCTAGGGCATGTTCTCAATGTAGGGTGAGGGCTCCCAAAACGGGATGCACCCAAATGATGACAGCCCCCAGTTCTGTATTGGTCACCGGGTAAACCCTTGCATGGACGAGGTGGCCGCTAGAGTCGTGTCCGTGGGATCCGTCAATGCCAGACTCCAACTCTGTTCTATTGAAAACACCTTTGTTGGAAGCCCAGCAGGTGTATAAATCCTTTGGAGGGGTTCACGCCGTTGCCGGCGTGAATCTGATGGTTCGATCGCACCAAATTACCGGACTGATTGGTCCTAACGGTGCGGGCAAAAGTACCCTATTTCAGTTACTATCCCGCTTTGGCACCCCCGATCGCGGTGATATTCGCTTCCAAGGTCGATCGATCCTGCCCTATGCTCCCCATCGGATGGCACAGCTCGGTTTGGTGCGAACGTTCCAAACGCCTCGGGTGTTTGCGCGGCTGACGGTGCTGGACAATGTGATGCTTGCCGCGCAGCATCAGCGAGGGGAGCAGTTTTGGCAGGTGTGGCTGCGGGGGGAGGCGATCGCCCAGCAGGAGCGCCAGGTGCGGGAGCGGGCTAAGGCGATTTTGGAGTCGGTGGGGTTGGGGGCCAAGGTCCAGGACTACGGCGGAGCGCTGTCGGGGGGACAACGGAAGTTGCTGGGATTAGCCCAGGTATTGATGGTGCAGCCTCGGCTCGTGTTGTTGGATGAACCGGCGGCGGGGGTGAACCCAACCTTGGTGCAGCAGGTGTGTGGGGCGATTCGGTTCTGGCACCGTGAGGGGGTGAGCTTTTTGGTTATTGAGCACAATATGGATGTGATTATGGGCTTGTGTGACTGGGTTTGGGTGATGGCGGAGGGTCGTAACTTGGTGGATGGCCCTCCCGATCGGGTGCGCCAAGATGCTCAGGTCCTGGAAGCCTATTTGGGGGTTGCCTAGGGGACACCTCAATTCATTAGCGTGGGCGGCGAAGCCGCACCCCACACCCCGAATTGCTCTGGAGGCCACCCGAGGTGCATGAGGACGGGTCAGGTTTCCTGACCCCACCCATCCCAAATACCTGCATTGGGCACGACGACCGCGCCCAATGCAGAATTCACCTCGTCGAAGTTTTCAAACATCCTCGGGGGATCAGCATTGCTCCTCTCTCAACGCCAAAAACGCAGGCACTAACCCTAATACCCGATCGGCCCGTTCTTGATCGGGCATCTCCTGGCTTGTATAGTCCGCTGCACAGCGCTCCTCCAGCGCAAACTCCAGGTGATCTGCCAACTCTGGGGGAACCTCACCGGAAGCAACCAAATGATGGCGCAGAAGACCCAGACGCTCATCATGGCTTGTACAGAAGAGTTGCTGCGATCGCAGTAGGGCATCCACCACATAAAACATGGCATAGTAGGCGCGGGTCATGGCCACATCATAGAAGCCCTGGTGGTGGAGGAGTTGGGCCGCCTGCCAGTTGCGATCGGCCTGGTCCCAACGGGATTGGGGTGTGGGTTGGGGATCGGAGTCGCTTGGAGCGGCGAGGTCTGGGGTGGTGGAGTCTGGGGTGGAATCGGAGTTCGACGCAAGGGAAGCGTTTTTGGACTGCCAGGACCGCATCTTGCCTGGATTGAGTAAGCCCTGGGGATCCATTTCTTGTTTAAAGGCTAAGTGGCGTGGATCCACCACTTTTCGACCCGCATTTTCCAAAATATAGGTGTGGGGGTCGAAGATCATCGCCCCCCGTGCCTCATGGTAGTCAATAATCTCCTGGAGCCGCTCCGGTGTGCTGTAGCGCACTAACTGAAGTCCCGCCGCAATGGTTTGCCCCTGGAGGCGAATAAACTCCAAGTGCATGGGCACCTCATCCCCAAAGTGGTGATACATATGCTCCACTAGTTTCAATTGAGGATCCGCTGGAAACACGGTTTGGAGATAGGTGAGGGACGGATCCACGCTGCGGGCATGTAAGGTGGTGTGATTCCAGCTATGTTCCGCTAGGGAGACCCCTTTTTCGGCTTCTAGGGCCGATTTTTCGTAGCATATCTTCCCCCCTGACTCCTGCACCAGTTCTCGGAATAGTTCTAGGCTTTGTTCTGCGATCAGAACTAGGGCGATCGGCTGGCCCTCGGGGATATACCGCTTGAGGGCGGCGAAGTAGTTGGGAATGGGCCATGCGCAGACACACACCAACTTTTTCACTAAACCATCCCCATCCCCCAGGCGCTGTCCAAACCGAGCCGCCGCCATGAAATCCCCAAAACTGACCATCACCTCAGCCCAGGGATAGGCCGGGGCCAGGGGAATCTCCAGGGCCGTAATAATGCCATTGGTGCCGTAGGCATGGTTCACCTGTTGGACCGCATCTCCCCGTAATTCCAGGACGCGTGGCTCAGGTTCCATGGTAACCACCCGCACTGCACAAAGATTCCCCCGATCGCTTAAAAAGCCATAGTTAATCGACCCCAGGCCCCCGCTTCCGCCCCCAATAAAGCCGCCGATCGTTGCTGTGCGATAGGTGGAGGGTGCCATGCGCATTTCCCAACCCAGGGGCCGTGCCTCCCGATCGAGGGCGGCAATCTTTACCCCCGGCTCCACGCAGGCTAGGCCAGGTCTAAGCCAAAGAATCTGGTTCATGGTGCTGAGATCCAGGACCACACCGCCCTCTAAAGGCATGGCTTGGCCGTAGTTCCCGGTTCCTGCCCCTCGAACGGTCAGGGGCACGCCATGGCTCACACAGGCCCGTGCCACCTGCAAAACCTCCGCCTCAGTGGTAGCCCGCACTACCACATCCGCAATCACATCCTGGAGTTGGGGTTGCAGTACCGGACTAAAGTGGTAGTAGTCCTGGGATAGTTTGAGACGCTGGGACCGATCGGTGATGACATCCAAGCCATCCAGGTCAGCCAGAAAGGGGTCCCAAACAAAGGCAGAACGATCGAAAGCCATAGTGTCATCCTGGGTGTATAGCGTCATCCTGGTTAACTGTGGGGCACCTCGATTCGTTAGGTTGGGCAGCAACGCCACCCACTTCAACAACCCTTGAGTCTTGCGTGGGCTCCCTCCTAAAACTTTGGAGGGGTTGAGGTGCCCTGTGGTCTTTTTCTAGTATTACCTTTCTGTTTCCTTTCGGTCACGATATCCCCCAGGGCCGCATGAAGTGATACCATGAAGTTGCTCAAAACTGTGGCTCAATGCTCTAGCCCCAGGCTATGGTCCCAGGCTCAACCTCATAATCCTGGCTTTCCGCGCAATGCCTCGATGCAGGTTTATAGCCGAGTTACAGTCGCGACCCGCTCATCACTGAGACTCAATAATTACCATGCGTGTAATCAATTCAGTTATTGCCCACCTTAAGGCTCGGTTCCCGGCCCCAACTGTTCACGCTCACTGTGACGGTCCCTGCGGAGTCTACGATCCCGCTGCTGCTAGAATCACGGCTGAAGCAGTGGTGTCCATGACCAAAAAGATTCTCGACCTACAAGCTCCGGCTGGGGGCGATGCGGCAGCAGTGGCGGCCTATCAAAACACCCTCAATCGCTACATCCAAATCAAAGAAGAGCAAGCCCAACTCACTAAAGAGGAACTGCTGATTCTCTGGACGGACTATTTCAAGCCCGTACACCTGGAAAAGTTCCCCGATCTACACACCAAGTTCTGGACCGCAGCCAAACTCTGCTCTGCCTGCAAAGTGGAAGTGAGCCTGCAACATGCCAATGAACTGATGGATGCCATCAAAGAAATCCAGGAAATGTTCTGGGCTACCAAGGGTCGGACTGATGTGCCCTGGTACAAAGCCAGCTAAGGGTGATCCCGTTGATACATTGGATCCATTTGACTCACTAAACGATTCACAAAATCAGAGCCGCCAGACGGTCGAGGGACCAGTTTTCCACTGTCCTTCGGGGCCTTCTGCGCTCGTGCCGATCCCAGTTCGCAACAGTAACCTCTGGGATCTTTTTTTGTGGCTATTGAGGCAACGGCAGCGGTTTCAAGTTGCGGGTGCCTCAATGCTTCCCGGGCTGCGGGCCGGGGACGAGATTTTGGTCAATCCCCGGTCCTATCGCCTGCGGAAACCCGCGATCGGGGAGGTGGTGGTGCTGCGATCGCCACGGCAGCCGGACCTCAAAATGGTGAAGCGGGTCATTGCTGTGGCCGATCACGGGGCTTGTTTTGTCCAGGGCGACAATCGCGCCCAGAGTACGGATAGTTGGACCTTTGGTTGGGTTGAGCCGGATTTGATTCTGGGCAGGGTGACCAGTCGGTTTTTGCCGAGTCATGAAGTCGAGTTATGAGGTCGAGTCATGAGGTCAACGTGGGGCCGACAGAGACGCTGGAAGCCCCTCACCCCAACCCCTCTCCCTGGGGGAGAGGAGCTAAAACCTTCCAACCCCTCTCCTCCAGGGAATTGAGGCACCTACCGGACTCGGCCATTCAAGGTGGAATTGAGGAACTCTAGGGGCGACTTGCGCACCCGCTGGGAGTAGAACGAGGCCGACTCCTTGCCCTCGGCGCATTCCTTGGTGAACTTAATCAAGTGATGGGACACCAGGGCAACGTGAATCATGCTTTCCACCCGACCTCGCTTCAGCATTGGTCCGGCAAACTTCCAGAACGTTTGACGATAATTGCTGAGAATTCCCGCATGGAGAATGATATTGCGCATAATCGTCAAGCCCTTCATGATATTGCTCCGAGAGGTGCGGGCAGGGCTGTTAGGTACCTTAATCCGGTTGGGATAGGTGTGTTCGCATTGGTAGGCGAAGCGTTCGTAGAGGAACTCTGGATCGTAGGCTTCCGTAATGCAGCGCCGCCACATTTCCACCACTTCCTCATAGGGCATGAGGAATTCAACATTGGATTCCCGGCCTTCATCGAAGTTTAGGCGGCCTTCCTGCTCTAATCGTCGCCAGAGCGGTGTTTTCGGCAGGGCATACAGGAGGTTAATCGTCAGAACCGGAATTTGGGACTCCCGAATAAAATTGAGGATATTATCGGCGGTTTCTGGGGTATCCGTATCTAGGCCGAGAATAATCCCCGAAACTACCTCCATTCCGTAGCTATTGAGGGTTTTAATGCCCTCTAGGATCGGTAAGCTCAGGTTTTGATCCTTAGAAATGGAATGGAGCGCATCTTGATCGGGGGTTTCGATCCCACAAAAAACGGTGCAGAAATAGGCTTCCCGCATGAGTTCTAGCAGTTTTGGCGTTTGGGCCATGTTGAGGGTGGCCTCACAGGCGAACTGCACGGGATAGCCGTTAGTTTTTTGCCAGTCAATGAGGTGGGGGAGCAGGTCGATCGCAGCCCGTCGATTGCCGACAAAGTTATCATCTACAAAGTAGACGGCTCCCGGGTTCCCCGACTCCATCATTGTGTCTAATTCTTTGAGAATCTGCTGGGGAGTCTTGAGGCGGGGATTGTTGCCGTAAAGCTCGGGAATATCGCAGAATTCACAGCGATAGGGGCAGCCGCTGGAAAACTGGACATTGCCCAGAAAGTATTGATTTAAGTTGACTTTATCGTAGGCGGGAATCGGAAATTCATCTAAGGGCAGCCGCTCCTGGGTCTCAAAACGCACCTGGCTTTCGGGTCGATCGATCTGGTGGTCCAGGTACTCAATCATGGCATCGGTGGCATCCCCCAGCTCTCCCACATGGATCAGATCAAAGTCCGGGTAGTATTCGGGGCAACCAGACACGGACGGTCCCCCGACAACGGTGATTTTGCCGTGGCGATGGGCCAGTTCGTTAATGCGGTTGATGCGGGGGCGCTGAATGTGCATCCCGCTGGTGATGACCACATCCCCCCAACGATAGTCCGCTGCGGTGGCGGGCTTTTTGTTTTCATCGATGAAGCGCACCTCCCATTCGGCGGGTAGGTAGGAGGCAACCACTAAAATGCCTTGGGGCGGCATAAAGGCTTTGACGCGGCCCATCAGCGGGTAAGCATGGTGGAACGTGCCAAAGGAGCGGCTATATTTGGGGAAAATACAGAGAATTCGCCGTTTATTCTTGGGGACGTAGGGGGTGCGGTGCCCCTTTAGCTCTGGAACGGGGGTTCCCGTGGCGGCGGTGGCGGGTATCTCGGGTGCGGTTTTCTGGCGGGGTTCCAGGGTTGTTGTCATCTGCAAGACTCCTCACATCATAAGGCCGATCGCGGGATGGATCCCTTCTATTATCTATAGATTGCTTTCGACTGGCTGAAAAGTACAACTTGTTCCGGGGCACCTCGATTAATGGGGGTGTGCGGCAAAGCCGCACACCCCAAACCCTGGCTTTTGTGTGGGCTATCTCCCAAATATTTGGATTAATCGAAGTGTCCTCCACAAAATTCTAGGCTACCGTGATGGATTGGGGTGGGTTTCGGGCACCTCGATTCATTATGGGGGGCGGCGAAGCCGCCCCCCATAATCCTGATTTCTACGTGGGCCAATGGGCGAAAATTTAGATTTTTAGAGGTGCCCTGTAAGAGGTGAGCGGTGAGTTGCTCCACCGCAGGCGGGGCAACTCTCTGTCGGGCTATACCCCACCAATGGGATCCAGCACTCCCGCTCGGGCCAAGTCTTGTACGCGGGCCACGCCGGTGCAGAAGAGGACCGTAGAGAGTTCCGCTAATAGGGCCTCCACTTCTTCCTGCACCTGGTCTTCCGACTCCGTGGCTGCCCGTAGGAGTGGACGGGCTAATCCCGCTAGATTTGCGCCCAGCGCCAGAACCTTAGCCATATCCAAACCATTCTGGAGTCCTCCCGAGGCAATGAGGGGAATTTGGGGTGCGATCGATCGCACGTCCTGGACACATTGGGCCGTGGGGAGGCCCCAATCTCCAAACAGGGTGCCGAGTCGCCGCTGGAGAGCGGTTTGGGCGCGGGCACTTTCTACCTTGGCCCAGGAGGTGCCCCCTGCTCCGGCCACGTCGATCGCTGCAACACCGGCCTCAATTAAGCGCTGGGCCAGGGGGCCGCTGATGCCGTTGCCCACTTCCTTGGCGATGACGGGAACCGGGAGTTGTTGACAAAGCTGGGTGATTTGGGCCAGTAGGTTGCGGAAGTTGGTGTCGCCCTGGGGCTGAATCCACTCCTGTAGGGGGTTTAAGTGCAAAATTAGGGCATCAGCCTCTAACATATCCACCAGACGTTGACATTCAGCCACACCATAGCCGTAGTTTAACTGAACCGCCCCAACATTGGCTAAGAGGAGAATGTCGGGGGCTTGCTTGCGGACGGCGAAGGTGGGGATCACGTCGGGGCGTTCGAGGGCGACCCGCTGGGATCCCACGCCCATGGCAAGGCGATACTGTTGGGCGATCGTGGCAAGGCGTTGATTGATGAGGCGAGCTTGATCGGTACCGCCCGTCATCGAGGACATCAGGAGGGGAGCTCCGAGGGACTTGCCGAGGAATGTGGTGGAGAGGTCAAGGTCGGAGCGATCCAGCTCGGGCAGGCAGCAGTGACGAAAGCGGTAGCGCTCCAGTCCGGTGGTTACGGTGTCGCAGTTGACCGGATCCTCAAGGCAAATACGGATATGGTCCGCCTTGCGGCTTTGGGTGGCGTGGGAGAGGGTAGAGGTGGACAGGGGATGGGTCATGGGTGAATAGGAGCAAATAGAGTAAGGGACCGGTTGGGTGGAACTGGGATCATTAGGTTGAGACCAGTTGCTGTGGACCGGTTGACTGGGATTGGTTGATTGGGATCGGGATCGGTTGCTGTGAACCAGTTGCTGTGGTCCACTGTTTGATTGGGATCGGGATTGTTTGATTGGAATCGTGGGCACCTCGATTAATCCGAATTTTTGGGAGACAGCCCACGCAGAAATTAGGGTTTGGGTTGGGCGGCGAAGCCGCCCAACCCAATGAATCGAGGTGCCCCCGTGTTGTTGTGGATCGTTTGGGATCGGGATCGGTGTAGGTTTATAACTATCCTCTGAGACTGGGTGAGACCAGGAATCCGCCGTTGGTTTGCTGGCGGAGGGGTTCAGTGCCCAGACTCGTCCGGAGCCATTGTGCGGCTGCCCTGGGGAAGGGCTAAGGATAAATACTCAGACGATCGACCCCATCTTGCCCCAAGTATTCTGAAAAGTCGAACCCCTGTAGCGATCTGTCCCCTACTCGAAGCGATCTACCCCGTAACAGATGCAAGATCGATGCCCTGTCCCCAGTTGGACAATTCGATCCATTGGCTTGGGCGGCGAAGTCGCCCAACCTAACCCTGATGCTTGCGTGGGTCACGAGATGAAAACTTGGAGTTTTCAAGGTGCTCAGTTCCCTGTCCCAATTCAAGGAATGGGAGTCAGGATCGAGCGGATCAGGTTGCGGGGAGGACTGGATATGCTCCGCCGCAGGCGGGGGATATCTTGATCTCTTGTGGATCCCTATTGGGATCTCTAGTGGGCACCTCGATTAATCCGGATTTTCACCACAGTACCCACGGCAGAATCAGAATTGAGGCACGCGGCTTTGCCGCGTGCCTCAATTAATCGAGGTGCCCTAGTGAATCTTTAATCCCTGTACCGCAGGCCAGAATTAGGGGGGTGGCGATCGGCGACGCCGATCGCCACAATGACCGTAATGCATCGAGGGGGCCAGATTCCAATTTGGATCTAATTCTGAATAACCTGGGGGAATCGATCGTTCCAAGGCAAGATGGATCTAACGCTGCCCAGATCTCTGCATCGGTTGGGCACCCACTTCCCAGCGCTGTCGAGGCCCTTACACCGTGAGTTTGTCATGCCCTCACCTCCGTCTCTTGTCCCCTTCAGCACAGCCCTGGACATGACTGCCCCGGAGGCCACTCCTCACCGGCCTGCTCCCATTGTTCCCCAGTCCAGCCCTTCTCCTCCTTCCGTTGAACGATCCTCGGTTGGGTCGCCCGCCACCGCTTCAGCTTCGACCCCGTCAACCCAGCCCGCCCCGGCCCAGCCTGCTCCCGATCAGCCCGCTCCTGCGTCGCCCCGCCAACTCCAACCCAACCCTATCCAGGCCCACGCTACCCCCTCACCGCGTCCTCCCACTTCCCCCCCCCCTGCCGCTGCTGCTTCTCCTCAGCCTCGGGAGCGGACTCCCCATCCCTCCCAAACCACCCTCGTTGATCCCCTCAAAACAGCCCGAGGGGTTTACCTCACGGTCCACGGTCATTTCTATCAGCCGCCTCGGGAAAGCCCCTACCTCGATAGCATTGAGCGCCAAGCGGGGGCTGAACCCTTCCACAACTGGAACGAACGCATTTACTGGGAGTGCTATCGACCCAATGCCTTTGCCCGAATCTTGGGCGATCGGGGAGAAGTCGTTGAAATTCTCAATAATTTTGAGTATTTAAGTTTCAACGTGGGGCCAACCCTAATGAATTGGCTCAAACGCTATGATTCTGAAGTTTATCAGCGGATCTTGGCGGGCGATCGGGCCAGTTGCGATCGACTGCAGGGCCACGGCAACGCGATCGCCCAGGTCTATAACCACATGATCTTGCCCCTTGCCAATCCTCGGGATAAACTGACCCAAATTCGCTGGGGAAAAGCAGACTTTAAGCAACATTTTGGCCGAGAACCGGAGGGAATGTGGCTAGCGGAAACGGCAGTGGACTATGAGACCCTCGAAGCTCTGGTTGCGGAGGGAATCCGCTTTATTATCCTTGCCCCGTCCCAAGCCCTGCGCTGTCGGCCCCTGCCCAGTGCGACCCATCGGGCGCCCATCTGGTCCACGGTGAGCGGCAGTCAGATCGATCCCACGCGTCCCTATCGTTGCTTTCTCCGGGGACAGCATCCCACCACCGCCTCATCGACGTTAGAGGCTCCCTGGGAGACCGATGCTTCCCATGAATTTGCGTCTCAATCCAGCTCTAGCGTTCCCTATATTGATATTTTCTTCTATGACGGCCCAATCTCCCGGGATATGGGCTTTGCAGACCTGCTCAGTAATGCGCAGCGCTGGGGTGAGCGACTCAATACGGCGATTAAGGGGGACCAGCGACCCGCCCAGCTCATTAGCATGGCGACGGATGGCGAAACCTTCGGTCACCACCGCAAGGGGGCGGAAAAGTGCCTTGCCTATGCCTTTAGCCAGGTTTTCCCCCAGCGGGGCTGGACTGTGACGAATTTTGCCCATTATCTCAGCCTCCAGCCCCCCACCTGGGAAGTGGAACTGAAGCCGGTGACGGCCTGGAGTTGCAGTCATGGGGTCGATCGCTGGCAGCGGAACTGTGGCTGTGGCCAGGAGGGGGAGACGCAGCAACACTGGCGTAAACCCCTGCGGGAGTCCCTAGACTGGCTCCGGGACCAGTTGGCCCAGATTTACGAGCGTTGGGGCAGCCATTTGCTTCGGGATCCCTGGGGAGCACGGGATGCCTACGGGGAGGTGCTGGGCGATCGTCACCCCGATCGGGTTTTTGCTTTTTTGGAGCATCAACAACTGGTGCCCCTCTCTCCGGATGAGCGGGTGTGTGTATTGCAGCTTCTGGAAATGCAACGCCATGCGCTGCTGATGTATACCAGTTGTGGCTGGTTTTTTGAGGAGATTTCCCGGCCTGAGGGCGTCCAAATTCTCTGTTATGCGGCCCGCGCCTTGGAACTGGCGGAGGAACTGACGGGTCTCACCCTGGAAGCGGAATTTTGCCAGCGCTTGGCCCTTGCGCCCAGCAACTCTCCCCAGTGGCCCACGGGAGCAGAGGTATATACCCAATTTGTTCGGCCTCGTCAAATTAAGCTGGAGCAAATTGCAGCCCACTATGGTATTCGCTCTCTTTTGAAGGAATCGACCCGAGTTTCAGAAACGATCGAACATAGTCCCTCTCTTTCGGCGCCCACGGTTCTGGCTCTCCTCTCACCCGATCGACTGCATGATCCCTGGATCTCCCAATCCCAGCTTTACTGCTACGGCACCCAGGTCGAGGACTATCACCTCCAGCGCCTGGGTAATGTCACCCTCGCGGTGGGCCAACTGCGTCTGGTGTCGGCAATGACCTGGGAAGAAGGACATTTTGTTTTTGCGGTCCTGCATTTGGGCGGCTGGGATTTCCATTGTTGTGTGGAGGCGTTTCCAGGAAAACGGGTCTATAGCCACTTTAAGCAGGAGATTTTCCAGGCGTTGCAGTCCGGTAGTGCAGCCCAGACGGTGCTCCAGATGCACCAGCTTCTCACCGCCCCCCACACCTACAGTTTGCAAAACCTCCTAGGGGAGGAACGGCAGCGTATTATGCGCCACCTCACCCGTGAAACCCTAGAGCGTCTGAATCAGCTCTATAGTCAGGTTTACCGCAGTAATTACGGGGTCCTGATGGCTTTCCACCGCGATCGACTGCCGGTGCCCCAGGAGCTGCAGGCAGCGGCTGAAATTGCCCTGGGCTATCGGATTCAACAGGTGTTGGAGCGGTGGACCTTGGATGGGAGTCGGGATAATGCACAGCGCTATGTAACGGAATTGGAAGATTTAGCGCTGGAAGTGCAGCAGTTTCGTTGTCAGTTGGCCCTAGCGGATGTACAGCAGATGCTCGATCGTGTGGTTTACCAAACCTTGGCACAGCTTTTAGCGGCACCCGATCGACTCGATCGATCCAGGGCGGAACCGCTGTGGCAACTGTTGCAACGTATTTTGACGGTGGCCGATCGGCTGGGCTTCAATCTTGCTCTCGCCTCTGCCCAAGAGTTGCTTTATGCCCAGTCTTGCCAGGGATTTCCCGCGAATTTAGAGGAGTATCGCCAGGATTTAAGTCATTTGTTTCATATTATGCTTTAAGAGGAGGCTTGGGAACTTTAGCTAGGTCCCGTAGGCCCTTGCCGAATCCCCCTCAGTTCCCCTGTTCAAGGGGGAAGAAGAGGCCGTCTCCCCTTATAAGGGGGGTAGACAGTAGGGAGGATTCTCTTAGGGGCACCTCGATGAATTGGGTTGGGCGGCGAAGCCGCCCACCCCAAACCCTTAGCCTTGCGTGGGCTGTCTCCCAAAAAGTTGGATTAATCGAGGTGCCTTTAGGTTTAGAAATATCCTCTTGCACTTGGCGGACAATCCAGCCGACAAGTTGTCGAGAACCGGTCGAGGAGCTAATCCCCCGCACAGCGGGCAGTCCCCGGCCTGACTTTGTTTCCATAACCTGGTCTGTTATTCTTTCGTTATTCTATGTATTGCTGCTACCAAGACTTACTGATTCGGGACTGGCACCCACGCGATCGTCAAGCCACTGCGGACCTGATCAGTCAGGTTCTGGCAGAGTATGGCCTATATTGGGAGCCAGAAACCGCCGATCGCGATATTTTAACGGTCGAAGCCAGCTATTGGGCGCAGGGAGGCGAGTTTTGGGTGGTGGAACAGGCTGGCACCCTCGTGGGTACTGCTGCCTACTATCCCGTGGCGCCGGAGCAGTTTGGTGTGGCCCAGATTCCGGATCAAGCCCAGCCCCTGGATGGACCAGCGGTGGAAATGCGTAAGCTCTATCTCTTGCCCGTAGTGCGGGGACGCGGGCTGGGGACCTGGTTGGTGCAACAGTTGGAGCGATCGATCGCCGATCGGGGTTACAGCATGATTTGGATTGAAACCGCAACGGTTCTGCGAGAAGCGACAAAACTCTACGAAAAGCAGGGCTATTGCCACCAGGATATGAGCCAGTTAGTGGTGGAACGTTGCGATTTACTGATGGCCAAAGCGATCCAGTCCGAGCCGATTCAGGAGCGGCCCCTGGGGAAGGTGGCGGCTTTTGCCACAACTCGGGCTGGGGTCGAGGTTTTATCTCGGATTTGCGGTGATTTTCGGATTCCCCTCTGGAGTGCGGCCCCGGTGTGGGCTGAACTGGCCCAGTTTACGTCTGCCCCGGATCGGGGTGACAGGTTCTCCTCTCCCCCGGCGATCGCCCCTGGTACGCCTGGTAATCTGACGGCCTCGGTGCTGCCGCCCCACCTATGTCATAGTTATGAGTCCAGTCTTCGGGAAACTCTGACGCGAATTTGGCAGGATTATGATGGCTTCATTTTTAGCTTGGCTACGGGGGCTATTATCCGGTTAATTTCGCCGCTATTACAGGATAAGTCGATCGATCCAGCAGTTATTGCTGTGGATGAAGCTGGGCAGTTTACGATCGGTCTGTGCAGTGGTCACCAGGGCGGTGCCGATCCCATGGCCCAAACCGTCGCTCAACTACTGGGGGCAACGGCGGTGCTCACGGGATCTTCGGCAGTGCAGGGCTTGGGGGCGATCGACCTCTTGGGGGAACCCTTTGGCTGGCGGCGAGGGCGTGGCGACTGGACCGGGGTGAGTGCGGCGGCGGCCCGGGGTTTACCGATCGCGGTGTTTCAGGAGGTGGGTTCCAGTCTCTGGCAGTCCGCATGGTCCCACCTTTCCCCCCAGACGGAGGGTGAGAAAAACCAAAAAAATACCCTAGATTCTGGCGATTTTGCAGCGAAGATTTGGATCACGGCGCATTTAGACCCCGATCGTGATCATTCTAGTCTGTCTGCCCCTGGCCGATCGACTCATCATTCCTCTGCTGCACCCGTTCCCCAGGTGACCTGGCATCCTCGGGTGCTCTGGCTTGGGATTGGCTGTGAGCGGGGCACCCCCGCTGCTGTGATTGCCGAGGCGATCGATCAAACCCTTCGCACCCATCACCTTGCCGCCGCCGCGATCGCGGGTGTGGCCACCCTCGACCTTAAGGGGGATGAACCGGGTTTGCTCCAGGTGTGTGCCGATCGTCAACTGCCTCTGCGGTGCTTTACCCCCGAGCAACTGGATCCGATTCCGGTGCCAACCCCGTCTCCCGTGGTGGCGCGGGAAGTGGGCACCGCGAGTGTTGCCGAGGCTGCTGCTCGCCTTGCTGCGGGTTACACCGCCGCCCAGCCCAGCCAAGCTCCCCTCCTGGTGCCCAAACAAATCCACCGCCAGCCCTCCCAACCCGGCGCGGTCACCCTGGCCATTGCCCAGGCCGATCGGGAATTGACGGGTCGATCGGGATCCCTTGCTCTGATCGGCACGGGACCGGGCGCCATGAGTCAAATTACCCCCGCTGCCCAAGCGGCTCTCACTGCGGCTGAGGTGGTGATTGGCTACGGTCTCTATGTGGATTTAGTCCGCCCCCTCCTGCGATCGGGCCAAATCATCGAGGCCCTGCCCATTACCCAGGAACGGGCTCGGGCAGAGCGGGCGATCGAACTGGCCCAGTGGGGATTACGGGTGGCCGTGATTTCCTCCGGTGACAGTGGGATTTATGGCATGGCGGGTCTGGTGTTGGAGTCCCTCAGCCGCCAGGGCTGGGATGGCCAAACCCCTGGGGTCCAGGTTTTCCCCGGCATCACCGCTCTCCAAGCAGCGGCGGCCCAGGTGGGTACTCCCCTGATGCATGATTTTTGTGCCATTAGTCTGAGTGATCTGCTGACCCCTTGGCCGGTGATTGAAAAACGCCTCCAGGCGGCGGCGGAGGCTGATTTCGTTGTTGCCCTCTACAATCCTCGCTCTAAAACCCGACAGGAACCGTTTGCCCAGGCCCAGCGGATTTTCCTCCAGCACCGCAAGCCGAGTACACCCGTGGCTTTGGTGCGATCGGCCTATCGCCCGGATCAGACCTTGCTGCTCACCACCTTGGGGGAACTGCGGGCCCAGGAGGTGGATATGCTGACCACGGTTTTAATTGGCAATGCCAGCACCTATCGCCACGGGAACTGGTTAATCACGCCCCGGGGCTATTTGGGCCAGGTTTAGCCCGGTTTCTGGTGGATGCTGTTGCCCTGGGTCGGATCGATCGGGTCGATCTGGGCTTCGGCTGGCCTGGGCCGTACGGTATTCGCGGCGGGAGTATTTGTGGCGGGAGTATTTGCGGCGGGAGTATTTGCGGCTTAACCTGGCTTCACTCCCCAAACCTCACCCCCATCGGACGGGCTAGATTCGGGAACCCGTACAGACATGGAAGTTGTAGAAGCGATCGGGCTTCGGTAAATTAGCACTCAAGCGGTGAGAGTGCTAATGCAGCACAATAGCCCTGACCGCAACCCCTAATCTGTATCCCTTGTCATTGTCTGGAGGATAACTATGGCAGCCGTTACGCTGAGTGTTTCAACCGTCAAGCCCCTGGGCGACCGTGTTTTCGTCAAGGTGTCCGAGTCCGAGCAGCAAACTGCTGGTGGCATTCTGTTGCCCGACACCGCTAAGGAAAAGCCCCAGGTGGGTGAGGTTGTGCAAGTCGGCCCCGGCAAGCGCAACGATGATGGTTCCCGCAGCGAGATCGACGTGAAAGTCGGCGATAAGGTGCTGTACTCCAAGTACGCTGGAACCGACATCAAACTCGGTAGCGATGAGTATGTGCTCCTGACCGAGAAGGACATTCTCGCTATCGTAGCCTAATCGATTTTAGATTTTGGGGGTCAGCTTGGGTGGAATTCCCCCCCGATCGCGGCTAATCCGCTCCCCCAACAACTCACCGATTACATGGGCTGACTGCATTTCCCCGAGTGGGATAGCCCTTCAACGGGAGAGTCCCTCTCTAGGACTGCACTGCACCTGTAGCGAAACGCTTCGACAAACTCACTCTTTGTTCTAAATCTGAAATCCCTGCAAGGTAGAACTGCAAGATTATGGCTAAGCGCATTATTTACAACGAAAATGCTCGTCGTGCCCTGGAAAAAGGCATGGACATCCTGGCCGAGTCCGTGGCTGTCACCCTCGGTCCCAAGGGTCGCAACGTGGTGCTGGAGAAAAAGTTTGGCGCACCTCAAATCATCAATGACGGTGTCACAATCGCCAAAGAAATTGAGCTAGTTGACCATATCGAAAACACCGGTGTCGCCCTGATTCGTCAAGCGGCGAGCAAAACCAATGACGCGGCTGGCGACGGCACCACCACCGCCACGGTTTTGGCCCACGCCATGGTGAAGGCCGGCCTTCGCAACGTGGCAGCTGGAGCCAATGCGATTTCGCTCAAGCGCGGCATCGACAAAGCCACCGACTTCCTGGTCAGCAAGATCGAGGAACATGCCAAGCCGATCAGCGACAGTCGCGCCATTGCGCAAGTGGGCGCCATCTCCGCTGGCAATGACGACGAAGTCGGCCAGATGATCGCCGACGCGATGGACAAGGTGGGCAAAGAAGGGGTGATTTCGCTTGAAGAAGGCAAATCGATGACCACCGAGCTGGAGGTCACCGAGGGCATGCGCTTCGACAAGGGCTACATCTCCCCTTACTTCGCCACC
>JAYKIB010000198.1:0-37544 GCA_035285005.1 Prochlorothrix sp.
ATTCCAGCAATCCCTGGGATCACCCCAATTGCCCCAGTCCCAGGGAGTTCTCCAAGCCCCAGGGTCTCAGGCCAATCCTCAGGCCAACTCTCAAAGTCATTCCCTCGCCCCAAGCACATCGATCGACCAGACCTTATCCCCCTCCGATCGCCAAGGGGCTGAAGAGGAACTCGCCCGCCTCCAACAGGAAGTCCACCAACTCCGCGAACAAGTGGTTGCCCTCGAACAGCAACTCGGTCTTCCCGGCCAAGGGGCCTCCCTCGATGTGCGCTTGGAGCATCTCCAGCAAGCCCTCGCCCCACTGCCCACTGCCCCAGACCCCAGCGTTCGGGTCACCCTGCCCAGTGATGTCCTCTTTGGCGATAGCGAAGCCCAACTGCGACCCGATGCCTCCCGCCTCCTCAGCAGCATCATCAGCGATTTACGCCGCCACTCCGGTGCCCAGGTGACGATCGCCGCCCACACCGACGATATCGGCGACCCCGACACCAACCTCACCCTATCCCTGCGCCAAAGCCGTGCCCTGGCCCAATACCTAGAAAACCACCTGGGCAGCCAGTACCAGTGGCCCCCCCTCGGCTACGGCGCATCCCAGCCCCTAGCCGACAACAGCACCAACAGCAACCGCCAGCGCAATCGCCGTATCGAAATCCAAATCACCCCCTAGGGCACCTCGAACAGTCCCAAGTTGTGTCTATGGCAGCTAGCACTGCGGTGCAGCTGGGTATGGCTGGAGGCGGAATAATCTTGATCCTTGTCAGGCAGCCGATCCAGCCACCAGGAACCCCTTTTCGGGGGGGAAGTCTATTACAATACAGCTAGGAATTGTAGAGAATGTTTACAATCCAGGGCAGTCTCTACTCATCCACCCCATGGGGTGTCACATTTAGCCCCCAGTCCCTTGTCATCGTTTGAGGAGTGTTATGGCAATCCATTGGCTACAGGCATTTGAAGTCGGTAAGTACCTGGTGTCCCAGCGTCTTTCAGGCCGGAAAAAATTCCCGCTGGTTTTGATGTTGGAACCCTTGTTCCGCTGTAATTTGGCCTGTGTGGGCTGCGGTAAAATTCAGCATCCTGCCGAGATTCTGAAGCAAAACCTAAGTCCAGAGGACTGCTTCCGTGCAGTTGATGAGTGCGGAGCACCCGTTGTGTCGATCCCAGGCGGAGAACCTCTACTCCACCCTCAAATTGATGAAATCGTTAAGGGCTTGGTGGCTCGCAAGAAGTTCGTCTACCTCTGTAGTAACGCCATCCTCCTCGAAAAGAGCCTCGACAAATTCCAACCTTCTCCCTATTTGACCTTCAGCATTCACTTGGATGGTCTAGGTGAGAAACACGATGCCTGTGTCGATCGCAAGGGTGTCTTTGAGACTGCGGTGAAGGCGATCAAAGCAGCTAAGGCCAAGGGATTCCGCGTCACCACCAACACCACTGTATTTGAGGGAGCCGATCCCAAGGAAATGCAGGAATTCTTTGATTATGTCACCACGGAACTAAAGGTGGACGGCATGATGGTGTCCCCCGGTTATAGCTATGCCTGGGCACCGGACCAGGACCACTTCCTGAAGCGGGAGCAAACCCGCGCCCTCTTCCGGGAGATCTTCGCCCCCTACCGTTCGGGCCAGAAAAAGTGGAATTTCAACCACAGCCCCCTCTTCCTCGACTTCCTCATGGGTGACAAGGACTACGACTGCACTCCCTGGGGCAGCCCCAGTTTCAGCGTCCTGGGTTGGCAAAAGCCTTGCTACTTGCTCAACGAGGGCTACTACAAGAGCTTCCAGGAGTTGCTGGACAACACCGACTGGAGCCAGTACGGCCACAAGAGCGGCAATCCCCAGTGTCAAGACTGTATGGTTCACTGTGGCTTTGAGCCCACCGCTGCCATGGATTCCATGGAACCGAGTAATATTGGCCGATCGGTCGGTGCCTTGATTGGCATGTCCTAATCGGGAGCTTGGAAAACCGAAAAGACTTCCCTGGCACCTCGAAAAATTCAAATTTCCATGGCATTACCCACAACAGCATCAGAGTTGTGGCAGGCGGCTTCGCCGCCTGCCACAATTAATCGAGGTGTCCTTCCCTGGCTCCCCTTTTTCAGGGGGGGAATTTTTCTTTGAACCCCATGCAAAAGCATGGGAATCTCTTCTGGACGCTCTATGCGTCCTTTTTTGCGGCAATTTCTTTGCTTCTCTCACTTTCTCCTACTCCCACGCCCTAGGTGGGAACGAGGATAGCGGTCAAATATGGGGGACTGCGAGGAATTGGGGCGGACGGTTTCGCCGTCCGCCCCAACCCTGGTTCTTGCGGAGGTCACAGAACGGGACTTTAAATGATTTGAATTCATCGAGGTGCCCTTTACTTTAGGGCACCTCGAAAAATTCAAATTTCGACCGCAGTGCCCACGGTAGAGTCAGGATTGTGGCAGGCGGCGAAGCCGCCCAACCCAAACCCTGATTCTTGCGTGGGCTGTCTCCTAAAAAGTTGGATTAATCGAGGTGCCCTTTACTTGACAAATCAGCTCTTACTTCTGCCACTCAGGACCGGTGGCTAGCAGGAATTCGGAGATATCTCGCCCCTGGCGGGGTATATTCAGCCTCGCTCAAACACTAGCGCCTACAGAAGACAGTCCGCCCAAGCGTTGGGGTTCAGGTTGGGGGCAACTGCACCCCCTCAATCCATTAATCGAGGTACCCCGTGGCCGGAGCGGCTATAGTGTTGAGAGTTTTATCCGAGTGAGGACTATCAAACCGCGTGCGGAGTTTGGAACAGCGCTATCGATTGCTGCGCCAGGAGTTGCTGGGAGGAATGCTGGCACTGTTGCTCATCATTCTGATGGGGACGCTGGGCTATTGGTGGATTGAAGGGTGGTCCCTGCTGGACTCGGCATACATGACCGTGATTACCCTCAGCACGGTTGGGTTTAGCGAAATTAATACCCTGAGTGATGAAGGGCGGATTTTCACGATTTCTCTCATTTTTATGGGGGTGATCACCATCGCCTTTATTGCAAACCGATTTACAGAAGCGGTGATCCAAGGCTACTTTCGGGATGGTATTGGACTACAACGGCAGCGGAAGTTGATAGAAGCACTGGCACAGCACTACATTCTGTGTGGATTTGGCCGCACGGGACACCAAATTGCCCTGGAGTTTGACCTGGAGCAGATCCCCTTTGTGATTGTGGATTCCCACACGGAGGCCGTGGCCCTAGCGCGTCAGCGGGGGTATTTAGTCTGTCAGGCCGATGCCACGCTGGATGAAACGCTGGTGGAGGTGGGGGTCGATCGGGCGCTGTGTATTGTGGCGGCCCTGCCCTCGGATGCGGAGAATCTGTATACAATCTTGTCGGCTAAGAGCCTCAATCCCCAAATTCGGGCGATCGCCCGAGCCAATACGGAGGAGGCAATTCCGAAGTTGCAACGGGGGGGAGCTGATGCGGTGGTGTCGCCCTACATCACAGGCGGCAAGCGGATGGCAGCGGCGGCGTTACGTCCCCAGGTGATGGATTTTGTAGATGGCATCCTGGCGGGAAACGATCGATCGTTTTATATGGAAGAGTTTCGGTTAGAGCCGGGAAGTTGTCCCTGTTTGGGGAAGACGTTGCAGGAGTCCCAGGTGCGATCGGCCACAGGAGCCTTGGTGCTCGCCATTCGTCGCAAGGACGGCACCCTAGTGGCGGGACCAACGGGTAATACACCTTTGCTGCCCCAGGATGTGTTGATCTGCATGGGCACTTCGGATCAACTCCGCCGCCTGAATCGACTCCTTAGCCCCCTAGGACCGGCTTTCCCCCGCACCCCCAAAACCCCCTAGGGGCTATCATCCTTTAAGCCTAGACTTGCCCTCAGCATCAGAGCCATAGCAGCTCATACCACGGGGGCAGGCATGTAACCCTGAGGGGAGGACGGGGCCTTTTCGTCTCCTTTCACAAGGGGGAGCGAGGGGGATTCGACAGGGGCCTACGGCCCTTAACCCAAGTAACGGGCGCCTCGATTTATTGTGGCGTGCGGCGAGGCCGCACGCCACAACCCTTATTCTTGCGTGGATCACAGGATGAAAATTTGGATTAATCGAGATGCCCTAACGATTAGGGGTGGCTATACCTAGGCAGCAGCGTCCTAAAGATTCAAAAGATTGGCGTTACGGAGCAACTTCAGGTTCTGGGGGGTCAGCATCGCCTGAAGATTATTCACATTCTCCAGCAGTCGCATTTCCCGCTGGTACTCCTGCTTCAAAATATCGATGTACCGATCGCGTTCCGCATCCGTGCGCGCATGGCTCAGCATGTGAATGGCCAAATTAATGTTACTGAGTGGTTCTCGCAGATCCTCGGTAAGTTGGTTCAGGAGTCCCTCCTTCAGATCCGACAACTGAACCTGTTCATCCACCCGTCGCTCTAGGGTCTCAGTTTGGCGCTGATGCAGTTGACTTTGGATTTGAGTAAAGGCGTGACGGGCGAGGCGAGACTTGATGGCATTGATGACATCCTGGGGCCGAAAAGGCTTGGTCAGATAATCATCTGCCCCCAGGTTCATCCCTTCGCGGTGGTCCACTGAATTGGCCTTAGCGGTCAGGAAAATAAAGGGAATATTTTGGGTTTTGGGATCTTTGCGTAGGGCGGTCACGACACCATAGCCATCTAGCTCCGGCATCATAATGTCACAAATGATCAGACTAGGGAGATGTTCCTGAGCCGCGGCCAAGCCTTCCACCCCATCACGGGCAGAAACCACCTGGAATTCTTCTAACGTTAAGATATCCTCTAGGTTATTGCGAACTAAGGGATCATCTTCAATGATGAGAATTTGGGTCATGAACTCAGTACCGAAAGTAGTCTGAAGGTGAGTGATGGCAACCACTATAGCGGCTAGCGGCCAACGCTGAGGCGAGACTGGATATACCCCACTAGAGACAGGGTATCTCTTAATCTCTGTAGGGCACCTCAATTAGTTGGGTTGCGCGGCTTCGCCGCGCAACCCAACCCTGATTTTGCTGTGGGCACTCCGGTGAAAATTTGAGTTAATCGAGGTGTCCTACTCAGGATCTATGCAAGCATCCGGACTCCGAGGTTTTGCCATCATAAACCGATCGGCTCAATCGCGGCAATCACAAGATATTCCCACCTAGGGCAGTCGATCGCCCATTTCGCTCAATCCTGGAATCCAGAGTCGCTGGTTGCGCCAGAGTTGGAGCATTAGCCAAAAATTGACGACGAAATAGGCCGAGGTTAAACCGCTCCCCAGGACGAGCCGACCGAGATCCGGCACTTCGGCGATCGCGCTACCGGTTCCCACCAAAATCGTGGCCATCACCCATCCCAGCCCTAAGGTTACGGCCATCCGACTCACCTGGCGTTCCCGCCGATTGACCAAGCTCCGGCTGTGCCCCTTCCCCTTACGATAGACACACCATAGGGCCGGGAAAAACCCCACCACCGGAATTAAATAGACAAACAATCGGAGACGTTGCTGTTCGCGCCGTTCTTCAAAGGCTTTGGGGTCAAAAGGGGGCTGGGCAGACATAGGGCAACAGACAAGTTGATTGGGATAGGGTGAGGGCGGGCTAGTTGACTGACAAAAAATACTGCATTGGGCGCGAAAACCGCGCCCCTACCAGAGGTTTGGAATCCTAGGGACTAGGTTTCCTAGCCCGCCCTCTGTGCTTGGATTTGACCTGCTTTTATCAGTCAATCCCCTACCCGGTGCGATCGAGAGCCGAGGTATCCACCAGCATTAACGCATATTTTTCTTGCGCTCCGCCTTGGGATCGCGGGTGCCCGCCGCCGCCAGTTCCGCATCCATCAAGGTGCGACCCGTGGCTGCCAAATACACATCATCCAAGCTGGGCCGCGACTGGGCAATGCCAAAGGTGGGGAGATTGGCCTGGGTCAACGCGGTCTGCACCTGGGCCAGGGCATCGGGTGCCTTGACCACGAGGTTCAGGGAATTACCCTGGGCGCTGTTAATAATCACTTCCTCCACACTGGCCAAATCCTGGAGTAGGTCCCGGGCCTTCTCTGCTTCCTCCAAGGGGGAAAACTCGCGAATCCGTAACGTAATTCGATCGCCCCCCACACGGTCCTTGAGTTCTGAGGGGGTGCCGGTGGCGATGACGGTGCCTTGATCGATAATGGTGACCCGATCGGCTAGGGCGTCAATCTCCTCAAGATAATGGCTTGTGAGCAGTACCGTAATGCCCTCTTCCCGCAGTTGGCGCAGAAACTGCCAAATCACCGTGCGGCTTTCGATATCTAACCCCACCGTCGGCTCGTCTAGGACCAAAACCTTGGGCTGATGTAACAAACCCATGGCCAGATCCAGGCGTTTACGGATACCACCGGAGTAGGTGCCGGACTTTTTATCTGCCCAATCTTCTAACCCCAACAGATTCAACATCTCATTCACCCGCTTCGGAATTGTTGCGCGGGGAATATGGTAGATTGCGGCCTGAAGTTCCAAGAGTTCCCGGCCCGTCAGCACCTTATCTAGGGCGACTTCCTGGGCCACATAGCCTAGCTTCTGGCGCGCCACCTTGGGGTTGCCCACCACGGGTACGCCGTCCACTTCCAGGCGGCCCGAGTCGGGATTGGTCAGGGTACAGAGGCAGCGCAGGGTTGTGGTTTTGCCTGCGCCGTTGGGTCCGAGGATGCCAAACAACTCTCCAGCTTCAACACTGAGGGAAATATCTTTAAGGGCTTCGACGGAGCCGTAGCGCTTCTGAAGGGTTTCGATCAGAACTGCGGGAGCCATAGGGACAGACGGTTATTAGTAAGGGTTATCGATAAGTTTTAAAGAGGGCACCGCGAACACGCTAAAGGCTCGTCCCGTGGCCCACGTCAGGGTACCTCGATTCATCCAAATTATGGAAATCTGGTCCACACCAGGGCACCTCGAAAAATTCCAATTTTGCCCAGTGGCCTACGCAAGAATCAGGGTTGTGGGGGGCGGCAAAGCCGCCCCCCACAATTAATCGAAGTACCCACCAGAATATTGGTTTTTAGCCTGCTGGATTTTCAGCTTGCTTTGTATTGTGACACCTTCCGGTGAATTTGCGGGGGGAGGACCGTTGGCCATCACTTTAGTGGGGTGGGAGGAGCTTGTAACCGACTCCTCGCACGGTTTTGATCAACTGGGCTGAAAAAGATTCCCCCGCCGCTTGATCGATTTTCTTCCGAATTTGGCCAATATGGACATCGACCACGCGCTGGTCACCCACATGCTCATAGTCCCAAACTTCCTGAATGAGTTCCGATCGCCGCCATGCCCGCTCTGGATGGCTAGCAAGGAAATAGAGCAAATCAAATTCCAGGGCGGTTAAGGGCAACACTTCGGAACCAATACTGGCCTCGCGGCTGCTGGAGTCCAAGCTCAGCGGCCCGAGACGCAGGGCAGGCACCAGGATCGGCGGAGCCATGCGTTGGCGTTTGAGAATTGCCGCGACCCGAGCCCCCAACTCACTTAAAATAAACGGCTTGGTGATGTAGTCGTCGGCACCCTGGCGAAATCCCTCCAGTTTGTCGGACTCATCATCGCGGCTGGTGAGCATCAAAACCAGCACTCCCGTTTGACGTTGCATCTCTTGACAGAGTTGATAGCCGTTACTGTCGGGTAGGTTCACGTCTAGAATGACCAGATCGGGTTGAAAGGTCGCAAACAGCGTTAATCCACGTTGGCCATCTTCCGCAGCCTCAATTGTGAAGCCCTGGGTAGCCAGAAAGCGACTAATGAGGTTCCGCACAGCCGGATCATCGTCAACAATAAGAATTTTGGCAGGAGCCATGGTGTTCAAATCTGGAAAACGTTGAGGGCTTGGAGATGACTGGACCCAGAGAGCAGATCAGAAAGCTAGAACACTGGCGATCGAGACAATCCATTGGACACCTCGATGGATTTCGATTGTTTGGGCAGTAGCCCATGGGTACCTCGACTCCTGGGCGGGGGCGACGGAGTCGATCGGCACCATTACGCCACACCTCATCGAGGAAACCTTTTCTTAAACCTCACCTCTTAACTGCTGAAAGTCAAGAAAGAGTCGTGAACCCTTGAAACGGGGCGATTCGTTAGAATCAGCTGGGTCTCTCGATGAATTAGGTTAGACGGAGTTGGACGGCAAGCCGACCAACCCCAACCCTGACTCTTAACGTGGGCCATCTCCCCAAAATGGTCATGGGGACTCCGATTAATCGTGGCGGGCGGCTTCGCCGCTCGCCCCAACCCTGACTCTTGCGTGGGTATCTCCCCAAAATGGTCCGGTAGTGGTCATCAGTTGGATAGGGGATAGGGATTAAGCGATACCCCGCCTCCGGCGGAGTAGTCCACCAAAGGTAAGGATCTCGGTGCGACGGCACCAGGAATCTGGCCGCTACGATCCTGACGTACGATCCTGACGTGTGAGGCACTCCCGGCGGGAGAGATCCAGTTCAGCTCAGCGTTAGCCGTTATGAGGTGTCCCGTTGATGATTCAGTCCCCAGACTCGTCCCATGCAACTGGGTGATTGCGAGCAGTCTCGGGGGATCGTTGGACCCTCGCCACGGCAACCGAAACAGAATCATCCCGGGTGGCCGGTGGGGAGCCTCGATATCCGTAATAATCTACTGGCAAATCGGAGCGTTTGTCTTCAGATTTTCCAAAGCCATGGCCGCCTTCCCTGGGCCATCGCTACACTTGATTGAAGGTGTTAAGCTAGAGCACATCGAACTTCTTTCATGAATTGGGGGAGCCTGTCCCTGGGTCGGGACTGCCCTGAATTTTGGTAGCGGTCGATCGAATGGTCTATATCAATAGCAGGAGCTAACAAGCAGAGGGTAAGTTTGGCATGAGTGAGCAAAGTCCCTATGAGCAACTTGGCGTGAGCGAAGCTGCGTCGTTTGATGAAATTCAGGAGGCGAGGAATCGCCTGATGGAGCAATGCGGGGACGATCGCAAGCTGATGGACAGTATTGAGACGGCCTACGATGCGGTTCTGATGCATCGCTTGAGGATGCGGCAAGAGGGCAAAATTAAGGTGCCCGATCGGATCCGTTTTGCAGAAGAAGCTGCACCCAAGGAATCACCCCGATTGACCCCCAGCGTTAAGCCAACTCTGAATCGTTTGCCCAGTTGGGTTCAAGGCTTAGCGGATGATCCCAGCCCTGCGGAGGTGCTGTGGCCTGCGTTGATTTTTGGCATTATGGGCGGAGCCATTCTGTTTGCTCCCAATCCTAGCGCCGGACTCCAACTTGTGCTGTTAGGAGGTGTGGGTACGAGTACTTACTTCCTCAATCGTAAGGAACAACGGCTGGGTCGATCGGTGTTGCTCAGCTTCGTGAGCTTGATCCTGGGTCTGTTCCTGGGCACGCTGCTCTATGGGCTATTCCAGGGCTTTTTGCTGCCGTTGAATATTGCGGGGGATCAGTGGGCCACATTCACCAGTCTGGTAACGCTGTGGGTGGCAGCCAGCTTTTTACGGTAGGTCTCGCAGGCTAGGGGCTGTGATCATTTAACCCTAGAATGACCTCAGAGTTGGGAACACAGCCCCTAGCTCCCATACCACTGGGGCGGGCGTGTCACTCCGATATCGCAAGAGTTCTACAAGGCACCGCGAAAAATCCAAGTTTTCGTCCTCTGACCCACGTAAGAATCAAGGTTGGGTTGGGCGGCGCAGCCGCCCGACCCAATTAATCGAGGTGCCCTAATGTTTGCCCGGTGACCCACCCAAGAATTGGGATTGTGGTGGGCGGCGCAGCCGCCCACCACAATTAATCGAGGTACCCGGTGATTTGAGGGTGATCCGAGGGATCCGATCGATGCTTACCAGCGGCTGGCGATCGGCATGCGCCAGCCGGTTCCAAAGGCCCGATCGGTTATTTTTAGCCCGGGGGCTGCCTGTCGCCGCTTAAACTCCGATCGAACCACAAGCTTCCATACTTTTTCAACGATTTCGGCCTGAAACCCCGCTTGGATAATTTGATCGCGGGATTGGTGTTGGTGAATGAGTCGATCGAGGATCGCATCAAGGGTCTCGTAGTCTGGCAAGGAGTCCTGATCCACTTGATCGGGTTTGAGCTCAGCACTGGGAGGTTTAGTAATGATGTGGGGAGGAATAAGCGGCTGGGTGCTGCTCAGAAAGTTTAGGGGGGAATCAAGGTCGGAATTTGGATTCTCTGGCCCTAAATTGTTCGCTTGCAGGGGATCGAGGTGGGTACTTCCTGCGCAAGACTGATCCGAGGCAACGGGATTATAGCTAGCTTCGGCAATCTGCTGACGGACGCGGGGATTCCCGGAACCATTAATCCACTGACAGAGTTTGTAAACTTGGGTTTTGGGGACATCGGCGATCGCGGCCAGTCCGCCATCCATATCGCCGTAGAGGGTACAATAGCCCACGGCCATTTCTGACTTATTGCCCGTGGAGAGCAGAAGATGGCCAAATTTATTGGCAACGGCCATTAATAGGGTGCCACGGATGCGAGACTGGAGATTTTCTTCGGTGACATCGGCTTCTCGGTTCCTAAAGAGGTTAGCTAGGCTATGGTCAAACCCCTGCATTACCGGTTTAATGGCGATCGTGTGGCTTTGAATCCCCAGGTTGTTGACCAAATCCAGGGCATCACTGACGGAATGATCGGAGCTATAGGGGGACGGCATCAGGATTGCAAGCACCTGGGGTGCACCAAGGGCGGCGGCGGCGATTGTCGCCACTAGAGCTGAGTCAATCCCACCACTCAGGCCCAAAACCACGGTTTTGAAGCCACATTTACGGCTGTAGTCCCGCACTCCCAACACTAGGGCTTCCCAAATTTCCGCTTCGGGGCAGTCCGCCAGGGGAGCGATCGCGGTGTTGGGGTGGGCTGCGGGATGCGGCTGGATTTGGGGCGCGGTCTTGGGGTTGGAACTGGAACTGGGACTAGCATCGGTCTGGGGGGTAGGACTGGGAACGGTTTGAGTCTTAATCCTGGGACTATTGCTGTCACTATGATTACGACTGTTGCTAAAAATAGGCGTAATATCACGACGATCGGAGTCCCAGGTGACGTGCTGGACTGCAACGCTAAAACCGGGGGCGCGGCTGATGACACTCCCCGATCGATCGAGGACTACACTATGGCCATCAAAAATCAAGTCATCATTTCCCCCCACTTGGTTAGCATACAAGATGGGAATGTTGTAGAGTCGTGCCGAATGCCCTAGCATTTGTTCGCGAAGTTTTTGCTTGCCGACGGTATAGGGAGAGGCCGATAAATTAACAATGAGATCAACACCTTGCTGAGCTAGATCTTGAATGGGATTCTGGGGATAATTCCGCTTGCCCCAAAATGATTCTTCATTCCAAAAATCCTCACAAATTGTAACGCCAATTTTAGGGTCGGTAGCAGTGAGTTTAAACCAGGCTTCGTGATCAGTTTTACCGGCTTCAAAGTAGCGATCTTCATCAAAGACATCGTAGGTGGGTAGAAGTCTTTTGTGGAAAATAGTATCAATGGTGCCCGATCGCAGCAGGGCGATACTATTGAAAATGGGTTTTTCCCCCTGGCGATCGGCCTCGGGGTTAGCCTCGACAGTACCCACCAGCACGGCAATGTGGGGGGGGAGGTCCTGGGCGAGCTGTTCCAGTTCGCAACGGGTGGCTTGGATAAAGCTGGGATTGAGGAGAAGATCGCGGGGGGGGTAGCCGCAGAGGGAGAGTTCGGGAGTGAGCAGCAGTTGAGAGCCCTGGCGATCGGCGGTTTGGGCGGCTTCGAGGATCTGTTGGCGGTTATAGTTGAGGTCGCCGATCGTGGGGTTGAGTTGGGCGAGGGTGATGTTCATGGGACGGGGTTAGGGTGAGCTTGAATGGCTGGGGACCGGTGATGGGGGAATTCTGATTGCAGCATTCTGATTGCGGTGCCCTCGATCGATTGGGTTGGGCGGCCTTGTCTGGATCGGCTTGAGCGGCCTTGTTTTGACCGGATGGGGTGGCCTTATCTTGACCGGATTAAGTGGCCTTGCCTTGATGGGATGGAGCGGCTTTGCCGCCCAACCTAAGCTGAAAGACTAGTTTTGGAATGGGACGCTGGACTGTTTCAAAGGAAAATGGACTCGGTGCCCTGCTGTGTTAAACAAAAACGAGAGGCTTATCTTTTAGGGGGGCAAAGGCTTGGGCATCGAACTCGTAGAGGCTGGCGGGACGACCGGCTCCCCGGGATACTTTGAGACCCGTATCGACAAGAAAGCCCAACTTGAGTAAGCGCGATCGAAAGTTGGAATAGTCAGAAAACCCTTCCCCTAAAACCGTTGCATAGAGCTGATATAAATCCCCCAGGGTAAACTGCTGGGGCAGCACTTCAAAGGCGATCGGGCTGTACTCCAGCTTACTGCGCAACCGACTGTAGCCGTAGGCAATAATTTCACCGTGATCAAAAGCTAACGGAGGTACCTGATCCCAGGGATACCAGGCAATACCATGGACACCATCAGCGATTAACTCCGCCTCCCCAAAGCGAACCAGGGCAAAATAACTGACGGAGAGGTAACGCACGCCGTAACTATGGGGAGATTCGCGGGGATCACGGTTCGGTCCCCCAAAGGTGTATAACTGCTCCAAATAGAGATTCTTAACGCGAGTTTTCTCCGCCAGTACGCGATCGGCGGCAGCTTCCAAGGTCTCCCCCTGACGCACCAAGGTTCCGGGCAAGGCCCATTGCCCTTGGAACACCTCCTGCTGACGCATGACTAGGAGGACTAGGAGCCGATTTTGCTGGGTATCGACGGAAAAAATGACATTATCGACCCCCACCTTGAAGTCTGCGAGGGTAGGGGCAGCAGCAGTCCCTAGGACTGCGGTGGAATGCTGGGGAGAGGAGGACGTGGGGGCGGGCATGGGGGAACACAAGGGTAGAGCTGGTGGGCTTGAATGTAATGATGGACGCTGGGCGAGAGAGCGGTGGTGTCTCCCTGCTCCCGCACGGCGCTGGAGGAAACGGGGGGGCCGGTGAAGGGGGCGATCGTGACGGTGGTGTGGGCTTGGAGGGTGTCGATCGCGCTGGCCTTCAGGGGGGCCGCAGCGCGGGGCACAACGAGGAGATTGACGTGGCGGAGGAGGGCCTGCACCTGGTACCACTGGGGCAGTTGGGTCACTAAATCGGAGCCAATGACGAGGGTAAAGGTGGCCGTAGGCCAGTGTTGTTGGGCGGTTTCTAGGGTGTGGAGGGTGCGGCGATGGCTGAGGTGGGGGGCAAGCTGAACTTGTTGGGGATTGAGGGCTAAATCGCTCAGGAGAAGCCGCAACATCTCTTGCCGTTGTTGCAGACTGGCCCCGTGGGTCTTAAAGGGGTTGTCAGAGGCCCAAACAGCGACCTGCTGGAAGTTCTGGCTGAGGTAGGTGAGAATTTGGCCATGGCCGACGGTGGGTGGGTCGGCGCTAGTGCCAAAGAGAGCAAGGGAAAGGGACATGGAGGCGAAGGAAATAGCAGGCAGATGCGGGGGAATTTAGGGTGGGGCACCTCGATTACTTGTGGCCGGCGCCGCCGCCGCCGGCCACAATCCTGATTCTGCCGTGGACACGACGGTCGAAATTTGAATTTTTCGAGGGTCCCGGTGGTTAATAAGGTTTTAGGGGCAAGGACAGCGGCTGAAGTCCCTCAGTCGGAGTGTGAGCTGTGTCAAGCCTGATTGGCTGACAAAGGTGGGTCAAATCCAGGCACAGAGGGCGGGTCAGGAAATCTGACTCCTAGGATGCCAAACCTTTGTAGGGGCGCGGTTTTCGCGCCCAATGCAGTATTTTTTGTCAGTCAACTAGGTATCAGTCACCTTCAAGAGGCCGAATGCTTGCGGGTGGCAGCGGTCAGCGCTTCTAGGTCAGCGGAGAGGGTGACGGGGTTGGGGTCGGGGTTGGTGATGCGGCGAAGGGCTGCCGGAAGCTGCACCACCTGGGAGCGAGTGTACTGGGCGATCGCCGCCAGTTGGGTGGCAGGACAGCGGGAGTGGACAGCCTGGGACAGTCCGGGCTGGGCCGCTGCTCCGGGGGCAATGCCCGGAGGGGCGGAATTGGAGGGGACAACGCTCGGGGGCTGAACCCGTTGACCAGCCTTCATCATGAGCTGTAGGAGAGGGATTTCGCCGGGACCTGGGATTTCGGTTTGGAGGCCCAGTCGATCGCGCACCCCCTCCGGCCCCATCTGCCGAAAAACCTGTTTACAGCCGGGATAGGTGATTTTCCCTTCGGCTTCCTTCATCACGGGGATCCCGTCCATATCCACGAGTTTATAGACCCCGTTGACGGGACTGCCTGAGACCAGTTTAGTGCCCAGACCGTAGCCGTGAATCATGGCTCCGTCTCGTCGTAACCGTTCAATCTCAAACTCGTCCAGGTCGCCGCTGGCGAAGACCTGCGCTTCGGGCAGTCGATCGATCACAGATTGGGACAGGCTGACCAAATCGCCCGAGTCCAGGCGAACGCCTTGAACGGGGGGGGCTCCGGCGGCGACTTTTTGGGCGAGGCGATCGGCGGCGGCAACGGTGTCGTAGGTGTCGATCAGGAGGGCTGCGTCGGGGAAGTAGCGATGGAAGGCGGTGAAGGCTTGATCTTCGCTCCCGGCCAGGGCGGTTAGGGCCATGACGAGGGCATGGGCCATGGTGCCGCTGGGGGTTTGGCCCAATTCCAGGGCGGCGAGGACGTTGGAGGTGGCATCAAACCCGCCCGCAAGGGCAGCGCGGGCGGCCCAGAGCGAAGCCTGGGGACTAAAGGCGCGTCGAGTGCCAAACTCCAGCAAAATGGCCTGTTCTCCCGCAACGTCCCGGATCCGGGCGGCACGGGTTGCAATGAGGGTTTGGTAGTTAATGACGTTGAGCAGATAAGTCTCAACAATCTGGGCTTGCCACAGGGGAGCATCCACGCGCAGGATCGGTTCGTTGGCAAAAATAACGGTTCCTTCGGGAACGGCCCAAATATCGCCGCTAAAGTGACCGGTTCCTAGCACATCCCAGAATCGATCGGGGACATGTTGAAAGAGGCCGGTATTTTGCAGAGCCGTGATTTGGTCGGTGGTGAACTGGAAGTGTTCAAGGTAGTCCAGGACTTGGGACAAGCCCATGGCGATGAGGTAGCCAAAGTTTTTGGGGAGTTTCCGGGCAAACAGCTCGAAACGGGCGGGCCGCTGGTCTAATCCTTCGCCGCAGTAGCAGGCGGCCATGGTGAGTTGATAAAGGTCGGTGAGGAGGCTACTCCTGTCGAGGGTGGGGATGAGGGAGAGGGGGGGGGCTGGGTTAGGGTGTGGGGCGGTGAGGGTTGGGGCGAGGGTGGTGGCGAACATGGCTGAGACCTCCAAGGGATGGGGTTGGGAAGTTGCATGGAAAGCAGCGAAGTGTTGAGGCACCAGGGATAATTAAATGTTAGTAAGTCTTACCAAAATTGGCAACCCCTATTTTAGATAAATTTACTTTTTTCCGTCCATACCTGGGGATGACCCATCCTGAGAGGGGCACCTTGATTAAGGGTAGTGCGCGGCGAAGCTGCGCACCACAACCCTGATTCTGCTGTGGGTGCTGCGGTGAAAAGCTGTATTCATCGCGGTGCTCGTTAAATGATGACAGATCCTGGGGTAATTTATTAAAAACTACCAAAATAGAATGACCAAAATGGACCGATCGGGGCTAGCTGACTAACACGAGACTCTGGGTTGGGCGCGAAAACTGCGTCCCGACGCGGGGAGCGGGACTGGGGGAGTATGGGACTTCGTGAACTGCCCTCGAATTAAGGGGATGTTGAAAAACTTTGGCTTGCAAACTTCGGCTCAGGGCCAAAGGCCCTTGCGGAATCCCCTAAGCGGGATTGGGCGGGTGAATAATTTCAACACTATCGCGACCATCCACGGTCTTGAAGTAGACCTTGACCTGTTCTTGTTTGGCCGTCGGCAACTGGCGACCGATGAAGTCGGGATGAATCGGCAAATCACGGTGACCCCGATCGACCAACACCGCCAATCGCACCCGATCGGGCCGTCCATAGTCATTCACTGCATCCAACGCCGCCCGAATCGTGCGCCCCTTAAAAATCACATCATCCACCAGCACCACCGTGCGTCCCGTCAGATCCACCTGAATATCCGTTTTGGCGGGGGTGCGAATTCCAATACTGTCTAAATCATCGCGATAAAAGGTAATATCCAGGGCACCCAAGGTGACCGGCACCCCCTCTAGGGCTTCGATCTGAGCCGCCAGCATCTGGGCAAAGGGCACACCGCGCGTATAAATCCCCAACAGGACCAACTGAGACAGGTCACCGGCCTGCTCCACAATTTCGCAGGCCAGACGATTGCAGGTGCGGCGTACCTCATCAGCAGAGAGAATTTGGACAACTTCAGGCTGCATGGCTCGGAATCTTTGGGATGGGGGTTTGCAATTGGGAGGTGAGGGATTATCCTCTGGGGGAAAACGGTGGTCTTGTCAAGTCTATCGTTTCCGGCTCCCCCTGATTCATCTGGCTCCCGCCTCTCTCCGTGTCCCAAGGAGTTCTATGGCAGCCGCCACGTTGTTTAAGACAAGTCTGGGGAGTGAATCCCCCGCTGTGTGAGGGATTCCTGGCCTCATTCTGTCTGAACAAGCCTGTCCGTTGCTATAACCTGCAAGGAAAATATCCATGGCCCATCCCCTCCCCACCCCCCCCGATCGCCCTCTGCGTGACTGCCCCCTGCATAATCGCCCCCGGTCCCCGCTGGCCCGGGATCGATCGGCGCTGGTCTCCCAGTCTGATCTGTCCCGCACCGTGCTCTCCCCCAGATCCTGGAGACCGCTCCAGCCTTGGCTCGCGAGGGCTGTTAGCCTAACCCTGGGGGGGATTACCGTGGCCATAAGCCCCAGTACAGGGCTGGGGCTGGGGATGAGTCTGGGGGTGAGTCTGGGACTGGGGTCCGCCATGGCCCCGGCGATCGCCCAAACCGCAGGCCAAACCCCGGCCCTAAGTCTGTGGCGTTTTAATGATCAAACCCAGGTTCTAGAAGTGGTGTTGCCTGCGGGGGTAACGCCGCGATCGTTCCTGTTGGCTCGCCCCATGCGGGTGGTGGTGGACTTCCCCAATACGGCGCTCCCTGGAGTCCCGCCGGTCCAGAGTTATGGCGGTCCGGTGAGCCGTGTCACCTGGTCCCAATACGATGCCAACACGGCGCGGGTTGTGATGGAGTTGGATGCCAATGTGGTGTTGGCCCCGCGCCAAGTGGAGGTGGTGCAGTTGGATGCCGATCGCTGGAGTATTCGGCCAGTCATTGCCAACCCGGAGATGTTTGCCACCCGGACTCCCACGCCGGTGCCCACCGGGGCGGGGCCGACGACGCCCCTGGCTCCGCTGCCGTCGAGTGGTTCTGTAACGGGGACAACGCCCCCGGCTCCTGCTGCGGCTTTATTGGCGCCCTCACCAACGGATTCCGCCGCGACAACAGCTCAAACTGTTGCAGATCGTCCCGCAGACCGTCCAGGGCCTGACGCAGAACAACCGGCGGTGGATGCGGTCAATGGAGCTGCGGGGTCACCGGTGGGGAGCGGTGACGCTGGGGTGATGCCTGACGTGATCCCTGGAACAACCTCCGTAGCCACGTTTGAGGGGCTTTACACCGGATCCTCGGCGGGATCGGGGGGTCCGTCGGTTTCGCCCCTGGACAGCCTACCCGTGACAGAGCGGCTCGATCGCCTGGGCAACCCGAATGAGGTGGGGCTGCCGATCGCCATCCAAGGGACAGAGGTTACGCCGGCGCAAGCGGTTCCCGCGCTGCCCGTTGCTCCCGATGCTGCGGCAGCCGTGACTGCTCCTGCTTCCGGTTCTACCCCGGTGCCAGCCACCGCTGCAACCGCTGCAACTTCCGCAACCTCGACCCCGGTGGCCCTGCCCGCCCTGCCGGTCCTGGCTCCTAACCCTGCGTTAGATTCTGGTCTGGATTCCGGTTTAAACCCAAGTGTGACTGCCCAGGGGGCTGGGCCAGGGGCTGGACAGGCTGGGCAACCCGCCGCCGGTCCAGCCGGGGTTCGGGCCGATGGCACGATCGAGGCGCTTCCGGTGTCCCCCGCCACGGCCGCAACTGCGACGGCAGGCTCGACGACCGTAACCTCGACAGCAAGCGCCGCTAGCAATTCCCCCTCTGCCCCGCAACGCCTGACCACCACAGGACTTGAGCCGAGTCAGATTCCGTCCCGTGTCGTCCAAACGCCAGCGGCGATCGAGGGGGCTGCCCCCGACCTATCGATCGTGGCTCCCACCGATCTGGGCATCGTTCCCCTCACGCCGATCGCCGTGGAGGTCCCTGATGCCCCTCCGCTTCCGCTCGTGCCAGCCGCCGCAGTACCAGCCGCAACAGCAGCCCGTCCAGCCGAGTCCCCTGCCTCCCGTTCCCGCGATGCAGCCCCGGCGATCCCAACCTCCGTCCCAGCCGCCTCTAACCCCGCCCCGGCTTCCCCGGCGATCGTTCCCTTCGGCACCACAATTCCCGCTGCCCCCAGTCTGGCCTTTGGCCAGCCCCTGCCCTCGGCTTCCCCCGGCGTAGCCGTCCCCAGTCTCCCCGCCAGTGCCCCGGCTCTCCCCGATCGCCCCACAAATACCCTGGCTACCCCCTGGGGAGCACCGGCCCCTGTGTTGGCCAGCACCGCAACTCAGGGGGTTGACCTGCCGCCCTCCAGTCAGCAAAACCCCCCGGTGGTGCCCACGGTTTCGCTGCCCGCAGCCCCCCTCCAGTCCCTACCCCAGACGGTCCCCCCGAGCCAGATGGGTTTCCCACCGGTATCGGTCCCCAGTGCCCTGCCCCAAATGTCACCGGGAGGCTTTGGGGCGGTGCCCCTCAATGTGGTGCCGAGCGGGTCCGTGCCGAGTGGGACTGCATCGAGCGGGTCGCGTGATTCCAGGTCTCGCACCTCCTCGGATGCGGAGTCAGCGGCCTTTGACCCCACCACCTTCGACCCCATGGTGCTATTGCCCAAGGATAGTGAGATCACGCTGCGCTATACCGGAACGGAACCGCTGCGGCTCGATCGGGAGCATATCCTGCAGGAAGTTCTGGTTGTGGCCGAGGATGTGTATGATCCGCTGAATCGGGTGGTTTTACCGGCTGGCAGCCAGATTATTGGCCGTTTTGAGATGGGAGGACGTGGCCCTCGGTTTGTGGCCCAGGCCGTCGCCCTGAACGCGGGGAACCAGAAACTGGTGGCCAGTTCCGATTCCATGGTGGGCGATCGCCAAAACATCGGGCGCAGTATTGGCGTGGGTTCGGGGATTGGTGCGGCGGCGGGGGCCGTCATTGGGGGCGGCCTGGGGGCCTTGGGAGGGGCCGCAGCTGGGGCCGCAACGGGCTACCTGTTTGCGCCCCAAAATCAGGTGATTGAACCGAACCAAATCGTGGTGATTCGGCTCCGAGAAGACTGGAAATAGGAGGAACCGCCGGTGACTCCGCCCGCCCCACAGAACCGCACATTGACCTGTTCCCCCCGGGAGCAAGCCACCCTGGCCCAGCGGTTGTTAACGGTGGATGGGCCGGTGACCTGGGAGGCGGTGCGCGATCGGGTGATTCAGCAGGACTGTTTGGCGGTGGCGCCCCTCTTGCCGCCGGCGTGTGTGGATTTGCTGATCTTGGATCCGCCCTATAATTTGGCCAAAAACTACCATGGCCACCCCTTTCGGCCCCAGTCCCAGGCAGCTTACCGATCCTGGTTTGGGGCGATTTTGGCCGGGTTTCAGCCCGTTTTAAAACCCACTGCGAGCCTTTACGTCTGTGCGGACTGGAAAACTTCGTCCTTGATTGCGCCGCTGCTGGAGCAGTGCTTTGTGGTCCGTAACCGCATCACCTGGGAGCGAGAGAAGGGACGAGGGGCCCGATCGAACTGGAAAAATAACAGTGAGGATATTTGGTTTTGTACCGTTTCTAAGACCTATACCTTCAATGTGGAAGCCGTGAAGCTGAAACGTAAGGTTTACGCTCCCTATCGCCAGCAGGACGGTCAGCCAAAGGACTGGAAAACCGAATCCCAGGGTAAGTTCCGGCTAACGCATCCCTCGAATCTGTGGACGGATCTGAGTATTCCCTTTTGGTCCATGCCGGAAAATACGGACCATCCGACCCAAAAGCCTGAGAAATTAGTGGCTAAGCTGATTCTAGCCAGTTCTAATCCGGGGGATGTGGTCCTTGATCCCTTTTTGGGCAGTGGTACCACGGCAGTGGTGGCCAAAAAGCTCGATCGATCCTTTGTGGGAATTGAACAAAATTTAGAGTATTGCTGCTGGGCCTTGAAGCGGTTGGCCCGGGCTGAGACCGATCGCCGCATTCAGGGCTACCAAGACGGGATCTTTTGGGATCGCAACACCTTGTCCTAGGAGGGGATCCGCTATAATGGTCTCCCGCTTTGAGTTTTCCTGCGCGAATCCCACCCGCTTCCCCCGACCTGACCCCGCCGTCCCCCCTAGAGCAGCACCATGGCCGCTAAAAAGAAAAGCTCCACCGCCAATAAGGGCAGTGGGCAAAAAATTATCAGCGATAATCGCTACGCTCGCTTCCAGTATGAAATTCTGGAAAGCTATGAGGCGGGAATTGAGTTGCTGGGCACCGAGGTAAAATCGATCCGGGCGGGACGGGTCAATATTCGCGATGGTTTTGTCCTCGTCAAGAATGGGGAGGTTTGGCTCCATAACATCCATATTTCTCCCTATGACCATTCTGGCTCCCATTTCAACCATGATCCCCTGCGTGTGCGGAAGTTACTGCTGCACCGGGAAGAAATTCGCAAGCTTCTGGGAAAGGTGGAGCAAAAGGGCCTGACGATGGTGCCGCTGAAGATGTATTTCAGCAAGGGCTGGATTAAGGTGTCGATCGGGCTAGGTAAAGGTAAGAAGCTCCACGATAAGCGTGAAAGTTTGAAGCAGAAGCAGGATAAGCGGGATATGGCCCGAGCATTGAAACAGTTTTAGAAATGCTCAGGAATCCTGAGGACACCTCGAAATATCCCAGGTTCCATTCCGCAAGCTTTCCTCCCGTGGGTCCCTCGATTAATTGTGGCCGGCGGTGCAAAAACCGCACCCCTACCAGAGGTGTGGGTCGCAGGGGTCAGGAAACCTGACCCGCCCTCTAGGCCTAGATTTGGCCCACTTTTGTCGGTCAATCAGGGTGGGCCGTGTGGCCGCTCTACCCCGCCCTTGCTATATTTTTGGACGCTCCCGTATCCTTTCTGTTGATTGCCCTGTGTTGCGTTCCGAGGTGTCTATGTCCCAGTCTCCAGAGTTCTCAACGTCTCCAGAGTCCCCACCGTTTGCCATGTCGGACCCGATCGATTCCCACTCAAGTGCCTCTGACTCAATCGATCCCCATTCGCCTCCCTTGGCCGGGTTACTGCGGGGGGTACACCACATTGCTCTGAACGTGGCTGACCTGGACCGATCGCGCCGTTTTTATCGCCAGGTGCTCGGTCTCCAAGAGCTGACGGGGACAGAGATCCCCAGCACCCTCAAAACCTTAGTTGCAGCCGGGAAAGTGGCCAACTTCCGGCTCCCGGACGGTACGATTCTAGACCTCTTCAACGAACCGGATCTCCACCCGCCCCATCCCGACCCCCAGCAGGCTTTTACCCGCGCCCATCACCTCGCCTTTGACATTGATCCCGCCGCCTTCGATCGTGCCGTCGCTACCCTCCAAGCGCACCAGGTTCCCCTGGATCACGGTCCCGTCACCCGTCCCACGGGCCGTGGCATCTACTTTTTCGATCCCGATGGATTTATGTTGGAAATCCGCTGTGATCCGCCCGGTGAGGAGGCGCAGCCATGAGTGCCGATCCCCGTCAGCGGTTTGCTGCCCTGCTTCAACAGCCCGACGATCGCATTGATTTGGTGGATGCGGCCCTGTGTATCGCCCAGGAAGCAGAACCCGATCGGGACTTGGGGTTTTGCACGGCCCTGCTCGACGAAATTGCCGCCAGCATCGCGCCCTACTTACCACCGGAACGCTACCCCCTGCGTTGGCTGAAGGTGATCAATGAGCATCTGTTCCAAAAGTGGGGCTTCCAAGGCAACACCGATAATTACTACGATCCGCGTAATAGCTACCTCCCGGAGGTGCTGGAGCGGCGTACTGGCATTCCTATCACCCTGTCGTTGGTGTATTGGGCCGTGGCCCAGCGCCTGAACTTTCCCATGGAGGGGGTGGGGATGCCCGGTCATTTTTTGTTGCGTCCCCAGGGGCCGGACCTGGAAATTTATGTGGATGCGTTTCACCAGGGTGAGATTCTGTTTCCCCAGGACTGTGAAGCACGACTGCGATCGATCTATGGCGACACGGCGGCGTTACGGTCCCAGGATTTGGTTCCCGTCAGCCATCGCTACTTTATTGGGCGTATGCTCCTCAATTTGAAAGTTATTTACATTAAGACGGGATCCCTTGCACCTGCGCTACGCACGGTGGAACAGTTGCTCTTGCTCGATCCCCAGCGAGCTCAGGAACATCGCGATCGGGGATTGATCCTCTATGAGTTGGAGCGTTGGCAAGAAGCCTACCCGGCCCTAGAGCGTTATGTGCAGTTGCAGGAGACTCCCGGTGTGGACGGTCGGCGGGCACAGGATTTACCGATCATTCGTCAACTTTTGGAAACGATCCGATCGGCTTTACCCCGCGAGTCTTTTGATTAGGAGGCTTTTGGGTACCTCGATTAATGCAGATTTTTACCGCAGTACCCACGGCAGAATCAGGGTTGGGTTGCGCGGCTTCGCCGCGCAACCCAATTAATCGAGGTGCCCTTTTGATTAAGAGGGGCACCTCGATTAATCGAGGTGCCCACCGACTGTGCTTCAACTTTTTGCTTCAACTATAGGAGGAGTTCACCGTGCTTTTTGGGTTTATTCAGTCTGTCGCTGCTCAGGGCTATCCCCCGTGTCTCCATGACACCGGTGACGTTCCCCCCTCCGATGGGTTATCTCCCAAATCCTGGAAATCCTCCCTCGCACCCCTGCGTCGGTGGGTTTGCCAATCTGCGATCGGCTTGGGCCTAGTCGCCCTGGGCAGTAGCTTGGCCCTTGCTCCGGCCCCGGCCCGTGCCTTGGACCGCATCGAACTGAAACCCAGTTTCCTACTGGAGAATCCGCTGCAGCTGGATGACCTGGTGACTTTTGTGGAAACAGGGGCTAAAAATGATGACCTACAACTCCTTTTGGACCTATTGTCAGGTTTTGCGGACGTGGAAGAGGAAGAGGTCCGTCAGTTTTTTGGTCAAACTTCGGTGGTGGATACGGTCCTCCTCGATCGATTTTTGACGAGCTATGTGGGCGAAGTGGTGGCCCAAGAGCTGTCCCTCGTTCTGGATCCCCAGGCAGGCGGCGAGGCTCAGGTCTGGCAAAGCTACCGGGATGCGGTTAGCGCGGCGGCAGCGGACGGGGAACTCTCGGTTTTGGAGGTGCTCCAAAACTATGGGCCGGAGCTTGCCGTGGTGGATATGCAGCGCTTTAGCAAGCTCCAAAAGCAGCTCAGCGAGGATGTGGAAGACCTGCAGGCCCTGGCGGGGATTGACCCCACTGAGGCATCATCTTCGGGCTTGGATCAGCTGTTCTGTACGGATCAGGCCGGGGATGAAAATGACTTGATGATGCTGGTGAATAACTTTTCGACCACGGTCGAGTTGCCTGCGGCTGAAGCGATGGCCTTGGAAACGGAGGTCGATGCGGCCCTGTTCGATCGGTTCATCACGAGCTTTTTCGGGGAAGTGGTGCTGCGGCAAGTCGTGGTCGTGTTAGCGCCTGGGCAGGAGGGCGAGGACCGGGCGGCAACCCAGGAGGCGATCGCAGCGGCGATGGTTCAGGCGGCCCAGGATGGCCAATTCTCAATTGTGGAAGCGTTGGAAACCTATCAGCCCGACGCTGTAGAGAGTAATGTGGCCTTGATGTCATCGATCGTGGCGCGAATGCAGCAGGATGTGCGGGACTTTCGCCGTCTCCTGGACCTGGATGAACTCACGGATTTGACGGTGATTATCCAGGAACTGATCTGCGGTCCCGATCGATGAATTTTTCTAAAGGGGCTTGCCTCCAGAAACAACGGATGGTAGTCAGGTTTACAGCCAATCTGAAACGACAAGTGCTACCGTAATCGTAATAAATACCCAATTCCTGATCCCGTTTTTTAGGCGACACCTCGATTCATTGGGTGAAGCGGCGAAGCCACTCCCCCAACCCTGATTTGGACAGGGGTCACTGAATGCAAGCTTGGATTGTTCGAGGTGCCCTAGGGGCAGAAATCTATGGACAGAGAACGATCGGACGTAGTGGGTCTGGCCCTCTGATGTTGTCGGCTCTTTTTGATTGATTCCGACGGTTATGGCAGCCGCTCTGTTGTCCAAGGCACGTTTGGGAATTCACACCCCCATCCGGACCAAACCAATCGGTGTCTTGCGCCCTTTTAGTTCTCTTATCCGATCGATTCTGCCCGGGATCTATGGCTCATAGCAAACTCCTCACGGTAAAACCATGGCTCAAATTCTTGATCCCCTTCCCGTTAGCCCAACAGACACACCGCTGCTGTGCTGTTATGTCAACGCAACCAGCAAAATTCAAATCGCTCGGATTACGAATATTCCCAACTGGTACTTTGAACGGGTTGTCTTTCCAGGTCAGCGCCTTGTTTTTGAGGCCGTTATGGGGTCTCAGTTAGAAATTCACACCGGAATGATGGCCAGTGCTATTCTGTCCGATCGCATTCCCTGTGAGCAGCTTTTAGTGCAAGAGGACCAAGCGGGGGCAGCAACGACCGAGGCGCCTGTGGCCCAGAGTGGTGGTATGGCCGCAGTGGCGCGGGTGTCGGATACGGTGGCTGCTGCAGAAATGGCCGCACCTGAACTACTGGCTGCCAAGTAGGGCCAGGGTCACCGGCTTGGAGTCAATCTGAGCAATCACGAGTAAATGAGGTAAAGAAGCTGTGGCGATCGCGATTCGGATTGTCCACAGCTTTTTTATCGCCTTGGGCATGGATGCCCTGGCGCGGGCTAGTAGGCCGCTACTCCATCCATGCGGGCGGCCTTCTGGACCGCAGCAGCGACGGCGGGGGCAACCCGCTCGTCAAAGACCGACGGAATAATATGCTCCCGATCGAGATCCTTGGCACTGACCAACGACGCGATCGCATCGGCGGCTTCCAAATACATGGAAATGGTCATTTCCCGGGCGCGACAGTCGAGGGCACCCCGGAAAATTCCCGGGAATGCCAGCACGTTATTAATTTGGTTGGGATAATCGCTCCGACCCGTGGCCACAACTGCCACATCCTTCATAATCAATTCCGGCTGAATTTCGGGCACCGGGTTGGCCATGGCAAAGACGATCGCCTCGCTGGCCATGGCGAGTACCATGTCACGGCTCAGGACGCCGGGGGCACTGACCCCCAGGAAAACATCCGCATTGCGCACGGCATCGGTCAGGGTTCCGGTTTCGGCTACCGCAAAGGCTTTTTTCTGGTCATTGAGATCGGTGCGGGCTGTGGAGACAATGCCTCGGGAATCACAAATCAACACCTGGGTTGCGCCCGCCCGTTTGAGGAGTTGGGCAATGGCCAAACCCGCAGCGCCTGCCCCATTAATGACAATGCGCACCTGATCTAGGGATTTCTGCACCAGGCGCAGGGCGTTGCGTAGGGCCGCCAAGGTGACCACGGCGGTGCCGTGCTGGTCGTCGTGGAACACTGGGATGTCCATCTCTTTGCGAAGACGAGCCTCCACTTCAAAACAGCGCGGTGCGGCGATGTCCTCTAGGTTCACACCCCCAAAGACGGGCGCGAGGTGCTTGACCGTCTCCACAATTTCATCCACATCCTGGGTGTTGAGGCAAATGGGGAAGGCATCCACGCCGGCAAAGCCCTTAAAGAGCATGGCCTTTCCTTCCATGACGGGTAATGCGGCTTCGGGGCCTAGGTTGCCCAGGCCCAGGACGGCACTGCCATCCGTGACGATCGCCACCATATTGCCCTTGACGGTGAGGCGATAGACTTCTTCCGGGTTCTTGGCGATCGCGTTACAGATGCGTCCCACGCCCGGAGTGTAGGCCATGGCCAGATCCGACTGGTGGGTCATGGAGATTTTGGGCTCGACGTGGATCTTGCCGCCTTCGTGCAGCTGGAAGGTGCGATCGTAAACCTTGAGGACCGTAATTCCCGCCAGAGAGCGAACCACCTGGGTAATGCTCTCGGCATGTTCGGAACTGGAGGCGTCCACGGTGATTTCCCGAGTGGAGACCTGCCGGTTTTGCTCAATCAGATCAATTTGTCCCAAGCTTCCCCCCGCCTGGGCAATGGCCTGGGTGACACTGGCCAACATTCCAGCCCGATTGGGACCTTGGAAGCGGATCGTGAGACTGTAGCTTGAGTTCGGGGTCAACTCCACCATGGTGCACTCGTTCAATAGTTGTGGTTGGGAACACTCGATTCTAAACCGAAAGGGTGGGGGGACTGGCGATCGGAGGAGGGCTTATCTGGATTTCTTGACCCAAGGGGGCGTTGGCTGGGGGATGGGGCGGCGGGGAAGAGGCGACGGGATGGGCAAATTTTGCTACAGTGAAGCTTGGTACAGTGGAACCCATCGGGCCTTCTCGAACGATCCAAGTTTTTGTGGGCGAATCCACGTAGGAACTGGGATTAGGGTTGGGCTTGGCTGCCCAGCCTGATCAGTCGAGGTGACCCAGCGTAATTTTTTATAAAATCCCGTCGATATCTAAGAGGAGCTTGGCGACATGATTGAGCCGTTACTGTGTGGCATTGTTTTAGGATTAATCCCCGTGACTTTGGCGGGTTTGTTTGTGGCCGCGTACCTGCAATATCGTCGGGGTAATAGCCTCGGTCTCTAGGAGGATATGGATCAACCTCAGGGCACCTCGATTAATTGGGTTGTGCGGCGAAGCTGCACGCCACACCCCTGATTCCTACCGGGATCACTGGACGAAAATTGAGATTTTTCGAGGTGCCTTTGCACGAAAACCAGGTTTTTCAGGCTCCCCCCCTAAGTAAAATAAGCGCCCTCTGGAAAGTGCCCCCTGCATCGCGGGGGGCACTTTCTATTGGGGTGCATCCCGTTTTGGAAGCCCTCACCCTAAATCCCTCTCCCAAAGAGGGAGAGGGACTTTTCCCCTTCTCCCAGCTTGGGAGAAGGGGTGCCCTGAGCGCAGTCGTTGGCTTTGCCTGCCCGGAGGGAGAGCATAGGGGGCTAGGGGATGAGGGCCAGACTCGCCAAAGTGAGATGCACCCTTCTATTGTGGCCAGGTTTAATTGCGTCCAGGTTTAATTACGCCTAGACCGGTCTCGCCTGGGGTTCGCCAAAGAGCACGATCGATCCCTCAAAGCCGTCCATCACCTGGGTTGTCACGGTACTGACCGCAAAGCCCCCCGCCGTTCGTCGTCGCAACGATCGCAACACAACCAAGTCAAAACGCTTGACCTGTTCTAGCACGACCCCGCCCACATCTTCGCCCCGCAGGGTGACCACCTTCACGGTTGCGCTTGAGGGTTGTTCCTGGAGCCAGTGGCCCAAACTGCTCTCAAAGGCTTCAATTTGCTCCGGGGGAGTCCAGGGTACACACACATGGAGAAGCACCACCGTACCGCCGTTGGTTTCCCCGAGCCACTGGGCAAAACGGACGGTGCGCAGGGTCCGAGGGAGGAGATCCTTGACGGGAACCAAAATCTTTTGGATATGTTGGGGGTGGTCGGTCAGGCGGGCCACCGCAACGGGACAGTGGGCCGACCAAAACACGGACTCGGACACGGTGACCATGAGTCGCGATCGGAGGCCAAAGCGACTACTGCCCATCAAAATCAGATCGGCCTCTTGCTCTCGGGCTGCGCGTGTGATGCCTTCGGCAACATCATCATCAATCCGCAGCATCGGCTGCACGTCCAAGTTGAAGTCCTGACAGAAGACCTTGGCCCGATCGAGCAATCGCTGGCCCCGTTCCAAATCATGCTCCATCTGGGGGCTCGCCAAATTGCCGTGGGGCCGGGTGATCTGGAGAGGAATAATGCGACCCTGCTCCTGCTGGGCCACGAGGGCGGCCAGTTCCACCAACCCCTGCTCCGTGGAGGGGTTCGCCAGGGGGACGAGGAGGGTGAAGGGACTGGATCGATCGCTGGCGGGGTTGAGGGGGAGAGCCGGATTGGCGGCCAAGGTTGCCGCGATCGCTAAGCGCCAGAGTTGTTCGGGTTCGGCTAGGACCTCGGGTGGGGGTGGGGTGAGTTGGACGGCAAACCGTTCTGTGAGTAGTGGTCCCAGAATCGAGGTCACGAGCATCAGCACAATGACCCCGTTGAAGACCTCCTCACCCAAGAGGCCCATCTGGACCCCCACAAAGGTGGCGGCCAGGGTTGCCGCCACCTGGGGTAAGGAGAGGGACCACATGGTGAGGGCCTCGGGCCAGGTGTAGTGGTACAGGAGACGAATGAGGGCACTGGCTAGGAATTTGCTGACCAAGAGACAGAGACAGAGGCCGATCGCCAGGAGGGGATAGCTGCGTAAACTTTGGATAAAGCGGGGGATGTCCAGTAATAACCCCATATCAATGAAAAAGCAGGGAATAAATAGGGTACTGCCTAGGAATTCCACCTTATCTTGAACGGCACTTTTGCCCAGCACGTCGTTAATGGCCAGTCCCGCCAGGAAGGCCCCGACAATCTTGTCCACATTGATCATTTGGGCGACCACTGCCGCTAGGAACATCCCCAAGAGCACAAATAGGAACTGATTGCCCTCCTGCTCCCCCGTGCGCCGGAAATAGGCCCGTCCCGCCCAATCCAAGCCCCAAAGAACGGCTACAGCATAGGCCGCCAGGAGGATCAACTGCCGGACTAAAAATGTGCTACTGAATGATCCGCTGCTCACGGCGACGCAAATTGCCAAAACCAGTAGGGCAGCGGTATCTGTGATGATGGTAGCCCCCACGGTGACGGTGACCGGTTCTGTGCGGACCACCCCTAAACGCCGCACAATCGGAAAGCCCAATAGGGTATGGGACGAGAGTAGGGATCCGATTAAAATCGATGCATTCCAGCCAAAGCCAAAACTGCGCCCGAGGACGGTGCCGCCGATGAGGGGCAGCAGAAAGGTCAGGAACCCAAAAACCAGGGATCGGCTACGGGTTTTGCGGAACTCATCCAGGTCAATTTCGAGACCTGCCACAAACATGAGGTAGACCTTCCCCACATCCGAGAGCAGATTGATCCCTGCATCGTCGGCACTGAGTAAGCCTAGGCCATTCCCTCCCAGTAAAATACCCGCCACCAGAAGTCCCACCAAGCCTGGAAGGCGCAGACGCTCGGCTAGGGGCGGCACCGTTAAAATGGCGAGCAGTAGGGCTGTAAAACCAACGATCGGGCTGTCAGGCAACCCTTGAACCAGAGCATCCATCTGAAAATCCCCTGTGGACACATCGACTAACTGGGGTGCTATTCGCCGGTAATGGAGAGTCCATCAACCCATACCTTCGGGGCAACACCGCCAGGAGTCAGCTTCTCCGTGGCTTCCACCTGGACGATCGATTTCAGCAGTTCCCGGAAGTCACCGGCCACCGTTGCCGACTCAATACTGATCTTTTCGCCCCCCTTCAGTAGCCAGCCATCAAAGGGCAGCGAGAACGAGCCCTCCAACGCCTGGACTCCGGCATGGAGGGCCTGGAGATCATCAATCCAAATCACATTATCGGTGCGCTCAACACTGAGACTGTCATCCCCCGGGGCCGCCGCAAACACATGGTAGAAGTGGGGACTGACGCTGACCTTGGCTCCAAGATTCGCGTGACCAGTCGGTTTGGCCTGCATGCGGCGGGCTGTACCTTCACTGTGGAGGAAATTAGCGAGGATTCCGCCTTGAATGAGATCAATGCGACGGGTGGGGGTCCCTTCGCCATCAAAGGCCGGGGCACCGATATTGGCGGGGTGGAGGGCATCGTCGGCGATCGACAGCAGAGGAGAGGCGATCGACTGACCCAGGGAATCCGCTGTGGAGAGACTGCGGTTGTCGAGGATACTTTGGGCGTTGTAGAGATTGGAAAAGGCACCCACCAGGTCTAAAAAGGCTTCCGGGGAGAAGACAACCAGATATTTGCCGGAATTCACCCTATGGTAGTCCAGGTGGCTCAGGGTTTTGGTGGCGGTTTCCTCGATGCAACCGGGAATGTCCAGATCCGTGAGAGCATGGCTGACGCGATAGGCCCCGGCGCTGCGGGGTTTGCGGCCTTCCTGATCGGTTTTGGTATAGAGATAGAGGGAGGTGTAGAAGCCCCCTTGGGCGCGGGCGGCTCCGGCGCTGTTGACATAAAAGCGCTCCACGTCCCGCTGGGCAAGACCGTTGTAGGGAACGCTGGCAATGGCTTCGTGGCGATCGAGCAGTTGTTTTTCGGCTTCGATTAACCGGTCAATCAAAGTGCTGACAGGGGCCGCTTCAATCGTTTCCCGCCCTTTTTGGTCGATAGTTGCGGTTGCCTCTGGGCTAAAGTCTGGGACATACTCTTTACGGCCAAAGTGACTGGCTTCCTGGGCTGTTTGGAGGGCCAGTTCTAAGCCCGCCAGGTCCAGATCCGTGGTGGAGGTGATGCCCACGGTTCCCTCATGGTTCCAAACGCGCACCGTCACCCCCGATCGTTGGGAGGCTTGGACCTGTTTGGGTTCGCCCCGATCGACCTGCACACTGGTCTCATCGACCGAGGAACCCGAAATATCATACTTACTAATCCCCAGCTTTTTGGCGATATCCTGCACTTGATTAGCTAGAGCTTCGGCTTGAATGGCCATAGTCGAAAATAATCCTGTTTTAAATGGGAAATTCGATAATTTGTGGGGGGGGCAGCTTCGCCGCCCCCCACAGGGCACCTCGATTAATTGTGGCAGGCGGCTTCGCCGCCTGCCACAACCCTGATTCTGCTGTGGGCACTGCGGTCGAAATTTGAGTTTTTCGAGGTGCCCCCCACTAAGTCTGCCGTGGGTACTGCAGTGAAAATCTGCATTTTTCGAGGTGCCCACAGGGTAATTGCAGAGGATGGGAGGACTGTGGGTCGGGGTTGTGTCCTAGGGTGAAAATGTGGGGGTGGCCCCTAACTGGGCTGGAAACCCGCCCCGACGGTAACGGCCGATCCCAGCAATCCTAGGGCTAGCGACCGCCGACGGTGATGGAGTCTACTTTGAGGTGAGGCTGGCCCACGGTGACGTAAATACTGCCACTGATCGATCCGCAGAACCCGGCGGCTAGCCCCAAATCCTGGGACGACATCGAGATCCGGCTCATGATTTCCTGGGCATCCCCAATCAGGGTTGCACCCTTGAGGGGCTTGGTGATTTTGCCGTTTTCAACCAGATAGGCCTCATCCACTGCAAAATTGAACTGACCCGTCGGTCCGACACTGCCGCCACCCATTTTCTTACAGTAAATACCCTTATCCACCGAATTCAGGAGATCGTCCATGGAGTAGGGACCGGGGGCGATGTAGGTGTTACGCATCCGGGAGGCGGCGGCGTAGGTGTAGCTTTGGCGGCGACCGCTGCCGGTGCGGGGGTGGCCCGTGCGCATGGATCCGGCTCGATCGGAGATGAAGTTCTTTAAAACGCCATTTTCAATCAGTAGGGTCCGCTGGGCGGGCATGCCCTCATCGTCCATGTCGATCGTCCCGAAGGCGTTGGGTGAAACCCCCTCATCCCAGGCAGTCAAATTCTCGTGGGCAATTTTCTGGCCCTTCTTTTCCATAAAGGGCGTAGTTTTGCGCTCAATTTGGGTGGTCTCTAGCAGGTGGCCACAGGCTTCGTGGAAGATCACCCCCCCAAATTCGTTGGCCATGATCACGGGATAGGTGCCCGACTCCACATAGTCGGCATAGAGCATTTTGCCCGCCGACTCGGCAATGCCCTCGGTTTCGGTGTCGTAGTCCCACTGGCGCAGGAAGCCGGGATTGCCCGTATCTCCCACCCGACGACCGATCGAGGAACGGTGGCTTCCATCAGCGCAGAGTAGGTTACAGCCGACGGATTGGGTGAGGCGAATGTCGCGGGCAAAGGTGCCATCGCTGGCGGCGACGAGGACTTCTTGCCAGTCGCGGAAGTAGACTCCCATCCGGGATTGGACATGACTCGCTTTTTTGCCCAGGGTTGTGGTGGCCTGAAGCAGAACTTCGCCCATTTCGGCCATGGAGCTGCACTGGCCGAGCCAGTCTTCTTTACCGCGCAGGGTGGCGTAGTCGCGCAGGGGTTCGAGGGTGACTTCGGGCACGAAGGCAGTGGCGCTGGGGAGGCTCAGGCCCAGGATGGATAAGCCTTTCTCTAGGGCTAGTTTGAGGCCGTTAAAGGTTAGGTCATTGGTGCTGACGTAGCAGTCGGCCTTGCCCCGGAAGACGCGGACTCCGGCTCCGGTGGAAATACGGGGGGAAATGCTGGTGATGGCGTCGTCTTCGGCCATGCAGTTGATGTAGTTGACCCGCTCTAGGAAGAATTCCACAAAGTCGGCCCCGGCGGCACGGCCTAACCCCAAAAGGGTGGAAAAGAGGGGTTCCCATTGTCCATCCAGGCGGGTTTTGTCGGCGCTGGCGTGGGATTGGGATAGATCGCTAGCAATGGGGGGGGCAATTACGGGCATGGATCCTCGCTCTCTGTCTCAATTCGGGTTTCGTTCTGATGTATCTCTGGGGCACCTCGATTAATACAGACTTTCACCGCAGTACCCACGGCAGAATCAGGGTTGGGTTGCGCGGCGAAGCCGCGCAACCCAATTAATCGAGGTGCCCTCTGCATTGTAGTCTTTGACACGGTTGGGGGGGGAGGGTTATTGCCTCATGCCGGTGCGATCGGGTGGTGCTGGTGTGATCGGGTGTGCTGTGGTCTGGTCTGCTGTGGTCTGGTCTGGTGTGGCGATCGGGCAGTGGCGATCTGTAGAGGGCAACCGCCCAGTTGGTTGCGACAAGTCTGGGGAGTTCACTCCCCAAGATAGCGGTCTGTGCCATCAGAATCAGGGTTGTGGTGGGCGGCGAAGCCGCACAACCCCATGAATCGGGGTGTCCTGAGGTACCCTAGGGGAACCGCTCTGCCGTGAGCGATGGGGAGATTGCCCGCCTGTTGATGTTTGGTTGATTCCATTGACTGCCCACCAAGATTTTCAGATCCTCATTCACCAACTCCGTTCTCAGCTCCAGGACTGGGATGATCTTCAGGGGGCCGATTGCCCTGAGTCCGATCGCTCTAATCCTGCGCAATCCAACCCCGATCGATTGCCTGCCCCGATCGCCTCATCGCCAAGCAATTTCGACCGCTCCAATTCCGATCGCCTCAACTTGGCTCCGGCTTTGGCGCAACTGCAAGCCCATTACCAAACTCAACTTCTCTCGGCTCCATCTCCCTCAGATTCCAGTCAGGCGGCCCGCTTCCAGTCTTTACAAACCGAAATTGCGAAACAAATGCGTCTGCTGGGCTTAGATGGTCTTTTTCTTAAAACTGCACGACACCCCGAAAAATTTCGCGATCGGCTCCAGCACATCAGCCAACGTCTTGAGCTGCTGGATAAATACTGTGCCGCGATCGTGGCCCTGGCCGAAAACCGGTAACCCTGCCCGAAAACCGGTAAGGTGAGCAATGCCTATCTATGCCGATCGCTCGCGATCGCTCGTCGTCCGGGGGAGTGTTCCATGAAGCCCTTAAATCTTGTGTTCTGGTCCACCCCGATCGGTCATCTTGGCTCCGGATCCGGCGGTGGGGTGGAATTGACCTTAGTGAATGTGGCCCAAGCGTTGATGCAGCGAGGTCACCGGATTACCGTTGTTGCTGCCCCCGGCTCTGCGGCGGGAGTCCAGACCATGCTCAATCCCGATCGGGTGGCCCAGGCATCCCAGCGGGGGGGGGCACTGACGGTGCTGGAAGTGGCCGGTACGCCACCGATCTCGGCCCAGCACCAAGGGCGGGAGACTCCTGTGGTTATTCCGTCTCAGAGCTTGCTGGTGGCCATGGGCGAGACTGTGCGGGAGATGGAGAGCCAGTTCGATCTGATTTTGAACTTTGCCTACGACTGGTTGCCCCTCTACCTCACGCCGTTTCTCCACACTCCCATGCTGCATCTAATTAGTATGGGGTCTTTGAGTGATGTGATGGATGAGGCAATCGATCGGGTGCTGCACAGTCATCCTCGGGCGATCGGAGTCCATACCCAGGCCCAGGCTGCTACTTTTCGTCGAATTCCTGACTTAGGCGATCGTTGCTTTGTGCTCAGTAATGGTCTGGACCTCTCGCGGTATTACTTTAACGCGATGCCCCAGGAGCATCTGGGCTGGATCGGTCGTCTCACGCCCGAGAAGGGTTTGGAAGATGCCCTGGCGGCCGTAGCCCAGAGCCAGATTCCTCTGAAAATCTGGGGGAGTCTTGAAAATGAGCAGTATTGGCAAGGGTTACAGGCCCAATATCCCCAAGCTCCCGTAAGTTATGGCGGATTCCTGCCCACGGCCCAGCTTCAGCAGCAGTTGGGGCAGTGCCGAGGCTTGCTGATGACACCGCGTTGGGTGGAGGCTTTCGGGAATGTGGTGATTGAGGCGTTAGCCTGTGGGGTGCCGATCGTGGCCTATGCGCGGGGGGGACCGGCGGAAGTTGTTCGATCGGGGCAAACGGGCTGGTTAGTGGAGCCGGATTCGGTGTCGGGACTGGTGGCGGCGATCGGGCGTTTAGGGGAGATCGATCGCCACAGTTGCCGTACTCAGGCGGAAACGGAGTTTTCTTTGGAGGCTTTGGCCGATCGGTACGAAACTTGGTTTCAGCAGGTTCTGACTGCTTAAGGTTAGGACAGCCCTGGCATCAGGGGGACACCGCGAAGACGGCCCGTTTTTGTTGGGGAATCCGCGCAAGTGTTGGGTTGGGCGGAGACTCCGCCTAACCTGCTTCACTGAGGTGCCCTAGGGATTCTGTGGGGTTCACCAGTTTAGGGCTTACTGGGGATAAAACCGCAAAATATCGCGACTGTGCTGCTGGAATCCTAATCGCTCATATAATCCTCTTGCTTTGGGGTTATCCCGGCGGACCTCTAGCTCTAACATTCGGATTCCCTGCTCCCGACAGAGCTGGATTAGAGCCTCTAAAACCTGGGTGCCTAAGCCCCGACCGCGATCGGCTGGGGGCAGATATAGCTCGTCGATCAAAGCGGTGCGACCGTGTAACTCGACGCTATAGCCAAAGGTGAGGATACAGTAGCCGATCGTCGCTGACTTGGCTGCATGAGCGGGATTAGCGGGATGAGTGGGATTTTCTGCCTTGAGTTCTGCGGATTGTGGTGCCGCATTGTCCGGTGCGATCTGGGGTGGGCGATCGGGCGATCGAATGATGAAGGCTTGTCCATAATTGGGGTTCTCAATGAGGGCGTGCAACGCGCCCAGGACCCCGTCGTCTAGCACTAGACTTTCGTGGGTATAGAATTCCCCCATCGATCGGTGCAGTTGGGGTAGATCGGCCAGGGTTGCGACCCGGAGGCTGGGGGGTAGGTTTGAGGAGGATGAAGGCATGGCAGGGTGAAAAATCCATTATTTCGCACATCGCACATCATAGAGGGCGAGGGGGAGTTGCCCTAGATCGAGGCAGACAACCTTTGCTATGCGGGAGTAACACCCCCAGCTCGATCAGTCGTCTAATTCGTCACTAAGCCCTTGCCATACAATAGACCTGACCCTAAACCTGACCCCAAACCTGACCCATTTCGCACCACTGAGGCATGGCCGTGCTGCATCCCCTCAATCTCCCCGACTCCACCGCAACCCTTGCCCTCGGCCAACGCCTCGGCCAAACCCTGCCCGCCGGAACGCTGTTGCTGCTGCGGGGGGATCTGGGGAGTGGTAAAACTACCCTGGTCCAGGGCATCGGCCAGGGGTTGGGCATTGCTGACCCGATCGTGAGCCCCACGTTTACCCTTGTGGTTGAGTACCTGGAAGGTCGGATTCCGCTGTATCACTTTGATCTCTATCGCCTCCCTGCCCAGTCTGAAGCGGCGGACCTCGATCGACTGGGGCTAGATCTGTATTGGGATCCCGCCAGCGACGAAGTGGAACCGGGGCTAGTGGCGATCGAATGGCCCGATCGGTTGCAGCCGCTGCCCTCGGATGGGATCACCTTGACTTTGACCCCCACGGCTGCGGGGGGACGACAGGCCCAGTGGGAAACCCAGTCCCCGGCCTTGGTCGCTATCCTGGAAACCATAGCGCCCGCTTTTCCTGCTCCATGACCTGGTGTTTGCCGATTTTGGTCCTTGTCGCCACGTCATCCCTTGTCTCTCCATGACTGCTAACTTTTCTGCGCCGAATTTTGCCACGCCGAATCTTGCTTCATCTAAGGCCCCGGCCTCACCTGCTTTGACGGCTGCCCCGACTGTGCCTCGGGTTTCTTCCCCGTTGCCGCCCGCCGATCGCTGGACGATCGCAGACCTGGACCACCTCAACGCGCTCCAGTCACCACCCTCAATAGCTCCGTGCAAAGTTAATTTGGTTCAAATGTACTACTTTGGGGACAGGAAAAAATTAGGATTTGGGGAGTTTTGCGATCGATATGTCTGTGCTGATAATGATTGAGATGGTTAACGTTACGGCTGATCGGCTGAAAGCAACCTTTGGGACACAAACAAGAGCTCCCTTCAGTCCGCTCCAACCGGCTGTTAGCTGGCTGCATCGAAAGTCATCCGAATAGTCGCTTCCTTTAAAGATGAAAGAGGCGATGTCCGTATCGATCAGTAGAAGACTCATGAGAATTTGGTTAGATGACTTCCTGGCGTTGCTGTCGTAAGAAGTTGAGGAAGTCGTCAATTGAGTCTTCTACAGGCCAATCAGTTGATCACCAAAAATATCGATTTACGTCCGCTCTAATGTAATTATTCACGCTCTCCCCAGCGAAATGCCTGGAAGCCTTGCTCCTTCGTTCAAAGCAGGGTGGGATGTGAACGGTTACGCTCCAATGATGTGTTATGCCTTCGATCGTCTCCAGTACCTATCTTCAGCGATCGTCTCCAAATCTACCCGGACTGATCAACGAAGTTAACCATCTTGACTTACCCAATCTCGGATGAAAATAGGCAGCTTTGACGGATTTTTTGCGGTCGGCTTAACTCCAGCGTTATGTGTTTTTGAAGAATGCTTCGTTTGGGTGTGGTGTTCGTTGAGCCATATCTTCCATATGTTTTTTTTGCTTAACTTTTTCTTCTTTAATTTTATTCCTGCACATTCTGCAACGTACAGCTTTAGAATTGATATTCCCTTTCGCAGTTTCATACCACCACTTCTGCTGCTTCGCTGTCCATACCTCTTGTGAACCGCAGTCAATGCAGATAAATGGTGAATCTATATAAAATTCTGGTAATCGACCATATGTATTGTTGTGCGCTAGCTCCGAATGATCCGCTTTGACTGCCCTTTCTGGAAATTTAATATTCTGAGTTTCCGCCCTTACTCTACGTTTTAATTGGCCCGGTTTGGGTCGGCTCATCCTCCAAACCGTGATGCTCAAGGATCGGGACTTGGCCATGGCGAGTTTGATGATGGGTGCTGTGATGCTCATTGTGGGCAACTTATTGGCCGATATTCTTCTCAAAATTATGGATCCCCGAATTCGTCTCAGTGC
>JAYKIB010000199.1:0-6237 GCA_035285005.1 Prochlorothrix sp.
GTAAAAAACTCCTCAAACTGGTCAAACACCAAAATCGTCACCCGATTTGCCGCCGCATTCCGCCGCAATTTCTCATAAATTGCCGCTAAATCCCCCTCAGTCCCCCTTAGCAAGGGGGAAGAAGAAATATTACTTTCCCCCCCTTCTTCAAGGGGGGTTAGGGGGGATACTCCCAACCCCCGCAACACCTCCCCCTGCCAATCCTCATAAAACCGCACCAACACGGTCACCCCCCGCCGACCGCCCGGAAACTTCACCCGCCCCAAGGCCGGAACCAAGCCCGCCTCCACCAACGTACTCTTGCCCACCCCCGACGGACCATAGATCGTCAAACACTTATAGGCATCCAACGCCAGCCGCTCCTCCACCAACTCCCGCACATCCGCCCCACGACCCGAAGCCGCAAACAAGGCCTCCGCCGCCATGCCCGCCCCTACCACCTGGAACTGACCCGCCCCCATAAACGCCCGCAAGCCAAACTGCAACTCCCACCGCCGCTGCCGCTGCTTCCAGGTAAACGCCTCCCCATGGGCACCCCGCGATCGCAGCAACCCCCGCAACTGCGTCACCAAACCCACCAACTGCTGACCATACTGCCGCCGCAAGCGTCGCCGCCGCTCCTCCGGCCCCCAAAACTGCGGCACCTGCTCCGGATCCACCGCCTCGATCGACCCCCGCAGCACCTGCTCCCGCACCTCAGCCCCAACGCCTTGCCGCTCCAGCGCCTCCACCCACAGCTGCCCCAACGCTAGCCGCACCGCCTGCCACCGCCGCCAATCCCCGATCGATCGCCCTAAATCCTGGTCCTGCCCCAACGCCCTCCCCCGTCGCCACAGATCCACCCCCACCGCTGCCGCCGCCGCTGCCGCTGTCCAGTGCCCCCGCTGCTGGGCAACCCGTGCCAGTGCCCCCTGAGCCAGCATCAAAAACGGCCACCATTGGCCCTCGCCCTCGGTTTCTGCTAACTGCTGATGGATTGGCTGGGTTGCCCCGATCGCCGCCGCCACCGTCTCCCATTCTCCCAACGCCAATGCCGCTTCCCACTGCTGCGGTAGCACCTTTGCCCACACCTCTGGCCCGTAGCTTTCCCGCAACTGCTCGATCGCCCGGTCGAACCGCTCCCGCGCCCGGTCCCACTGCTCCCGATCGCGGTATATCCACGCCTCATGCAACGCCAACCACCCCAACCATCTGCGCTCCGCCGTCCCCGCTGCGGCTATCCCCACCCACAGATCCCCGCACCCCTGAAAACACCGCAACGCCTGCTCCTCTTCCCCCAGGGCCATTGCCCGTCGCCCCTGGAGGAACCGTAACAGCATCACCGCAGTTTCCGGTAACTGCCACCCTTGGGCTAGCGCCTCAATGCCCCGATCGAGGCCGTCCCCCAGCTCCTCCGCATCCCCTGGCTCCAGAAAGTCCCGATTCCCCTGGAATTCTCCTCCCTGCTCCAGACCCTGCTGGATTTTCAGCCCCTGGGCCTTCACCCACTCCGCCTGGGCCTCTGGCTCCGGCCCAAACACCACCGTCGTCGTCCAAGTCTTAAAATCATTAATCTGGCGCGTCATCGTCTGGCGCACCCGATCGTCCACCCAAATCACCAAGGGCAAGGCTAAAGACTGGCGAAACTGCTCCCGCGATCGATTCAGATCCTTCAGCACCGCCTCCAAACTGGCTGTATCCAGTTCCGTCAGCCCGACGATCGCTACCCCTCCCTCAATTTTCTCCCCCTGTGCCCTCAAAAACGCCTGTAACGGCCCATAGATCTCCTCAGACTCCGCCTGCGCCTTAAACTCGATCGGAGTCGCCACCCCGATCGCCGCACAAAACTGGGGCAGAGCCGATCGCAACCGCTGCTGCGTTGCCCGACCAGGAGCCACCGCCAAAATCAGGGCCGGCTCCCCCTCCATCAAGTCCAACGTGTCGGCTAGCTGCTCCAATCGGGATTGGTTCTCAGCACTTAAATTTCCAGAACTTAGATTAGACATAATATTGCAGGTTGAGGAGGACAGTAAGTTGCCCGCTGAGTGTCAAAAAGATAAGGAGAAGCACTGATTTTAAAATCATTCGCTTCAAACACCGAATTTCTGTAAATAACGATCGATAATCTGGGCTAAAGCGGGCAAATCATCTCTAATCGTTTGCTAAATAACCTCTAAATCCACATCGAAGTAGGCATGAATCAGACGGTTACGCATTCCCACCAGTTGCCGCCAAGGGATTTGAGGGATTTGAGGGATTTGAGTTTGAGTTTCTACAGAAACATGGTTGGCAGCTTCACCGATGACTTCCAGGAGTCGAACGATCGCTAACACAAGCTTGATATCTTGGTTTAAGGTTTCACGGGTTGCTCCGGCCACAAGGGTCAGCGCCAGCTTTGCTGAATCCAAGATATGTCGTAACCGAGTCAGATCGTCAGCCTTGGACATACTGAACAACCGCTGACTCTAAAACTTCTTGGCGAAAATAAGGACTGAGTTCTGCGGCAGTACGGAGATCGGCTTTACGACCAATCAACTCACTCAAAGCCAACTCTAGGCCCGCAAGGCGAATATAGCCAGGAGTTTGAACCGGGTCATACTCCACTAGAAAGTCCACATCACTCTGCGGCCCAAAATCATCCCGCAAAATCGATCCAAACAGCGATAGCCGATGGATGTGGTTCTGGCGGCAAAACTCTGCGATTGCTTGGGAGGGCAGGAGCGATCGGTAATGGGCTGGAATTGTGGGTTGTGTCATAGATACGCGCAAGAGGACGGGTTTAGCAAGTTTTGGGGGGTGGGTTTCGTGGCCTCAACCCAACCTACGAAGAACCTCAACATCAGGACTTGAGGCGCGGGTCACTTTGGAGCAGGGGATTAACCGTAAACCAGCGACCCTCCGCCTCTGTGCGATATTCAAACACAAAAAGGCTGTGGAGCAAGGTTTGCTGCTGCGCTTCCCCCACCACCTCCTGGGTTTGCTGCACCCGTTTTAGCATTTCCCACTCCGCCGGCTCCACCGCCAACAGCAGATCATCCCGCATCTCCTGGAGCGACTGGTTTAGATTGGTGCGGGTAATCGGCAACTGTCGCCGCTGCTTCTGCAAACACGCAAATAGCAAACTCATTAGATTCCGGGCATGGCCCCCGCTCTGACAGCAGAGGTGATCCAAATCCTCCAGCCCATTTTCAAAAATATCTGTCACCCGCTCCAGCCGCTCCGCCGCCGATAGTTGCGGAAACGCCCGCGCCAACACCATCTGCCGCAACTGGGCTAGCCCCGCCAAATCTGAACTCCCATTCTTATGCTGCACCGGCACCATGGGCAGCGCCACCGGTGCATTCCCGCTCCCGAGCCGGTTTTTCAGTTCCTGGTAGGAGTTGGCAAACAGCAGCACCAGGGGAATCGTATAGACCACATGGCAGTGGAGACCGCTCAGTTGGTTACCTCGGGTCACAAAAATATGCTCAGCCCAGGTTTTCCCCGAAGCGAGGGTGTCGTTCTGGATCCGATCGAGACCATCGATAATCACCACCAACCCCTGCTGACCCCGATCGGCCAGAATTTGATTGACCGGAGCCAGCAACTCCTCGTTAATCGCCGTAATTAAGCCATCGGTGCGAAATTCCAGCGACTGGCGTAACTGACTGCGGGCCTGGGGACTTTCCTTGGTTTTGGCGGTCACCTTGCCCAAACTGAAGGGACCAATTCCCAAAGACGCTTCCGCCTCAAAGTCCACCTCGATCGGGGTGTGCAACAGTTCCATGGCCTCCTGCACTAAATTGGAAAGATAGCCGGCCTTAACTCGGATTTTCTGCTGCTGCATCCATTTAGCAATCTGGTGGGCGATCGCCAGCAAAATATCACTAATATCCACATCCCCCATGTCCAGTTCTTCGCTGGAGTCAAAGGAGATGACCACAAAATCCTCCGCCCTCAGATTGGCTGCTAACCGGCTTAGCTCCGTCGATTTCCCGCAACCGATGTGGCCCGTAAATAACTGCCGGGTGGGGTCGGGTGCTTCTAGGGCGATCGTATCCCCCATTTGATTAATGACCTCTCCTCCCCGCACCTCAGCAAAGTCGATGTAATACTGGCGATCGTCGGGATTACTGAAGTCGAGGGTTTTATTCGGGTTACAAGCTTTGAAAAAGCGCTTAAATTCTGCTACATCCATGGGGCAAGTCCCTCAGCCGACTCATCTCAGCCCACAGTTTAGGGGGTAGAGACCATGCAGGCAAGATTTCTGCTACAGCACTGTTTGCAACAGGACTATACAAAACTGGATAAGACGGAGTTGACCCCGCCTTTGGCGGGGTCAACTCCCTGTCAAGAGTCTTGTACAAGATGGAATTGACCCGCCGAAGAGGAGAGAGTCTCCATACAGGAATCTCGTACAAGACGGAACGGGACGATCGATCGCCCGAGTAGACCATGGCTGAAGTCCCGTATCCTTTGAGCATGGGATCGAACCCACTGGGTGGGTTCGATCCCCGAATAGTAATGGTGGCCATACTTAGGCAGCAGAGGACTAAATCCTGGGCACCTCGACTAAATTGTGGCGTGCGGCAAAGCCGCACGCCACAACCCTTATTCTTGGGTGGATCACAGGATGAAAAGTTGGATTAATCGAGGTGCCCTCCCTCCTACAACCGTCGCCACTTGCGACCATCACGATTCAGCAGCAACTCCGCCTCCACTGGCTCCCAGGTGCCCGCCTCGTAGAACGGAATCGCATCCGGGTCCGCAGGCGCATCCCAAATATCCAAAATCGGCGTTAGCACTCGCCAGGAGGCTTCCACCTCATCCGCCCGCGTAAAGAGGGTCTGATCCCCCACCATGCAATCCACCAATAGCCGTGCATAGGCATCTTGGTTGGGTTGACCAAAGGCCGCATCGTAGCGGAAATCCATATCCACCGTGCGGGTTCGCAGGGAAGAACCGGGAGTTTTGACCTCAAAGCGCATGGCGATGCCCTCATTGGGCTGGATACGCAGGGCCAGAACGTTTTGGCTCACCTCTTTGGTGGCGGACTGGAACATGAGGTGGGGCACTTGGCGAAACTGAATTGCAATTTCGCTCACCTTTTTTGGCATCCGTTTGCCCGTGCGCAGGTAGAACGGCACCCCCTGCCAGCGCCAGTTGTTGATGCTCAGACGGAGAGCGGCATAGGTTTCGGTGGCGGAGCCGGAAGCGACATCTTTTTCCTGGAGGTAGCCTCGCACCACCTTGCCACCAATAAGTCCATCGCCGTATTGCGCCCGGGCGACGTCGGGATCGGGGCCATCAAGGCGCAGTGCCTTGATCGCCTTGAGGACCTTCACTTTTTCGTCGCGGACAGACTCGGCGTCCATCGAAACAGGGGGCTCCATCGCCGTGAGCGCCAGCAACTGCATCGTATGATTCTGAATCATGTCGCGCAGTGCGCCACTCTGCTCGTAGTAGCCGGCCCGCGCCTCGACGCCCACCTGCTCGGCCACAGTGATCTGCACGTGATCAATGAAATTCCGGTTCCAGATCGGTTCGAAGATCGAGTTGGCGAAGCGCTGCACCAACAGATCCTGCACCGTCTCCTTGCCGAGATAATGATCAATGCGGAATACCTGCGACTCCTCGAACACGTCGGTCAGCTCCTTGTTCAGCGCCTGTGCGCTGGCGAGATCGCGGCCAAACGGCTTTTCAATGATGACCTTCGATTGATGACGCTGGCCGAGATACTTGGCGGCGAGGCCGCTGGCGCCAAGATTGCGGATGATCGGCGCGAAGACCGTGGGGGGCGTGGAGATATAAAACAGCGTCTGCAGCTCTTGGTTGATCTGCTTTTCGAGTCCGGCGATGCGCTCGCCGAGACGGTCGAAAGCCGCCTTCTCGTCGTAGCCGCCGCTGACATAGAGGGTGCGCGGCGCGAGCCGCCCCCAGACATCCGCAGTGGGCTCACGGCGCGAAAACTCCTTGATGGCGCCGGCCGCGATCTTCTGGAACTCCTCGTCGGGGATTGGCTTCCGGCCGAAGCCAATCAGGTAGAAATCCGCCGGCAGCAGTCCGTCGTGGGCCAGATTGTAGATGGCCGGGATCAGTTTGCGCGCTGTCAGGTCGCCGGAGGCGCCGAAGATGACCACGACCGTCGGGGGAGAACCGCGGTGCTTGCTCAGACCATGCAAAAACGGATGACGGGTGTCTGCCATAGGTGTTGCCGGGAAAGTCTGTCCGGGGGCGAGCCCCCGCAAGGTTTTATTCCGACACCAGGCCGTTGTGACG
>JAYKIB010000200.1:0-20020 GCA_035285005.1 Prochlorothrix sp.
GCGGTGTCCTGAGCGCAGTCGAACGGGCGGTGTCCTGAGCGCAGTCGTTGGCTTCGCCTGCCCGGAGGGCAGAGGGGAGCTAGGGAATGGGGGCCAGACTCGTCACCGCGAGATCTCCCCCTTAGAAAACCAAATCTTTGACCCGATCGATCTGTTTTTCAATCACCTTCGCCGCATCCACAAGCATCGCCTGCTCCCCATCCGTTAGCTGAAGCTGGATAATCTCCTGGACTCCCGATCGACCCAAACGACAGGGCACTCCTAAATACAGATTCTTAAGGCCGTATTCTCCCTGGAGATAGCAGGCAGCAGGAACAATGCGCTGGCGATCATTCAAAATCGCCTCCACCATCAGCGCAGCAGCAGATGCCGGCGCATAGAAGGCACCCCCCGTTTTCATCAGTTCAACAATTTCGCCCCCCGCAAAGCGGGTGCGATGGACCAGACGATCGATCGTCTCCGCATCCATCAATTCCGTGATCGCAATACCGTTCACCGTACAGAAGCGCGGCAACGGCACCATCGAATCCCCATGGGTCCCCAACACCATCGTGCTCACATCGAGAACCGACACCCCCAGCTCCATGGCAATAAAGGTTTGGAAGCGGGCCGAGTCCAGCACACCCGCCATGCCAATCACCCGTTGATAGGGAAGACCGGTGGCCTTTTGGGCCAGATAGGTCATGGTGTCCAGGGGATTGGTGACCACCAGAATAATGGCCTGGGGAGATTGGGCGATCGCGTGTTGGGCGGCAGTGGCGACGATTTTTCCGTTAATTTCCAGCAGATCATCGCGGCTCATGCCGGGTTGGCGAGGTTTCCCGGCGGTAATCACCACCACATCGATCGCCTGGAGGTCAGCGTAGTCATTGGTACCGGAAATCTCGAAATCATGGCGTTCTACGCCTCGGGCTTCGGTCAAATCCAAAGCAATGCCCTGGGGCAGTCCCGGTACCACATCCAACAGGACAACATCGGCAATCTGTTTTTCTGCCAGTCGCTGGGTCAGGGTACTGCCCACTTTACCGGCTCCAATCACCGCAACGCGGGGGCGAGCTGGGGTAGGGAGGGAGGATTGGGGAGGGGTTGGGGTCACGGGATTGTCCGCCAGAGCGTCATGGAGTGGGGAAACTTGGGTGAGGCACACCTCGATGCTCCTAGGGCGGAAAATTTGGGTGCATTTCACGTTTATCGATGGAGAACCAGCACAGCTCTCCATCGGTAGCGCCAGTGGAGGAGTGGGCCGCCACTGGCCCGTTCCAAAGTGAAATGGACCCCCAATATTGCCCCGGTTTCAAGGTGCGTTGCGGGGACTGGGATTCAGTCTCGGCAGGGCAGGGACTGGGGTGAAGTCACTGACTCACCTCCTTCTATCTTGGCGGTTCGCTCCCCAATCCTCCCGTTTCCGCCATGATCCTTTACAGCTACAACAGTCATCACCCTCATCACCCGAGCAATTGCCCCAGCAGGACCAGCGACACGTCACGCACGTCTGTCGCGCCAGTTTAGATCTGTTATCGATCCAGCAGATCCAGTGGGGTGGTTGGGCGGCCCAGCGACCCAACCCCATGAGTCAAGAGGCCCGCAGCTCCCACAGAGACCAGGTTCGCGCTACCCCACCGGAGCAGATTGAGGACCGGACAGCGATCGTACAGGGGGCTGGCCCGTTATTTGACGCTGGGATTGGAGTTGACCGAGGAGCATTCGGGCCTGTTGGGCCACCAGGGGCGCCGGATCGGTTTGAATCATGGGCAGAATCTTGGCCAGTGCCCGAGGGGAAGCCATGGCGATATAGCTAATGACCGCTTCGCGGACAAAGCCCGTGGGGTGGCGCAGGGAAGCAAGAGCGCGTTCGGGATGAATGGTCCAGCGTTGGCTGCGGGCCAGGTGGAAGCAGCAGGCCAGGAGCCAATCTCCCAGATAATCGCTGGATTCGAGCAAGCGCCGGAGACGACCGCTGGGGGCCAGGCGATCGAGATCCTCCGTCTCCAGGAGATCCGCCAGGGCTTGAAATTTTTCCAACACAGGCCGCCGATCAAGCACCACCAGCAACTTGCGTTTATTGGGGATATCCAAGGTGTTGTCGAGGATCTCAATCCCTCGGGCCACACTACTGGAAGCATTCGATCGCAGGCAGAAGTCCGCCGCCTGGATTTCGTTGCTGGGATAGAGGAAACGCAACAAGAGGAAAATCCGATCGATCGCATCGTTCTGTTGGTCCCCAATGGCCCGCAGCAGCAGTTCCGCCTCCAGCCCAGTCACCTCCTCCGTGGACAGATCCAAACTCGCCCCGTAGAGCTTGCCGATGAGGATTAACTCCTGGTCAATGAGATTTTCCACCCCGCGCCGTCCGTCCAGTCGATCGAGCACGGCATTAATCCCCGCCTCCTGGGGCAATTTGAGCAGAATTCGTAGGATATTGCGGCGCGTGCTGCCCCAACTGCTCGTCAGGTTGACCACCAACTGATTCAGGGCTTCCAGGGAGCCAATTTTGCCGATTACATTCCAGGCATGGATACAGACCCCCGTGGGCTTGTGGGGGTTGGTGGCCAGTTCCAGCAGGGGTTCCAGCACCTCATTTTCGAGCCGAATCAGACCCACGGTAGCCGCTTCACGGGTTGAGGAGTAGTACAGCCCTTTGATCAGGGAGGGATAAAACTCGGCCAGATGGGTGGCGGCGATCGCCTCTAGGGTCGCCTGGCGCACCCGCAGGGAGGGATCCTGGAGCAGATCGCTGATATAGATCCGGAGAGCCTGCATATGCACCGCATTCCCCAGGGCTTCGCACCCCTTAACCCGCTCCCGCTCCCGTTTATGGGTCAGCATTCGCCGCAGGGTTTGGGTTGCTTCGGCCCGTTGCGCCGGGCTACCCAGCCGCAGCATCAAGGCCGCCGCCGTGGCCCGCACCGTGGCATCCACCTCGGGCCGCAGATAGCGCCGCAGTTGTTCCAACTTGGGATCGGCTTCCGTCAGCCACACATAACGCAAGGCCACCGCCAACACCTCCGGCGGCACCGACGCATCCAACAGCTCCCGCACCTCCCCCAGGTAGTTGGGATCGGGATGATCCAGCATCAGTTCTAGGGTTTGGTACTGGAGCTTGGGGGTGAAGCGGCGCAGTAAAGGCGCAAGCACTTCAGCGATGCTTTCGGGGTAAAGCTGGCTCAGCAATTCAATACAAGAGCGCTTTTCGGCCTCGGGGCCATTATTTTCGAGGGCACCGATCACCGCTTGCTTGAGGGCGCGAAGATCAAAGTTGGCCCCGCTCAGTTGACCCCGCTCTGCACTAAGAACGAGCAGTTTGACATAACCCGATCGCAGCAACCACACCGAGTAGGCCCAAGCACCCCCAAACAGGACCGTGAGGGCAAGGAAAAACTGGTGTTTCAGGTCGGGCAAACCGGGATGAAACCGCTGGAGATACCAGAGGGAAGACAGAATAATCGTCCCCATGATGCCGGAGGAAATGGGGTCAGAAATCCCCCGCATGGACTGAACCCGCGAGCGAACAAAGTCTGGAATTGGCTGGAAGAAAACCGGCCCCGTACTGGCGACCAGGGTGTAGCGCAGCAGTTCGTCAAAGAACTTGAGGAACAGTAAGCCGCCCAACAGGCTCACCATTTGGGTGAGGGAGAGGAAGCTGAGCAGAATAATGAGGCCCGGTAAAATCGACGCAGCCAGAAAAACACCCCAGCGCTCAATCAGACGGCTGGACAAAAACCATTGGGTGCCAATTTCAAAAATCCCCAACACCCCGTTAAACAGACCCAGGAATCCCGCAATCTGGGCAGCGGTAAAGCGCATTTCCAACTGGTCATAAAACTGGAACTCAATCAGTTCCAGCAACAGTTGGGCAAAGACAAAGAAGAGAATGAGGGCGATCGTGTAGCGCCGCAGGGGACCCCGAATCCGTCGCGTGGTCAGTTCCACCTGGTCAGTGCTTTGGATCCGGCCAACCGTATTGGGGAAGGCTTGCTCGTAGCGCTGGGTCAGGTAGAGCAAGGCCCCGCTCCCGGCCACCATCATGAAGGCGGCCACCACAATGACGTTGTGGAGTCCTGTTTGCTGGCCCCCCAACGCCAACAGCAACAGGGGCAGGGTAAAGCCGCTGGCAATGTCCGACACCAGCACGCCACTGCTGATGATGGGATAGGTGCGCTTAATTTCCCGAATATTGAATAACTGGTTGGCGGCGATCGTGGTGTTCAGTTCGCTAATGGTGAACAGTGCCTCTGCCCACAGCCGCAGGGCAAAAATGGTGATCCCCAAAATTGAGACATTGAGGATAAACGTGCTGGGAAAGCTAAGGCCAATGCGCAGGATGACCAGAACCCCGGCCATGGCGGAGGGGACCAGCACCACTAGGGTGCGCAGGGGTAAAACCTGCTGGAGCCAGGAGTAGGTTGCCCCCATGGTGGATCCGGTCACGGCGGTGACCACGGCAATCCAGGGCAAGAATTCCGCACCGTAGTTTTCCAGAAAGAGGGCGATGCTGCTGGCTTCGAGCCAGGTCATGCCGATCGAGAAGGCCATATAGAAGAGGAACATCAGAAAGGTGCGTTCCACTTCCTCTGGACGAAGGTTAAACCAGCGCAGGAGGCGAGCAACCAGAGGGTTCAGGGGGGGACTGGCGCGATGGCCGGCGGGCTGGAGATTCAGGCTTGGGGACATGGCATCGGGGGCTGGGGCGTAGGGGGCTGGCCCTCTGCAGCGTGGCGACAAGCAGGGGCAGCGGGTTGCCCATAGGGTACACCACAGACTCGCGTTTGCTACGGTGCCGCCCGGAAAATCCTGCCCCCGATGGCAACGGACAGATACCTTGGGGAGTGAACCCCCCGCTGCGCCGGGGGTTCACTCCCCAGACTTGTCGCCACCCACTGGGCGGTTGCCAGACTGCGGGGAACCAGAAACCCGGGGAGCTTTGCGGGAATGCCCCAGACAAGCATCAGGGTTGTGGCGTGCGGCTTTGCCGCACGCCACAATTAATTGGAGTGCTAACCAGAGTGCTAATCAGAGTGCTAATCAGAGTGCTCATCAAAGTACCCGACAGACCAATCGATTAGGGAGAGGGAGCGATACCCATGGAATGGCGCGTTTTCGGGGAGATTCTGGTACGGGGTTGGGTACTGGGACTGGCGATCGCAGCTCCCGTGGGGCCGATCGGCGTGCTGTGTATTCGCCAAACCCTCGCCCAGGGGTGGCGGGTTGGCCTTGCCACGGGGTTAGGGGCAGCGACAGCAGATGGTTTGTATGGTTGCGTGGCCGCCTTAGGCGTCTCAGCCGTGTCGGCGGTCCTGTTGCAATACCAGCAGGTATTGCAGGGGGTGGGGGGGCTGTTCCTGGGATATTTGGGCGTGGTCACCTTTTGCCGATCGCCCGCCCAGGATACGGCGGTAACCGGTGAGCTACAACTGTGGCAGGCCTACAGTACAACCCTGGGGTTAACCCTGATGAATCCGGCTACAATTCTGGCCTTTACTGCAATTTTCGCCGGCTTAGGGCTGGGAACCACCACTGGTAATCCAGGAGACGCGATCGCGTTGGTGCTGGGGATTGGGCTGGGGTCAGCCAGTTGGTGGCTGTTGCTCAGTGGGATTACCGCTCGGTTACGACACCGACTGACGGGCGATCGACTGCTGTGGATTAACCGCCTCTCGGGGGGGGTAATTACGGCTTTTGGGGCGATCGCCCTGGGTCAGGCATGGGCTGCCTTGTAGTGACCGGCCCACGATAAAAAACATCAGTTTCCTACCCCTACCCCCCCGCTCCCCCAACATAGACGAGGGGGAGAACATAAAGTGGGCACCTCGATTAATTGTGGTCGGCGGCTTCGCCGCCGACCACAACCTTGATTCTGCCGTGGGCACTGTGGTCGAAATTTGAATTTTTCGAGGTGCCCAAGTGTAGGTTTTAGCTCCTCTCCCTGGGGGAGAGAGCTTGGGGTGAGGGGCTTCCATCAAGGTGCCCATCAGAGTTACACGCCCGCGTCAGTTTTATGAGCTCGGGGCTGTGTCCCTGGCTCTGAGGGCATTCTAGGGTTAAAAGATGACAGCCCCAAGAGCTACAGTGCCTTGAGGATGGCCTGGATTTGCTCCGTCGTGAGGCGAGGACCATACTGGGTCACCAGTTTCGAGGACACCCGAGAAGCCAGATCCCCAGCCTTGCCAAAGCCCATCCCCTGGGTAATGCCATATAGGAACGCACCGGCATAACTATCGCCCGCACCCACCGTATCGATCGCCTCCACAGGGTATCCCGCCACCTGAAGCAGGTTTTCGCCATCAAAGACCACCGATCCCTCTGGACCACGGGTAATGACAAAGGTGCGGCTGAGGGTCTTGAGGTACGCGATCGCCGTATCCAGATCCTCCGTATCCGCCATAGCCAGCGCTTCGGTCTCATTGGCAAAGAGCAGGTCCACACCGTCGCCAATCATCTCTAAAAGGCCATCCTTGAAGAATTTGACCATATTAAAGTCGGACAGGGTTAAAGACACCTTTTGACCCGCCGCCTTCGCCAAGGCACGGGCTTTGACAGCTGCAGCCTTGCCCGTGGGGGAAGTGACCAGGTAGCCTTCCACATAAGTGTAGGCAGAGGCCGCGATCGCCGTTTCGTCCAGTTCAGTCTCGCTAAAGCTGCCGCTAATGCCCAAAAACGTCCCCATCGTACGATCGGCATCGGGAGTGACCATGACCAAACACTTGCCCGTAATGCCAGCGGCCAGGGTTTCTGGCTTCAGATTGGTATCCACCCCGCAGCGGGCCATGTCTTCCAGGTAGAAGAGCCCATCCGCATCATTGGCCACCTTACAGGAGTAGTAGCCCTTGCCCCCTAACTGGCCGATCGCAATCAGGGTATTGGCCGCCGAACCCCCGCTGGCCTTTTTGGGGCTGTGGCCCTGGAGCTTCTGGAGGATATCCTGCTGTTGCGCTTCCTCTAGGAGAGTCATTACGCCCTTGTCAATGCCAGCGGTTTGCAACAGGTCCGGGGTGACGGAAAGTTCAATGTCCACCAGGGCATTGCCGAGGCCGTATACGTCGTACTGGGTCATGGTGATATTGGTAAGTTACGCGAATTTTCGTCGGAATTGCTTCAGCATGGGGATCCTATCGTGATGGGGGATGGACTTCAAGGCGAGGGAATCCGGTTTTCAGTAGACTAGAAGAAAACGAAACGGCACCTCGATCAATGGAGATAGGCGACAAAGCCGCTCACCATAGGCTCTGGTTCTTGCCTATCGCAGTGACCGGTCGCAGTGATTAGTTACAGTAACCAGTCGCAGTAACCAGTCGCCGTGACCAGTCGCCGTGACCAGTCACAGTAACCAGTCGCCGTGACCAGTGGTGTGCGGTGCAGTGACATGCACCTGATTCTTGCAGGGGCGATCCCTCGGGCACCTCGAAAGATTCCAATTTCTACCACGGTGTCCACGGCACAATCAGGGTTGTGGCCGGCGGCTGCGCCGCCGGCCACAATTAATCGAGGTGTCCTCCCCAAACTTTAGATAAATCTGAGATCAATCGAGGTGTCCTCTCGACACTCCCCCCTCACCATCCTCACCCCCTACCCTATGACTGCAACCGACTCGGCCCCACTCCACTGGCAAACACCCCCTACACCCATTGACGAACAGTATGACAGCCCCCGATCGCCGATCGTCCGCATTTCCCCCAATCGTCAGTGGTTTTTGGAGCTGGAGCGACCTTCTCTACCGGATATTCGTTTAATCGTCGCCCCAATCCTGCGTTTAGCAGGACTAGAACTGAATCCCAAAACCTGGGAACCAGCCCGGGCCCAAGGCTACGGCAAAATGACCGTGTGTAGTCTCGATCCGGAAGCCGCCGCAGATCCCAAAGCACGACGCACCGTAGTCCTACCGGACCAGGCCCAAATTCGGAACCTGCGCTGGTCTCCCCAGGGGCATTACCTCGCCTTTACGTTAACCGAAGACACCGGCGTATCCCTGTGGGTCCTAGAACTGGTCACGGCCCAGGCCCGAAAACTGACGGAATCCTGCCTAAACGGCACCTACGGCAATCCCTGCAACTGGATTAGTGAGGAACAGGGGCTACTCTGCAAGATGATTCCCGCCAATCATCCCGAACCGCCCGCAGCTCCCGAAATCCCGATCGGTCCCCAGGTGGAAAACCATGCGGGGGAGGCGAGCCCTTCCCGCACCTATACCAACCTACTGACCACGGCCCATGATGCCGATCTGTTTGCGTATTACTTAACCTCCGTACTGATGCAAGTGGGGCTTGACGGTACCCAAACCCCATTAACGGACCCGTGCTTGATTGACGAAGCAACCCCATCACCCGATGGCCAATGGATTCTCCTGGAAACCCTGTCCCGTCCCTTTTCCTACCAGGTACCACTCTGGCGCTTCCCCCACCGGGCCGAGGTGCTGGACTTAAAGGGCCAATCCCAGGGTATTGTGGCGGATCTGCCCCTCAATGAAACGGTGTTGCCCCAATATGATGCGGTGCGACCGGGACGGCGTTGGGTGAACTGGCGCGGCGATCGACCGGCGACGCTATTTTGGGTAGAGGCATTGGATCAGGGTGATCCGCGCATTGAGGTGCCCCATCGGGATGCGGTGTACCAAATTTCGGCACCCTTTGGTCCAGAATTACCCGAACCCCAGCTGTTATGGAAGTTGGAAATGCGCCTGTATCGCCTGCGCTGGGGACGAGAGAACCTGGCGATCGGGATGGAAGCCTGGTATGACAGCCGCCAATTACGCCTCTGGAAATTGGATCCGACCCAGACTGGAGGCGATCCCCAACTCCTGCACCAGCGGGACTTTCAGGATGCCTACCAGGATCCAGGCGAGTTGGTCACCGTACCCGGTCCCTATGGCTGGGGGACGCTGTTATTTGCACCGGATACGGAAAGCGTCTATTTGGAGGGTTACGGCGCATCCCCCAAAGGGGTCTATCCCTTCCTCGATCGTTGGAATTTGGCGACAGATACAAAGGAGCGGCTCTGGCAAGCTGAGGATCCCTACTATGAAGCCGTTCGCGTTATTTTAGACCCCGAGGCGAATCAGTTCATCACGGCCCGCCAAAGTTCCACGGAACCCAATAACTTTTACCGCCACGATCGCCGCCACCAGACCCTGACCCCCCTCACCCAGTTTCGTGACCCCTTACCCTGGTATGCGGGCATTACGCGCCATGTGGTCCGCTATCTCCGCGCCGATGGCCTGACCCTCTCCGCAACCCTCTACCTTCCCCCCGGTTACGACCCCAGCCAAGGTCCACTTCCCACGCTCCTCTGGGTTTATCCGGAGGAATTCCGCAGCCGCGACAGTGCCGGACAGGTAACCACGGCGGAAAATGCCTTTAGTCGGCCCTGGGGCGGCTCTATCCTGTTTCTGTTAACCCAGGGCTACGCAATTCTCGATAATCCCAGCATTCCAATCCTGGGTGAGGAGGGGGAAGAACCCAATGATACCTATGGGGAGCAGTTACTGAGTAGTGCCCATGCAGCGGTGGATTTCCTGGTGGAGCGGGGAATTGCCGATCCCGATCGGGTTGCGGTGGGGGGCCATTCCTACGGAGCCTTTACCGTGGCCAATTTGCTGGCCCATAGCGATCGGTTCCGGGCCGGGATCGCCCGCAGTGGCGCCTATAATCGCACCTTGACGCCCTTTGGCTTCCAGGGAGAACAGCGCACCTATTGGGAAGCTTTAGAGACCTATACCGCAATGTCACCCTTCACCGTCGCCGATCGCATTAAAACCCCACTTTTACTCATCCATGGGGGAGCTGACAGCAATCCTGGCACCTATCCAATCCAGAGTGAGCGTCTGTTTGAGGCCATCAAGGGCTTGGGAGGCACCGTGCGCTGGGTAGTATTACCGGGAGAGGGGCATGACTACCGATCGCGACAAGCGGTGGGCCATGTGCTGTGGGAAATGGTGAGCTGGCTCGATCGCTACCTCAAGGGTTAACGCTGCCCCTCCGTTCACCCCTGCCTATGCCTCCCGATCGGGCACGCCCTCACGCCTAGAGCGATAGGGCACCTCGATTAATGGAGTTGGGCGGCGAAGCCGCCCAACCTAAACCCTGATTCTTGCGTGGGCTGTCTCCCAAAAATTCGGATTAATCGAGGTGTCCACTAGGCTAGAGACCTTAACAGAGAACCCTATAATGGGGACACCCGATCGATCGCCCCGTCTCTGCCGATCGCCCCTGACCACCCCAACCCCCGCCCCACCATGACCCTCGCTCCTCCCCCCACCCCCATTGCCAACCCCATCATTGGCACTGTCAAAGGACCGGGCGAAGATGGCAACCAGTACCTCTTCATTACCACCGAAAACCGGCAGGTTCGAATTGGTGAATTTGTCTATTATGAATGGCAGGAACCGGGTATGGGCGGGAAAGCCGCGATCGATCGCCAGATTCTCGGTAAAATCTCAGGGCGACGACTAATTGAACACTTCCCCGATCGGATCTTTGCCGATACCGAAACGAGTCCTGAAGTCGTTGCCGCCCTCGTGGGCTTCACCTACAGCAACCCCGAAATTTACGAAGTTACCGTCGATGTGATGGGGTTTTTTGATCCGATTTTGGGGTTTCGGAACCCGCGCCGTGCCCCGGATCCAGGGGCCAAAGTTTTTATGGCTGGGGATCAGCAACTGGTCGGTATTCTCAATAAAAAAGAAGCCGGAACAGTGGGTTCGGCGGAAGTGGGCTACTTGCTTCTGCGGGAGCCGGGGGCGGTACCCGTGGTGCTAGATGTAAAGGAACTGGTCAGTACCCACATGGCTATTTTGGCGGGAACCGGATCAGGAAAGTCCTACACAGCAGGCGTTTTGATTGAAGAGCTGATGCGGCCCTATAACCGGGCCGCAGTCCTAATTTTCGACCCCCATGGGGAGTATGGCACCCTAAATGAGCTCCGGGGACACGATGCATTTCAGGCAGAAGATGGCTACCAGCCCCAGGTCAAGATCCTGGAGCCCCAGGATATTCGGATTCGGGTTTCGTCCCTGGAGTATGCGGATGTTTTGGCGTTATTGCCCAATATGAGCGATCGACAGCAGTCGATCCTCAATAAGGCCTTTGGCATTCTCAAGAAGCATAAGCGGGGCAGTCATGAACATCGTTGGGATGTGAAGGATCTGATTGCCGCTGTTTATGAGGCCGACACCCAGATCGATGAGGAAGGAAACGAGAAAGCGGGATCTTCGGCCCCAGCCTTGGAATGGAAGCTCGATCGGATGGAACGATCCGAATATTTCCACCCCTCTCTCCACCTCACGCCCCCGGACCTCTTGCAACCGGGTCAAGTGACAGTGTTGCAAATGAATCAGATTAACCAGGAAGAGCAACAGGTGATTTGTGCCGCAATTTTGCGCCAAGCCTACCAAGCTCGCATGAATACAGCCACCGAAGTCATCGACACCGACAACGAAAACTACTTGCCCTATCCCTTCTTCACCTTGATCGAAGAGGCTCACCGCTTTGCCCCAGCCCACGAACCCTCCCGCTGTAAGCAGATTCTGCGCACGATTTTGAGTGAGGGCCGCAAGTTTGGTATTGGTGTGGGACTCATTACACAACGACCCGGAAAGCTGGATTCAGATGTACTATCCCAATGTATGAGCCAGTTTTTAATGCGAATTGTCAATCCTGTGGACCAGGACAGTCTGAAACATGGAGTAGAGGCCGCAGGGCGAGATTTATTGCGAGAGTTACCAGCCCTGACTAAAGGCCAGGTTGTGGTGGCGGGTGCCTGTGTTAACACGCCGGTCCTCTGTCAAATTCGCCAACGACTCACCCAGCATGGGGGCAATACCCTGGATGCGCCGGATCTGTGGCAGCAGCATTTCCAGGCCCACCGTCGCCAGGAACGCAAAATCGCCCGCGCCCCGATCGCACCACGCCCCCAAGCCGCCACCTACAATGGTTTGAGCCTGGAATAGGTGTCGGTTAGGTGTCGGTTTTGAGCCTGGAATAGGTGTCGGGGCCGAACCTACGCCCGGTTTGCAACCATCCTGCACCCAGCGGGCAACTCCCCGCACTCAACGCCTTTCCATGCCTGGGAAACCGAAGCCACGGAGCAGCAGCCCCCTGGCCATGAACTCACCCATCCAGCAACGAACCCGTCCAGGGCGGTCCTGTCCCCGACTCCACCGCCCCGACTGGCCCCGATCGCCATAACGACTGTCATATTGTTAAGGCTTCCTAGGATTCTCAGGTTAGAGTTCCCAAAAGCTGCTATATATGGGGGTCGCGTTGGCCCCCGATCGGCCCGGTTTGCCTTTTGTCCGTGACTCTCTTCCCTGTCCCTCGCCCTGTCTCTCGCTTATGAAACTCGCCCACCGCATTGGCCAAGTTACTCCCTCCCTGACCTTGGCCATTTCTGCTAAAGCCAAAGCCATGAAAGAAGAGGGCTTAGATGTATGCAGTTTCAGCGCAGGAGAGCCGGATTTTGACACCCCCGATCACATCAAGGCTGCCGCCAAGCAAGCCCTCGATGACGGCAAAACCCGCTACGGTCCCGCCGCCGGGGAACCCAAACTGCGGAATGCGATCGTTCGCAAGTTCCAGCGTGATAACCAACTCACCTACAGCAGCAACCAAATCCTCGTGACCAACGGGGGAAAGCAATCGCTCTACAACCTGATGCAGGTGTTGATTGATCCCGGTGATGAGGTCATTATCCCCACGCCCTACTGGGTGAGCTATCCCGAGATGGTGAAGCTAGCCGGAGGTGTGCCCGTGTTGGTGGAAACGACCCTAGAGACGGGGTTCAAGATGTCGCCGGAGCAACTGCGCCAAGCGATCACTCCCCAAACCAAACTGCTCATTTTCAACTCGCCCTCCAACCCCACGGGCATGGTTTACAGCCCCGCAGAAGTCAAAGCTTTAGCCCAGGTGGTGGTCGAAGCGGATATTTGGGTCGTTTCTGATGAGATTTATGAAAAGATTCTTTACGACGGGGCCGAGCATCTGAGCATCGCCGCCGCCAGTCCCGAAGCCTACGCCCGCACTCTTATCAGCAACGGGTTTGCCAAAGCCTATTCGATGACGGGGTGGCGTGTGGGATATCTGGCCGGGGATGCGGCAGTGATTAAGGCCGCCGCCTCCCTCCAGGGTCACAGCACCTCTAATGTGTGTACCTTTGCCCAATATGGGGCGATTACGGCCCTGGATGGCCCCCAGGACTGTGTGGCCATGATGGGGAAAGCCTTCGCCCAACGGCGTACTGTGGTTATGGAGCGTCTCAATGCTATCCCGGGCATAAGTTGCCCAGAACCGAGGGGAGCGTTTTATGTCTTTGCTAAATTAGATCCAGCCCTGGGTCTGAATTCCATGGAGTTTTGCACTCGCCTCCTGGACGAACATCATGTGGCTACAATTCCCGGTGTGGCATTTGGGGCTGATGATTGTTTCCGAATGTCCTATGCTACGGATCTGGCAACGATCGAGAAGGGTCTCGATCGCCTTGCCCAATTTGTCCAAAGCTTGACTTAATGCTGGCCCCCTCCCTTTGCTGCCCCCATGTCCCTATCTTCCCACGCCTTAACCTCGGTTCTTGATGCCCTTATTGAAAGTCTTCAGATCTACCGGACAACCGGGGCACTGTCGGAGTATGGCCAAGCTAAGTTAGGGTCTGTGACGGATTTGCGCACGATTCGGGGCGGCCTGCTGAAGGTGATCCAAGATGAGGATCCACAGCGGGTTTGGGCCAAGCTCCAGGCGCTTTACCGCAAGTTGCTCTCGGCGGAGTTTCTTGCGTCTCCGGCGGGTGAGACCATGGTGCAAAGCCTCCACCAGCACCTTTTTCCCCCCAGCGATGCTCCGGTTACTGCGAAGGCTGCGAGCGCTGAGACTGGCAGCAGCGAGACCGCAAGTATTGAGGCCACAGGTACTGGTCTCACAGGTACTAATCTCACAGATACTGAGGTCACCCGTGCTGAACCCACAAGCGCTGAGACTATAAGCACTAGTGGGACTACAAGCACTGAGACTACAAGCACTAGCGTTGCCAATGATGGGACCACAACGGATCTAACCACGACTGACTCGGCTGACCCGGCCCCGATCGCAACTAACCCAAACCCGATCGCAACCACTCCCAACCCGATCGAGCCAGCCACAGAGCCCCTGACCCAAGCAAGCCCCTCGATCTATACCGCTCCTCCGGTCACCGAAGCCCCACCCACGCTCGACTCCCCCGACCCGGCCCCGATCGCCCCTCCATCCCCCGCGATCGCCATGGTGTTGTTGGACGCGGATCACTTCTCCCTCGATCGAGAACGCGAAGTTTATCTCCAGCAAAAAACCAACTGTCAGATTCTCTACCGTGTCGCCTTCGCCAACTGGAAAAACCGGGGCAACGACGGGGACTTGCACCATCGCCACTATTTGCTGATCCATGTACCCGCAGGCCGCGATCGCACCGACGGCGCCATGCTCACCTTCGGCTCCTCGATCCGCACCCACTATCCCCGCGTCCAACAAGTCTTCATCGGCTCCAATGATCAGATTTTTTCATCCCTAGCCACCACCCTCGTGCAACAGGGCTATGAAGTCTATCGCATTACCCAACAGGGCGATCGGGTAGCCGTGCGCGATGTGGTGAGCGGTGAGGAATGGGAGATTCCCCAGCCGCCCGTCCCGTTGGATGTGCTCCACGATCGCTTGGTGAAACTCTGCCAATGGCTCCACCGCAAAACACCCTGGATTAGCCTCGATCAACTGGCCCAGGGCTATGAGCGTCGTCACGGTTGCTCCTTCGATCGAGATTTGGACGATCGACTGAGCGCACTGCTGCCGCACCAGTCCAACACCGAACAAGCCTCCCTGCTCACCTTTCTCGAAAAGTCGCCCCAGCAGTTTGTGCTGCACCAGTCCCCCGAACAGCCGGATATCACCTGGGTTTCTCTTTTTTCTCCCCCTCTGATCCCCCAAACTGCCTCGGGCGAAGCGCCCTCCAACGAAAGCCAAACTGCTTTTGAACAGCAACTGATCCCCCTGATCGACACGGTATTACAAAAAGTTCCCAATAAGTATCCAGATGGGTTTGTCTCCCTGTCGGAAGTCACCCACGAATTTCGCAATACCTATCAGCAGGGCATTAATACGGTTTGCACAGAGCTAACGGGCAAGCGTGTGGGGGCTTTCTTGCAAACTGCGACCTTAACCTTACTCCAAGCCAAAAAACAAGGTAATCGAGGTTGGTTTGTGGCGAAAGTTTAGGTCACCCCAGGGGATTTTATTAGGTTTCTAAACATCCTCTGCGGTTTAGGGCAAAAAATTGAAGCGATCGGGATGAGTGCCCTGGGAGCACCCCACGCCTAACGCACGGCTTGATAACCGCCGAGAACCCCATTTTTCGATAAAACAATTTGCCACAGCTGCATATGACGAGCGCGGAACGATCCCGCCGTTGAGCAGAGAAAATATTTCCAGAGACGGTAAAACGGCTGGCCGTAGCGGGGTTCTAGGGCAGGCCAATGTTGGTTGAAATTCCCCAACCAAGCTAACAGGGTTGGGGTATAGTCCGGCCCAAAATTGTGGAGATCTTCAATGACCCAACCCGATTCTGCGGCGGTAGCAATTTGGGCGATCGACGGGATCATACCATTGGGGAAAATATACTTTTGGGTCCACAATTCACAATAGGTAATACTATTTCGGTTGCCGATCGTATGGAGCAAACATAACCCTTCCGGCTTGAGGCAACGATTCAAAACTGCCATAAACTGACCATAGTTTTTATACCCCACATGTTCAAACATACCCACCGAAACAATGCGATCGAAGGGACGATCAAACGGGGGCTGGGACTGATCCGCCATGGTGCGATAGTCCTGGAGTTTGAACTCGATCGGCAAACCTGCGCAACGCTGCTCCCCTAACTGCTTTTGGGCCTGGGACACCGTCACTCCCACACAGGACACCCCATACTTCTCGGCGGCATACTGCATCAACCCACCCCAGCCGCAGCCCACATCCAACAGCCGCATTCCGGGTTTTAGCTGGAGTTTCTGGCAAATCAGCTCAAGTTTGGCCTCCTGGGCTTGGTCCAGATTTCGGGCGTGCTTCCAGTAGCCACAGCTATAGATCATGCGCCGATCGAGCATGGCCTGAAAGAGATCATTCCCCAAATCGTAATGGTGCTGCCCCACCTGAAAACTACGGGCCAAGGTTTGCAGATTTTGGACCTTAGTTTTAGCCTTTTCCCACACCGCCGCCGGACTGTTGGGCATCACCTGTTCATGGACATTGCTTCGCAACAGATGGGTAAAAAACTGATCCAACGCCTCACAATCCCACCACCCCTCCATGTATGACTCACCCAAACCCAAAGATCCCTGCAGGACAATCCGGCTAAAAAACTGGGGATTATGAATCTGAATATCCCAAGGTCGATCGCCATTAATTTGAATATCCGCTGCGGCCAGTTGCTGCTCAATCAGGGGTTTGACCAGACCCGTGAGGGGCGTGGTGAGGAACTGGAATAGGGCAGGGGAGGACATGGCGCAATCGGTATAGGGTCAACCCAGGGATAGTACACCAAAATCCCTGGCCACAACCGTGCAGGTAATTATGGCAGCCAATCGGTCTCGTATGGGCGGCGAAGCTGCCCAACCCGAGGCATCAAGGTGACCTCCAGAAGGTGCCCTCCGGGATGTTTAGGGCACCTCGATTAATCCAAATTTTTGTCCTGTGATCCACGCAAGAGTCAGGGTTGGGTTGTGCGGCTTCGCCGCACGCCACAATTAATCGAGGTGCCCTTTAAAAACTTCAGCCAAGTATTGTAGGCCCGTACCGTATCCCCCTCGGTCCTCTAAGCGGGCAAAAGGGAAGACGATCGCTGTCGCAACCTTGTTCTAATTGTCGTCCTAATCGTCGCGGCTGGGGGGAATGCGCTGGGAGAGTAACTGCTCCTCTAGAGCTGCAATGCGGTTATAGGCTGCCGTAAGTTGTGCTGTGAGGCGCTGAACTTGAATATCGAGGGCTAGGGGGCGATCCTGGGTTGAAAAATCGCTTTCGCCATAGTGATCATCGTCTTCCAAGATATCTTTGTGGCGCAGGTCTTGGCGCAGGTCCGGGCGCAGATTTTGACGAAGATCGGCGCGAGACTCCGGGCGGAGTTCCGCGTGCAAATCGGGGTGCAAGTCTAGGCGGGGGTGGCGACTGGATTTAGACGATCGATCGGGGCGCAGGTTGGGGTTTAAATCCGTCCGCAGATCGGGGCGCAATTCTGGCCAAGGGTCCGGCTCTGGCTCAGGGGCAGTCGCGTAGGTTTGAACCTGCTCAAGATTGTCGCTCTGGGTTGAGGTTGGGGCAGCAGGATCGATCGTGCCCGGATCACCTGACTTCCATAGCAGATTCTCCATGGCAGCAGCAGACTGAAACGGGACAAGATCAGGCGAGTAGAGCTGTGCGGCATAGGTAGACTCGGGCTGTTCCGGGTCAGCCTTGTAAGCTCCTGTGTCTTGCGAGTATTCCCCCAGGAGGCGAGACAGCATGGTATCCAAGCGAGTCACGGCACGGTTGGTTGCTTCTACCTTTTGGCCTAATTCTAGGAGTTGTTTTTGAACAATATCCATAAAAGCTCATTTTCACCTGCATAGGTTCGGACTACCCCAGCCCCATGCTAGTCAGGTCTGTTCTCAGTTTTGGGTTTATTTACGAATCATTTAACTTTTGGAAATACTGCGTCTTTATGGGCACCTCGCTTAATTGGGTTGGGCGGCTTCGCCGCCCAACCCCAACCCTTATTCTTGCGTGTGGGCTGTCTCCCAAATATTTGGATTAATCGAGGTGACCTTTATCTTTAAATTTTTTTCCAATCCTTACGAAAGGGCCATCTCGATTGATTCAACTTTCGACCGTAGTGCCCACGGCAAAATCAAGGTTGTGGCAGGCAGCTTCGCTGCCTGCCACAATTAATCGAGGTATCCTACGGATTATCTCAAGGGCACCTCGATTAATACAGATTTTCGCCGCAGTACCACGGCAGAATCAGGGTTGTGGCGCGCGGCTGCGCCGCGCGCCACAAATCGAGGTACCCTCAACAACCTGAGCTAGACAGATTCCTCTCCCAAGCTGACCCTAATTTTTGCCTGGGTTACAGCACCTTGCACAAGTATCGAGTCCAGAGAGTCACCCCGCCTCCGGTGGGCACGCCTCCGGTGGGCACATCCCGCTTCACCCCAGCGCAAGCCGCTATAATGGTGAACCTGTTTCCAGCCTCGGTGATATACCTTAGATTCATAGGGTTAGACGGGGGGTTGGACGGCAGGGAAACTGGGCCCAGGGCACCGGATCGACCCAGTGCGCCGTCAGCATGGGGTCGCGACACAGCGGGATCCATTCGCCACACCAGGGGGATTCCCTTGGGTTTATCCATATCCTCTAACACCCACAAGGGCACCTCGCTTAATTGGGTTGGGCGGCGAAGCCGCCCAACCCAAACCCTGAATTCTTGCGTGGGCTGTCTCCCAAACAGTGGGATTAAGCAAACAGTGGGATTAAGCGAGGTGTCCATCACTAGCTCCATCCCCCACAATTGGTCCTAAATACCTAAAAAATTCGCCCTAATACTCAAGTTCGCCCTGTTTTCACCCTATTCCCCTGCACCATTCCCACCCCAAACACCACTGACCCATGACTCAACCCCAATCCCAATCTCATCCGGTGACAGTTATCGGAGCCGGTCTGGCAGGAACCGAAGCGGCATGGCAGATCGCCCAGGCAGGGGTTGACGTGGTCCTTTATGAAATGCGACCGCAGCGGCTCAGTCCCGCCCACCATACGGATCAGGTGGCGGAATTGGTCTGTAGCAACTCCTTTGGGGCGATGGCGACCGATCGGGCAGCAGGACTGTTACATGAAGAATTGCGGCGGTTGGGATCGGTGGTCATCACACGGGCCGATCGCCATGCAGTCCCTGCGGGGGGAGCCTTAGCAGTCGATCGATCGATCTTTAGTCAGGATCTCACCACTGCCCTCGACCAGCATCCTCGCATTGATTTCCGCCGAGAGGAAGTGCAAGCGCTCCCAACGGAGGGCATTACGGTGCTAGCCACCGGTCCCCTGACGAGTCCGGCCTTAACAGAGGATCTACAGCAGTTTACGGGGCAAGAGTACTGTAGCTTCTTTGATGCAGCCAGCCCGATCGTCGTGGGGGAAAGTATTAATCAGGACGTAGCTTTTTTGGCTTCTCGGTACGATCGCGGCGAAGCTGCCTATCTCAACTGTCCCTTTAACCGAGACCAGTATATCCAGTTTCGGCAAGCACTCTGCGCCGCAGAGCAGGCAGAACTAAAGGATTTTGAGCGGGAAACGGCGAAATTCTTTGAAGGATGTCTACCGATCGAGGAACTTGCCCAGCGAGGGGAAGATACGATGCGCTACGGCCCCCTGAAGCCAGTGGGCCTGTTTGATGCGCGGCTTGGAGACTTCAAAGATCCAGCTAACAAAGAGAAAAAGCCCTATGCAGTGGTGCAACTGCGCCAGGAAGATAAGGCCGGTCAACTGTGGAATATGGTGGGCTTCCAAACTAACTTGCGTTGGGGTGAGCAGAAACGTATTTTTCGGATGATTCCGGGGCTAGAGAATGCGGAGTTTGTCCGAATGGGAGTCATGCACCGAAATACCTTTATTAACGCCCCAGAGTTACTGGAACCAACCCTCCAGTTTCGGAAGCGCCCAACCTTGCTAGCCTGTGGGCAGTTGGTGGGCACGGAAGGCTACACCGCAGCGGTGGCCGGGGGCTGGCTAGCCGGAACCAATGCCGCCCGTTTGGTCCAGGGACTGGCTCCCCTCACCTTGCCCCCCACCTTGATGTCCGGTGCCCTGTTTGACTTCATCAGCAGTGCCTCGCCCAAAACGTTCCAGCCCATGCCCCCTAACTTTGGCATTCTGCCGGAACTGCCCCACCGTATCCGCAACAAACGGGAGCGTTACGGAGCCTATCGCGATCGGGCCTTGGCGGATCTGCAAGCTGTGGATCTAGAAGCGGAGAATCTTCAAGCCGCGAATCT